>JAZDGN010000120.1:0-13378 GCA_043806875.1 Pseudomonadota bacterium
TGTTGTCCCGGGCTTTCAACTATGATGTGATGCCCCAATGATTATTCAAGAAACTGGAGAAATATGTAATGGATTTTATGTGGTCGGGTCTGCACGCGTACCAGTTTACCTTTTAGACGGGGCTATACCCGTGCTGTTTGATGCTGGGCTGACTGCCGGGGCGTTTTTATATGAAGCCGGGATTAAACAGATTTTGGGGGAACGCGTGCCTGAATATTTGTTTTTGACCCATTCGCATTTTGACCATGTGGGATCGGCGAGCTATTTCAAGGATGTCTGGCCGGATCTTAAAGTCGGGGGTTCTGCGCGGTGTTCTGAAATTTTGCAAAAGCCCAGGGCAGTTCAACTGATGCGGGATTTAAACTTTGAAGGCAAAAAGTCTATTAAGGATTCAGGTTCAGGGCCCATTAACGAGAAGGGTTTTGAATCGTTTGAGTTGGACATCCTGATTCAGCCGAACCAGACGATTGAGCTTGCGCCGGGGCTGAGTGTGGTAGCCCTGAATACACCCGGGCACACATGGGATTTCATGAGCTACTGGATTCCTGAAAAAAAGATCCTCGTTGCCTCGGAAGCAGTTGCTACGTATGAGACTAAGGGATACCTTCAGCCTGAATTTCTTGTTGATGTTGATGCGTATATTGAATCTTTAAAAGTGTTAAAAAAAATTGGCGCTAAAATTTTGTGTCCGGGCCATTATGCGGTATTTACAGATGAGGATGCTATTGCGCATATCGAAAACTCGTTTCATGCGGTGACGGATTATTTGATCATGACAGAAAAATTTCTTGTTCAAGAGAAAGGGGAAGTTGAAAAGGTGGTTGAACTGGTTAAGAAAGCGGAGTGGGATCCTCGGCCATGGCCAAAACAACCTGAGTCTGCTTATATGCTGAACACTTGGCAGCGGGTGAATACTATCTGGAACCGGATGAAGCAAAATTAGGGTGTCACATATCTTGAACTCCACCAAAAAATATTATTCAAACAGTCAGTTGAGTTAAATCATACCATCCTGGCAGTCAAGAATGATTATCCAAAGAATTGATCGTTTCGAAGAAGTAAATGTTAATGCATACCATGAGTAAGCTTTGGGGTTTCTGGTCCAGGCTATTCATGAAAGCTGTTTTCTTGCATTCAGTTTGGCGCTGATCAACTCGTTATGGCTTAGGCAAAGAAGATTGGCAAGTTTGTGGGCAAAATGGTCCTCACGGGCTTCAAGGTGATCGTCCAGCAAAATGATACGCCAGACAGCAACGACCCGCCGACAGTTACTCCCTGAGTCATGAATTCCGAAGCGCAACCCCAGTTTTTTTCTGATATTTTTCCTTGGAGCGGCGTCCCCTGACTGGATGTGGTGAGCAGTTCTGTTGCTGGAAGGGATTGGGACGGGGCGGTTGCTGCAGGTCCGGAAATCTCCTTAAGACCCCTGATTTGTCACTATTTGTGTTGATCAATTCACGCTTCGGTGCTAATGAAAAGGTCAGTTTTGGGTGCGTGGCCGGACAATTGTCGGGTGGACGGCCGATGTGACTTATGTAAGGGGTATTGCCATGAAAAAAATCATCAGACAAATTATGGTCATACTGATCCTGATTGCAGGAACAGGTTGTCTGGCAGATGCTGAAACAGTGTATGTCAGTGGAGTTCTGAAAATTACCATGCGGACAGGTCCCAGCATGGAGCACCGGATTGTTGCCATGGTCAGTACCGGCGATCCGTTAGTGGTGATTGAGAAAACAGAAGAATGGAGCCGGGTCAAGACACCGGATGGCAAGGATGGCTGGGTTCTTACCCGGTTCATATCCCCGGAGACGCCCCTGGCGGTGACTGCTGAGGAACTCAAGGCAAAGAACCAGGAACTGAACCGCATACTGGCCGAGGTTAAAAGCCAGAATGCTCTGCTGACAGAGACCCAGAAGAGCGAGGACAAGGCCCTTGCCGACGCTCAGGAACAGCTGAAGAAAGTTGAGGCGGCCTATGCACGGCTCAAGGAAGAGTCGTCCCAGTTTCTGGAACTGGAAAAAAAGTACACGGAAGCAAGCACCAAGTACGAGGAGCAGCAGGTTCACATTGCTGACATGGAAAAGAAGCTTGGGAAAGAGTATATCATCTGGTTCGTGAGCGGGGCCGGAGTGCTCTTTTTCGGCATGCTCCTGGGAATGAGTTCCCGCAAGAGGCGTAAGAGTTCACTGTTATAACCCGGCAAGACGTTTATTAATAATCTGGGGTCCTGACGTATGGTACACAAATCAGATTTTCTGGTGATCGGAAGTGGGGTTGCGGGCCTGAATTTTGCCATCAAGGCAGCTGACCATGGAACCGTGACCATTATCACGAAAAAGGACATCCAGAAGAGTAACACGGCCCTGGCCCAGGGTGGGGTGGCCTCGGTGTTCGGTGAACAGGACTCCTTTGACCTTCACGTGGCGGATACTCTGGCTGCGGGTGACGGTCTGTGTGACGAAGCGGTCGTACGCATTGTTGTGGAAAACGGACCCGGGTGCATTCGTGACCTGATGTCCATGGGTGCCAGGTTCAACATGGAGCCTGATGCGGGCGGTCAGACCCTGGCCCTGGGCAAGGAGGGGGGGCACTCCAGGAAACGGATCGTCCATGCCCATGACCTCACGGGCTGGGAGATAGAGAAGGTCATGGTGGCCAGGGCGGAAACCCATCCCAATATACGGGTCATGGAAGACCGGATTGCCGTGAATCTGATAACCTGTTCCACCTCCATACGCAGCGGCCGCATCGTTACCAACCAGGACCATTATTGCTGCGGCGCCTATGTCCTGGACAACCAGACCGGCAGGATTGAGACCTTTGTAGCCGGCATCACTTATCTGGCCACGGGCGGGGCCGGCAAGGTGTACCTGTACACCAGCAACCCCGATATCGCCACCGGTGACGGCATTGCCATGGCATACAGGGCGGGAGCTTCGGTTGCCAACCTGGAGTTCGTGCAGTTCCATCCCACCTGCCTGTACCATCCCGAGGCCAAGAATTTTCTGATTTCAGAAGCGGTCCGGGGAGAAGGAGGCCTCCTGGTGGATGCCCGGGGCAACCGGTTCATGGAAAAGTATTCCCCGGACAAGGAGCTGGCATGCCGGGATGTGGTGGCCAGGGCCATTGACACGGAACTGAAAATGAGCGGTGAGGAGTCCGTATTCCTGGATATTTCCCACCGGGGTGCGGATTTCATCAAAGAGCGGTTTCCCCATATTTACGGCCGGTGCCTGGAGTACGGCATCGACATGACCCGGGAGCCGGTGCCTGTGGTTCCGGCAGCCCATTACATGTGCGGCGGGGTGGCGACCGACCTTCAGGGCAGGACGGACATCAAACGCCTGTACGTGGGCGGGGAGGCGGCCTGTACAGGCCTGCACGGTGCCAACCGCCTGGCCAGCAACTCCCTGCTGGAGGCCCTGGTCTTCTCCGGGCGCGCGGCCCAGACGTCGGTGGAGGAACTGGGAAGGATAGACATGAAGGGGCTCATCGAACCCGAGCCCTGGGACGACGCAGGGACAACGGACAGTGATGAAGCCATAGTGGTTGCCCACAACTGGGATGAGATCCGGCGCCTCATGTGGAATTACGTGGGGATTGTCCGCTCGGACAAAAGGCTGAACCGGGCTCTGCGCCGCATCGAGAACATCCGGCAGGAGATCCATGAGTACTACTGGAACTTCCGGGTCACATCGGACCTTGTGGAACTCAGGAACCTGGCAACGGTGGCAGAACTGGTGACCCGGTCAGCACTGATGCGCAAGGAGAGCCGGGGTCTGCATTACATGCTCGAGTACCCGAACCGGGATGACGCCCACTGGCTGAAATCCACGGTCATGAGAAAAAAGTTTTAACGGGTGGGGTCAACGGCTGCGGGTTCCCACAAACAGGGTAACGATGCCCAGGGTCATGGGTTTCCATCGAAGGCCGGTAAATCCGGCCTGTTTCATGAGCAGGGCAAACTGCTCCGGGGCCGGGAACCTGAGGACCGATGCCGGGAGGTACTGGTAGGCATTGGCGTTCTTTGAGAAGAGTCCGCCAAGGGCAGGGAGGATCCGTTTGAAATAGGCGAGGTAGAACTCGCGGAAGAGCCCCTGCTCCGGTGTTGTCAACTCCAGGACAGCCAGGCGGCCGCCGGGTTTCAGGACCCGGTGGAACTCTGATAGGGCGCCGGTTCTGTCCATGATGTTCCGGATGCCGAAAGCGATCATGACGGCGTTGAAGTGCTGGTCCTTGAACGGAAGGCACAGGGCGTTTCCTGCGGCCAGGGGAATGGGTCCCATCCGGTCCAGGGACTGAACTTTTTTTCTGCCCAGGGCCAGCATGCCCGGGGAGAAGTCGGTGCCGAAGATCAGGGGAGTGGTTCCGGCCTGTTTCCTGATTTCCAGGCCCACGTCGCAGGTTCCGCAGGCCACGTCCAGGATGCTTGATTCAGAGGTGATTCCGGCCGCCGCCACCATCTCCCGCCGCCAGAGAACATCCTGCCTGAGGCTGAGAAATCGGTTGAGGAAATCATACCTGGGGGCGATGCTGTCAAACATCTCTTTAATGAAATCAAGTTCTCGGTTCATTGTTGACAACCCTGAATTCTGAATTACGTTAACACATTTATAATAGAGGGTATGGGTATCACAACCCGGTGGAGAATACAAGACTAATGAACCCTTCCCGGAAGGGCTGACCTGAACCCGGCAAACGCCGGGAGCAGGCTTTTTGCGTAAACGGAACCAGTGACAAAGGCGTACAGGGAGCACATGGCAGACAAACGAGACTATTATGAAATTCTGGGCGTTGCCAGGGATGCCACAAAGGCGGACCTGAAATCGAGTTACCGGAAGCTGGCCATCAAATTCCACCCGGATAAGAACCCGGGGGACAAGGAAGCCGAGGAAAAGTTCAAGGAAGCCTCCGAGGCCTATGAGGTGTTGTCCGATGACAGGAAACGCCAGATCTATGATCAGTACGGTCACAAGGGCCTGGAAGGAGCCGGGTTCTCGGGCTCGGCCGGATTTGAGGATATTTTTTCAAGTTTCGGGGATATATTTGAGGATTTTTTCGGGTTCGGCGGCGGCAGGGGAAGGGGCGGCGCCAGGGTACAGCGCGGTGCGGATCTCCGGTATGACATGAACCTGGAGTTCATGGAAGCGGCCTTTGGTGTGGAAAAGCAGATCCATGTTCACAAACTGGACAACTGTGACGTCTGCTCCGGAAGCGGATGCAAGCCCGGAACCAATCCCGAGAACTGTGCCCATTGCAACGGTACAGGACAGTATGTCCAGAGCCAGGGGTTCTTCCGGGTAAAAACAACCTGTCCCTACTGCCGGGGTAAGGGGAAATCCATTCCCCATCCCTGTCCCAAATGCGTGGGGGCGGGCCGGGTCGAGGTGACCAAGAACGTGTCGGTCAAGGTTCCGGCAGGGGTGGACACCGGTTCAAAATTGCGCCTTAACGGTGAGGGCGAGTCCAGCGTTGCCTCAGGCGGGCCTCCGGGTGACCTTTATGTATATATTCAGGTGAAACCCCACAAGTTCTTCAGGCGGGATAAAACCGATGTCCTGTGTGTTGTGGATATCTCCTTTGTCCAGGCAGCCCTGGGTGATGAAATTACCATTCCCACCCTGGACGGTGAAATGGTCCTGAAGATACCCAAGGGGACCCAGTACGGGGAAATGTTCCGGTTCAAGGGCCAGGGTATCCCGTCCCTGAGATCAGGCCACCGGGGAGACCAGATCATCCAGGTGGATATCAAGACACCCACGCGGCTGTCCAAGAAACAGGAAAAGCTGCTCGAGGAATTTGACAAGCTGAATTCGGAAAAGATATCCAACAAACTGAGAAACCTTTTCAAGAATATTTGACAGTCACGCGACTGGTTAGGATCAGGACGCTCGTTGAACAGGGGGTATGGGCATGTTTGAGTTAAAGGTGAAAACCCGTTTTGCTGCTGCACATCAATTGACCATGGTCGGACAGAAGTGTGAAAACCTGCATGGCCATAACTGGAACATCGATGTGTATGTTTCCGGTGACAGGCTTAACGATGCCGGTGTGCTGGTGGATTTCGGGGATATCAAGAAGGCTGTCCGGGAAGTCATGGAAGAACTGGATCACAAATTTTTAAATAATATCGAGGCGTTTTCAAAAGTTCAGCCCTCGTCGGAACAGATAGCCATCCATATTGCACACCGGGTCCAGGGCCTTCTGAGTTTCCAGGACCCGTCCATCCGTGTTTCACGCGTATCTGCGTGGGAATCCGAGGATGCCTGCGCCACCTATTTCCCTCCCCGGGCGTCCTGAAGCCTATTCAAATCCCTGGCCGGGGGTAGGGGGATCTGCCCCGGCTATTTTCCTATATGGGCCATGAGTTCATCCCGGGTGATGATGGCCGAAGCATTGCCGATGACCTCCCGGATGTTTTCCAGCCCGCCTTCCTGCCGGTCGACCAGGGTTACGACGCTGACCACCTGGAGCCCCTCGGATCTGGCTCTCTCCACTGCCTTGAGGGCTGATGAGCCCGTAGTGGTGACATCCTCCAGGATGACGACCTTTTCCCCGGGCTGCATATCCCCTTCGATCCACTTTATCATGCCGTGGTCCTTGGTCTGTTTCCTTATGGAAAAGGCCTTGAGGGGGTGTTTCATCAGGTGGGAGGCAAAGGCCGTTGCCACGGCTATGGGGTCTGCCCCGAAGGTGAGTCCGCCGATGCCCTGGCACCCGGAGTTTTTGACCGCCTCGAACATCAGGTGGCCTGTCAGGTACATGCCTTCGGGATGGAGGGTGACAGGTTTGCAGTTGACATAGTAATGGCTGGTTTTTCCTGATACCAGCTTAAAGTCCGGAGTGTCGCTGTATTTGAAGGATTTGGCACACAGTAACTCGATCAGCCGTTTTTTCATTTGCTTTTATCCTTTTAAATTGAGTATAAAGCCTTCACTGACGGAAGAAGCCTTTCAGCGGGATTCAGTGAAGGCTTTGTGTAAGGAAAACTGTTTTGCAGCACTCCTTGACATTAGTGCGCTTTATAACAGTAATTTCCGTTTGAGTCAATTTTTGATGCAATCCTTGTGCTCGTTAATTCCGGGATGGTCAGCCCATGGAAACCAGAGACCCCATCATTCGACTGTTCAATGTGACCAAACGCTATGGCCGGAAAATGGCCCTGGAGCGTATTTCCCTGGAGATCAGGGCCGGTGAGTTCGTCTTTATCACAGGCCCGTCCGGAGCCGGAAAGTCAACCCTCATGAAAACCCTGTACCTTGCCGAAACCGTTTCCGAAGGGCAGATCATTGTGGGCGGGATGAACCTGGCCAGGATTTCCCGTCAGAAGATACCTTATCTGCGAAGGCGGTTCGGCGTCATTTTTCAGGATTTCAAGCTGATCCCAACCCGGAGCGTTTATGACAATGTTGCACTGGTTCTTGAAGCTGCCGGGGAAAAGCCGGCCCAGGTAAAACTGCGTGCAATGCACGCCCTGAAACATGCCGGGATTGATCACAAGCACAATGCCCTGCCGCCATCCCTGTCAGGCGGAGAGCAGCAGCGGGTCGCCGTTGCACGGGCAGTGGTGGGGAACCCGGCCATCATTCTTGCCGATGAGCCCACGGGAAGCCTGGATTATGAATCGGCCAGGATAATCTTTAATCTGCTCCTGGATTACAATGACAGGGGCACAACCGTTCTGGTGGCAAGCCACAACACCCAACTTATTAATGCCACACCCAGAGGGCGTATTGTCGCATTGAGAGGCGGGACACTGGTCTGAAGCTCTGGGCCAGGGAAAACAGGAAAAAGGGTATTCTGCCATGGTGTTACAGCTGGTAAAACGGGCGGTGTCGGATATCCTGGCCAATCCATTTCTCAATGTGATGACCATGGCTACCATTGCGCTTTCCATCCTGATGGTCAGTTCCATCGTGCTGCTTATGGAAAACACCGGACGGTTCGTCAGGGCCTGGAATTCCCAGGTGCGGATGATGGCCTATCTCGATCCGGGACTGGATGCATCGGCCCTGTCGGACCTGAAACAGGCCATAGAGTCCATGGCGGACATTACCAAGGTCAGTTTCATCTCCCGGGAAAAGGCCCTGGAAGCCCTGAAGCAGGATCTGGAAACCCGCCATCTGTCCCTGGACGGGCTCAGGGAAAACCCGCTTCCAGACGGTCTGGAATTGAGCGTGTCCAGTCCGGAAGGCAGTTGGGAAAAGGTTCAGGCAGTTGCTGCAGAGATTGAAACTCTGCCAGGGGTCAGTGGGGTGGAGTATGGCCAGGAATGGATGGGATGGCTGTTCGGGATATTCGGTACGGTAAGGACCGTGGGTTATGCCATGGCTGGTTTTTTCTGCATGATGGCGCTCTTCATCACCTCCAATACGGTGCGGCTCGCCCTTTTCTCCCGTCGGGAAGAGGTTGACATCATGCGCCTTGTGGGGGCTACGGACCGGTTCATCATCATGCCTTTTTATGTTGAAGGCCTGCTCCAGGGGATGGTTGGAGGGATTATGGGCATGGGGCTGCTCCTGGTGGCGTACATGATCATCGTGCCCGGCCTGCAGGAGTCTTTTTTTACCATGACTGGTTTGGCCCTTGAGTTCATTTCAGTAAAGGCCTGTGCGGCAATGATCCTATTCAGCGGTTTTCTGGGGTGGCTGGGGTGCTATCTTTCATTAAGACGGATTCTCGCATAATCCCCGTTTCCGTCGCGATCGGGGCGGTTTTCTGGATACTGCTGTCAGGCGTCCTTGCGGCCGAGGGCGTGATCGGATCTCCTCCTGCAGGCATCGGCATCATCACGGCCTGGAAGCTGAACATCAGGACCGGACCATCGGAAGAAGCGCCGGTTGCAGGACTGCTTTCAAAAGAAGCCCGGGTTTCCATTATGGGAGAAACGGATGGTCCGGGCGGCTGGTTTTTTGTAGTATCGGGAGATCTCCGGGGATATGTTCGCAACCGGCCCCAGTATATCCGGGTTCTGGAGAAGTCCGGGAATGCTGTAGGGGATTCAAAAGGGAGTGCTGCCGGGGATACGGCAGGGGAAGCTTCTGGCGATTCATCAGGGAAACCTTCCGGGGATACAGCAGGCAACGGTTCTGCAGAGACGCTCAAAAATAGTCCCGGTGATGCTGCAGGGTCCGGGGACCAGCCGGATACTCTGAAGCACCGGATCGAAGAACAGGAAGGGCAGGTAACAGCCATTACGGAAAAGGAACGGGCAATCCTGGATGAACTGGATGAGCTGGACAGAGACCTGAACCGGATGAAGAAGGTGGCCAGGGATCTGGAGGCAGAATCCCTTGCTCTAGGAAAACGCCTGGATGAGCTTGCCGGAAAACGCAAACAACTTGAGGCAGGGCTGGAAAAAGCAAGGCCCTATGTGAACCGGCGTCTTGATGTCCTGTACAGGGATCTGGTCAGGAAACAGAACCGGCTTCCTGCGCTGCCGGACTCGGTGTATGATTTTGCTGTTCAGAACAGGTCGCTGGAATGGGTTCTTGAGGCAGACCTGAGACTCATTGAGAACCACATGACCGCTCTGGCAGAACTGAGTACCCTCACCCGGGAACTGGAAGCCAGCCGGGAGCAAAAGAAAGCCCTGGATGGTGAACTCTCGGTACAGATCCGATCAATGGAAAGGGAAACCCAGAGCCGGAACCGGATCCTGGCACAGGTGCGCACCGAAAAGAAGCTGGGCCTGGCTTCCATTGCCTCCCTGAAAGAGGCAGCGGACAGGTTGGACCGCAGGGTTAAGACCCTGGAGAGCAAAGAGAGCATTCCCGGGTCAGGAGAGAGCCGCTCTGAACCGGACAAGGGGAGCCTGGTACCGGAGAAGAGCAGTCCTGAACCGGACAAGGGCAGCCCTGAACCTGAAAAGAGAAGTCCGGAGTCGGGCAAGGCCAGCCCAGGGACCGGAATCAGAAGACCGGAGCCGGAGGGCAACTCCTTTGCAAAGCATGAGAATGCCCTTGCAATGCCGGTAAAGGGATCTATCATATCAGAGTACGGTCCATCCCAGAATTGTGATTCATCAGTCTTCACATTTCAGAATGGAATTGATATAAAGGTTGACAGGGGGGAACCGGTCATGAGTGTTTTCAGGGGCCGGGTCCTTTTCGCTGAGTGGCTGAAAGGTTATGGCAACCTGCTGATCATTGATCACGGTGACAGTTACTACACCCTGTATGCCCATATAGAAGAGTTTTTCAAGAAAACAGGGGATGCGGTTCAAACCAGTGAGGTGATTGCAACGGCAGGAGATACAGGATCCATCAAAGGACCATGCCTTCATTTTGAAGTCCGTCATCATGGAAAACCTGAGAACCCTATGAAATGGCTTAAACAAGGAGCATGAAATGAAAAAACCGTGGTTCCGGGTGACCGGATTGTGGATACCTGTGATGGCTGCAGCGCTGGTGATAGCCATCGGAGCCGGATCTAACCGATCTTCCATGGCCGGGGATGAGAAAACGTATAAATCCCTGAAGCTGTTTTCCAGCGTTCTGGAGGAAATCGAGGCCAACTATGTGGACGAGGTTGATCCGGAGACCTTGATCCAGAGCGCCATCAAGGGTATGGTCGAAAGCCTGGATCCCCATTCCTCGTTCATGCCTCCTGAAGCCTTTGACGAGCTCCAGGACGATACCAAGGGAGAGTTCGGCGGTATCGGCATAGTCATCTCCATGAAAAAAGGGATACTCACGGTAATCTCACCCATTGAAGGAACACCGGCCTACGAGGCCGGTATCCGCGCAGGGGACGTTATCGTCAGCATTGACGGCACCTCCACCCGAGATCTGGAACTCTGGGAAAGCGTCAAGAAGATGCGGGGGCCGCGCGGGGAAAAGGTTGTGATTACCATTCTCAGGGAAGGGGCGGCAGATCTCATTGACTATACTCTGGTACGGGACATGATTCCCATGGAGAGCGTCCGGAGCGCAACCCTGGCACCGGGATACGGCTATGTCTGGGTTACCAATTTCAGGAGTAATACGGTCGAAGACCTGGAAAAGGCCCTGGAAAAACTCGAATCCGGTGAAACGCCCCTCAAGGGTCTGATCCTGGACATGAGAAATAACCCGGGCGGTCTCCTGGACCAGGCGGTTGAGATTTCCGACCTGTTTCTGGACAAGGGCGTCATCGTTTCCATCAAAGGGAGGAAGGACAAGCATACCGAGGTGTTTGAAGCCCATGCCGACAGTACGGACAGAAAGTACCCCATGATTGTTCTTATCAACGGCGGCAGCGCCAGTGCCTCGGAAATTGTGGCAGGTGCGCTCCAGGATACAAAGCGAGGGCTGATCCTGGGCACCACCTCCTTTGGCAAGGGGTCAGTACAGACCGTAAAGCCCCTGAAAGACGGATTCGGATTGAAATACACCATTGCCAGGTATTATACGCCCAATGGCAGGTCCATCCAGGCCGAAGGCATCAAACCTGATATCCAGGTAGAGTACAGTGTGATTGAGGAGCCAAAGAGCAAAAAGGGGGAAACGGCCTTTGACAGGATGCTCAGGGAAAGGGATCTGAAAAATCATCTGGAGCCTGAAAAGGAAGCCCCGCCGGAAAAACTGGATCGGACAAGTGATTCTGAATCAAACCACATGGAATCCGGTGTGATCAGCCAGGAAAAGCTGAACAGGGATTCCCAGGTCCAGAGAGCCCTTGACCTTCTCAAGGGCTATGAAGTGTTTAACAGTCGGACAAAGGGATAACTGATTCAGACTCACCATGCCTCAACCAAAAAAGAAAAGGGGGAAGTCCACCCCTGTCAAAAAAAAGGCTGCCCGTCCGGCTAGAAAAGGGGCCGGACCATCGTTGAAGCGCGAGCTTCTCAAGGGATTGACAGGCATTGTCCTCCTGGTGGTTGTGATTGCAACAGTGGCCATGATTGCCGATTTTTTTCTTAACCGGCACCCTTCCAGCCCGGCATTGACCGGGAAGACAGCTGTCCATGACAGACAGGCCGGATCCGTGACTGAGGTGAAGAAACCGGCGGTGGTGAAAAGCAGGCAGGACAAGTCGGAAGAAAAGCAACCTGCCGCAGTCACCAAGGTGTTTGAAGTGTTTGACGATGGTCCGGCGCGGGAACCGCTCCATCGTGAGCCTGCCCCCAGGGTAGATGACAGCCTGCCCAGGGTTGCCATTATCATCGATGATATCGGGTTTGACAAAACCATGGCTCACGATATGGCAGCTCTGGATGGCGGCATTACTCTGTCCATTCTGCCGGGTGCACCCTTTGGGGGGAGCATTGCCCGGTCCCTCAAGGCCAATGGTACGGAAATCATGCTGCACCTGCCAATGGAACCCATGGAATACCCGGGGGTTGATCCAGGGCGGGGAGCCGTACTCATGTCCATGACCCCGGATGAGGTCATTGATCAGGTGCGCAAGGATCTGGATGAGATTCCAGGTGTCAGCGGTGTGAATAATCACATGGGATCACGGATCACCACTTTGTCCTCCACCATGTACCAGATTTTTACGGTGCTCAAGCAGCGGGACCTGTTTTTTATCGACAGCAGGACCTCCCGGGATTCCCTGTGCAGGCCTTCCTCCAGGCTGCTCCAGGTTCCCTTTGCCCAGAGGGATGTTTTCCTGGATAATATTCAGGATCCTGCCTACATCAAAAACCAGATCAGGGAACTTATCGATATCGCCCGCCGCCATGGAACGGCCATCGGTATCGGCCACCCCTACAAGGCAACATACATGACCCTGAAGGACGAGATCGAAACCCTGAAGGGAAAGGTGAAATTGGTACCGGCGTCCTCCCTGGTCAGTCCTGCGGGATAGTGACGGTCATGGCCACCCATTCACCCTGGGTCTGGACCCCTGTGACAATCATACCGTTGGCAAAGGGATAGGGAAGGGATAGGACTTTCTGTCTTTCAATGCATAACCTGAAGGTCACGCCTATACCACTTTGGCAACACCATCAGCTGAGTCTTCAGCCGGAACATCAATCCGAAGGGAAAATACAATGCCGTTTATCAGAATCCGTTTCCGGACCTGGATGTCTCCAAACTCCAGGCCATTCAGGCAACAACAGACAGTCCATCCATCACCGGACTGGTCATAACATCCCAGTCTGACAATAGTTTTCTCCTGTTTATCCCTGCCGTGCCCATCAATTAATCAGGTTTTCCTTTATTCTCGTACCAGCAACCTACCTGTTATTGGTCGTTATTCCCGCCCGAGATGCCTTTTGAGAACAGTAGGCAGAATCAGCCTGTTACCGCCATCGTGTCAGAAGACTTGAGGGCAGTTTCGCCTGGATCAGCCATCGCTTTTTGAGAGATGGCTTCTTTGCAAGCCTCTCTCATGATGAACTTGTCCTTTATCTGTTTCTTGTCCTCGTGGGAGACCGGCAGGGACT
>JAZDGN010000121.1:0-73263 GCA_043806875.1 Pseudomonadota bacterium
GGCTTCCTTGCGCTCGTGAACCTGGATGCCCAGCTGGATGGCCTTGTTGTCCATGGCGTAGAGCATGGTGTGGCCGGTCCCGTCCGAGGTGAAACAGGTCCGCCATTTCTTGGTGCCGCCGAAGTCCCGGGAGGTGATCAGCCCGTGGGCCTGGTCTTTTTCAGTGATGGTGACTTTTTTGCCGTTGATGATGACCTCACGGTCGCCTTTTCGTACCCGGCTCCAGGGAACGCCCCAGGCAGCCAGCTGCCGGATGGCCTTGGGTGCGGTGTTGACGAACATGCGGGCCACATCCTGATCGCATCCCCAGTCACTGCCCTTTACCGTGTCTTCAAAGTGGATCTCTTCACAGTCGCCTTCCCCTTTGATGCTGGCTCCCAGACTGGCCTGCATGCCGCCCTGGGCTGCAGCGGAATGGGACCGTTTGGCAGGCATGAGTGACAGAACGATGGTGTCATATCCCCGCTGCATTGACGCAATGGCTATTCTCAGGCCTGCCAGTCCGCCACCGATAACAAGTGAATCCGTATAAATTATTTTCATTTATAGCACCCTTGATTAATTGGTTTCGTGTTCCGGGTTATGGCCGCTGGCAGGCGCAGGGGCTTGATGGGGGTCAATGGTCTGTAGCGCATGGGTACCAGGCTGGTAATAGCGCTGTCCCACATCGTCCCTGTGAAAAAATCCGATGGTAAGAAATATAATCAGGGCCATGAATCCTACTCCCAGGAATCCGGCAGTAACCTTTATTTTTGCTGCTTTGAGAACTTTCCGTGTTTTCCGGGGATCCTTGCCCATGAACCATCCCCATTTCAGGGCAAGCCTGTAAAGGCCGATGGTGCCGTGAAGTTCGACGCAGACCAGAAGAGGAAGGTAAAGGGCCCACAAAGAGTGGGTATAGACCCTGTCGGCTGACAGGTAAGGATCAATGGAACCCGGGTTGCTCCACATCATATAAAGATGGACCGATCCCAGAAAGAACATGAGAAAACCGGTCACGGCCTGGATTGCCCAGAGGATGGTGTCCCCGTGCCGGGTCATCCCGATGTGGGAGGAAAGAATCTGGTACTGTCTGAAGGAGATGGGTATTTTCCTGACGCCCAGGGCTGCGTGAACAATAAACAGGGAAAAAATCACGGAAACGGCAAAAAATACCAGGATTGGATATCCGTGACCGCTGGATGATAAAAAGGATGCTTCCATCATCCGGGCCACAAAACTGAATGAACCCTTGCCAAGCAGAATGCTGGCAACCAGGAGCATGTGGATCCACATGAACACGCCCAGAATCAATCCCGTAATGCTCTGTCCCACGTCGAGCCTGGCAGGCAGCCGGCTTTTCTGAATAGTATCCTGCAATAAACTTTCCATTGACCCTCCCTGATCTGGTGTTGAAAATAGTAACTGTTGATTTTCCTAAAAATGATACCGGGAAATAGGAGCAAAACCTGTACCATACCGTGGTTTTTTTAAGGTGAATGGGCAAGGTGGAATACAAATTTTCGCTTATTGCCATCTGCTGGGCGATTGCCCTGGTTTGACAATGGTGTTTTGGGGTGTTGAAATTGTTTCAGACTTGGGCAGGGGATGAGCCTGATTAAAAAAATGACGAAAATTCACCATGGGGTGGCGGATTTTAGCCACAAGGAAACGGATTGCCCGGATAGGGCGGAAAAATGATCAGTCATCAAGGAGGAAGGAGCCCTGAAGGCCACTGCGGTGGGGAAATTTTAAAAATGGGTTTGTCTTGGTACTGATATTGCTATATTCATTGACAATGATGATCAGGTTCAAATTTCAAGGCGTTGTGCCAGAGGGATGAGGACCTGTTCAATTGCATTGCAAGGCATTGCGATGCCCCCTGGCAGGAAACCATGACATTCGGAATTCTCAAAAAATTTCTTGTTGCCTTTTTGCTTCTGTCACTGCTGCCGCTCATCGCTGTAAGCATTTATACCTGGAACAGGATGAATACAGCCTTGGATATTGTTGCCGACAGTAACCGGGACTCCTTGATAAATAATTCCATGTCCCTCCTGGAAGCCAGGGCCAGATCCATCGCCACCCAGGTGGAACAGCTCCTGAACAATACTGTTGATGATCTCAACCTGCTGGCGACCCTGCCTGTTTCCGAAACAGTTTACCAGCAGTTCAGACAGGTCCACCAGAGACTGGTCTGGCGACGCACGGGCACCCGGGAAAACCCGGGTGAAATCCGCACCAATGTTCCGGTCTACCGGGAAGTTACTTTCTGCACCCCTGGCGGCGTGCAGACCGTGTGCATAGATACCGATTCCAGATGTATCAAAAACCTGGACGTTTCCCGGCCTTTCCAGAGTGCCTATGGGGTCGAGGATTATTTCAATAAAGCAATGAACCTTCCGGATTCGGGAATTTTTGTTTCTCACCTTAACGGGTACCATGTCAGCCGTGACGAGCAGCTCTCCGGCGCAGACACTGTTGAAAATGCCTATTCCGGTAAATCCTACCTGGGAATTATCCGGTTCGCAAAAGCAGTCATGCAAGGGGGCAAGCTTGCAGGGGTTGTGTCCATCGCCCTGGATCACAGACACCTGATGGAGTTCACCCAGCATGTTCTTCCCTTTGGTACCGGTGAAATCGTTTTTCCCAGCTACGACAGCGGAAATTATGCCTTTATGTTCGATGATGAGGGATGGATGGTTACCCATCCCAAGTACTGGGATATCAGGGGCATTGACTCCAGGACGCTTACCCTGATTGATCCCGCATCCCAGGCCTATACCCAGGATGGCATTACCCGGGGGATAATTCCGTTCAATCTCCTGTTTGTGCCCTTTGTCCACGAGAATTACCAGCGCATCGCCCGGGAAGTCATTGCCGGAAAATCAGGTGTCCGTCAGACCGCCAGCGTGGGCGGAGTGCAACGGATTCTTGCCTATGCGCCCATCCATTTTATCTTTGGCGATTACGAAAAAACCGGGTGTTTCGGCGGTATTACCCTGGGAGCACAAACCGGTCAGTTCCTGAAAACTGTGGATGAAACTTCCCGGAAAATAGACGGACTTCTTAAAAAGACAGCCACGGATTATATTCTGCTGATCATCATCACCGGGGTTCTTGTGGCTGCCATTGCCATTGTCCTGGCCAACACCTTTACGCGCCCCATACGGTTTCTGACAAAAAAAGTAAAGGAAATCAGTGACGGCTGCTATGATGTTGATGTCAGGATAAGGACCGGGGACGAACTTGAAGTTCTGGGCCAGAATGTCAAGGAAATGGGTAACCGGCTCAAGCAGCACGAAGAGCATCTGGTCCGGTCCCTTAACGATCTTGAAAAACATGTGGATATCCTGAAAAGCATACACTCGGGAAGCCATATGCTGACATTTTCCCTGGACAAGGAAAAAATTTATGATGTCATACTCAAAACCTGTGTGGACGGCATTGGCTTCAAGCGTGCTGCCCTGTTCATACTCGATGCCCGCCAGGGCTGCCTGGTCTGTGTAAAGGCTTATGGGTTCAGCCTTGAGGCTCTTAAGCTGCTGGAGGACAATCCCATCCCTGTTGAAATCTCCCCCCCTGCAGACGGCCAGACCGCAGGACCTGTAACCCTGGACAGGTGCCGGTTCGAGGACCTGTCCCGGAGAATTTCAGCCACCGTGGGTGAAGGGCAGTTCACCTGTGCTCCCGTGACCATAGCCGGGGGCATCACCGGGGTACTTGGCGTGGATCTCGGGGAGGAAAAAACAGCCATTTCCGATAAAAAGACAGAGTCCCTCCAGATCATTGCCAATGAAGCCGGTATGGCCATCTCCAGGGCCATGCTCCTGGAGGAGTCGGTCAGGGGCCGTGAATTCATCGAGAGCATCCTGTCCAATATCCTGAGCGCCCTTATCGTATTTGACAGCAGCGGCCGCATTTTGGTAGCCAATCCCAAGGCACAGAAATTTTTCGACATGAACCACGATGCCATCCTGGAAGGCAACATTTTCTCCATCCTGGAACCGTATCCCGAGATGATCTCCATGCTGAACAACAAGTCCGGGAAGAACGAGGATTTCGGGACTTCCCTGGATCTGAAGTTGCCGGGCAGGAAGGTCATGAATCTTGAGGTTGCCCTGTCCTCCCTCAGGGGCGCCCCGGGGATCCACGATGATGCCCAGCTTTTGATTATCCGTGACCTGACAGAACGCAAGAACATGGAAAAACATCTCAGCAGGTCTGACAAACTGGTTTCCCTGGGTGTACTTGCAGCAGGCATCGCCCATGAAATCAGGAATCCCCTGACCGGAATCACCCTGATGCTTGATGATCTCCACGACAGGATGACCAACAGGACCGAAGACAGGCTAATGATCCAGCGGGCCCTGGAAGCCATTGAACGTCTGGAGAACATTGTGACCCGCCTTTTGGAATTCGCATCCAAACCAGCCCACAAACCCTTTAGCCGGAACATCAATCACGTGATCGACGACACCTTGTTTTTTGTTAAAAAGCAATGCACCCAGCAGGGGGTGTCCCTGATCAAGGAGACCGAAGACCCCATCCCCCTTGTCAGCATTGACCAGGAAAGGATCCGCCAAGCCATTCTCAATATTGTTCTCAATGCCCTGAATGTTCTGAAGCAGGGCGGTGAGATCCGGATTTCAACCCGGTTTTCCGAACACCCTGAGGCCTTGTCCCAAGGCAGTGCAGTTATTCTCTCCATCGCGGACAATGGTCCAGGTATCAGTAAAGAAGACATGAATTATATTTTTGATCCATTTTTCAGTCACAATCCGGATGGATTCGGGCTGGGATTGTCCATAACCCATACCATTGTTCAGGAGCATGGGGGCAAGATCCTTGTTGAAAGTGAACCTGGAAAAGGAACCTGCTTTAATATCTATCTGCCAGTGGGATAACCCGGACAGGTGATGGAAAATCATTGTCCGAGGATCCGTAAGTGCAACCAGGAGTAGTGATGAAGAATATTTTAGTTGTGGATGACGAGGAGATTATCCGTGATAATCTGGAGCGGATACTGACCGAAGAACACTACCGGGTGTCAACGGTAGCCACAGGCAGGCAGGGACTCGATTTTATTTCGCAGAACGATATTGACCTTGTGCTGCTGGATCTCAATCTTCCTGACATTAACGGCCTGGATGTCCTGAAACAGGCAAGAGAACTGGATCCCGATCTCCTTGTTATCATTATAACCGGTTATTCTTCTGTGGAATCCGCTGTCCAGGCCCTGAAGCTAGGGGCCTATGATTATATCAAAAAGCCGTTCAAAGCAGATGCCATCAAACTGATCCTCAAGCTTGCCATGGAAACCAGCAAGCTGAAGCAACAGGTTGGTATTCTGAAAAAGTCTTTGAATCTTCCTGTAAAGTTCGACATCGTTGCCAAGAGTGAGCAGATGTTGGCTATCCTGGCCCAGGCCACGGAGGTTGCCCGTCACGACGGTGCCAATGTCCTGATCACAGGCGAGAGCGGCACCGGCAAGGAGGTCGTTGCCCAGGCAATTCATAAACTCAGTCCCAGGCGGGACATGCCCATGGTCATCATCAACTGCGCGGCCCTTCCCGAAAATCTCCTGGAAAGCGAGCTCTTCGGACACGAAAAAGGAGCCTTTACCGATGCAGTCCGCAAAAACAAGGGACTGTTTGAGATGGCAGAGGGGGGGACGGTATTTCTTGATGAAATCGGTGAGATGCCCATTCAACTCCAGGCAAAACTGCTGGGGATTCTGGAAAGGAAACAGTTCAGGCGTATCGGTGGGAACCGTGATATCAGGACCAATGTCAAGGTGATCGCCGCCACTAACCTGGACCTTAAAAAGGCGATCCACCAGAAGCAGTTCAGGGAAGATCTCTACTACAGGCTTAATGTTTTTCCCATACACATTCCTCCCCTGCGTGAGAGACCAGACGATATTTTTGCCTTTTCCGTGCTGTTTCTGCATAAATTTTCCAAACAGTTCCATAAGCAGTTCTCAGGCATTGAGCCTGAAGCCGGGGAAAAGCTCAAGGAGTATGTGTGGCCCGGGAATGTCCGGGAGCTGAGAAACGTTTTTGAACGGATCTGCATCATGCATGACGGCACATCCCTTTCCATGGCCCATCTGCCGCCGGAAATCAAGGATTCCGAATCCGAGGCCATGGGTTTTATCGAGATCCCCGAGGGAGTATTCGATATCGAATCGGTGGTGGAAGACGTGACCAGCCGCCTGATCCGAAAAGCCCTGAAGAAAACAGACAACAATACCTCAAAGGCTGCAGATCTCCTGGGTATACCCAGGGGAACCCTCCGGTACAAAATCAGCAAGCTGGGCATTGACTGATACCTGATTTGAAAAGCAGACGCGGTAAGGGATTTGTTTTACGCAGCTATGACTGCGGGGCTCGGGAACCTCTCCGCAGACTGGGTAAAATCTGACAGCCTCTCGAGCCTGCTGAACTGGTCGGTAAGCCTGGCCTTCCATGGACGGGAAACCAGAGGATGTTTTGCCATCATTCTGAATACGGGAGACGCAAGGTATACGCCGGGCCTGTAAAGGGGGGGCATGATTTGGAGCAATTATCCTTGGTTTGGTCCCAGGGTATGGGATGTTGAATTTTGCTTGCCTGCCAGTGTATATGCTGTTATATCTTGATCGTCAGAATAAGTCAATTATTGCATAATCCGCAGGTATTAGGTGACGCCATGGACAATAAGCCGGATGGAGATGCCCCCGAAATAAATGATCCGGGTTCGGAGTCATTACTGGAGACCATTGTACGCCGATCATTCCGCATTCCTGTAAAACAGCGGGGCGATATCCGCGTTACCATCGAAGACAGGATTTTTCCTGTCAAGGATGTATCGTCAAAAGGTGTCAGCATCACACTTCCTGACGACACTACCCTTGTCCAGGGGCAATTCCTGTCCGGCTGCATTCTTTCCATGGTCAAGGAAATCATTCCTGATCTCAAGGCCACGGTCATGCACTGTTCACCGGATCTTGAAGACGGTTGGCTGGTCGGCATTCAATGGCTGAATCTGGACCCCGAAATTGAAGACAGGATCTCAGGGTTGATCATGGCACTTAGAAGGGAATTCTTTGAAAAAGAAATAATGTCATGAATGCCGTTCTGGAAGCATTAAACAAGGAGGCCGAGTGACTCTAATCGTCTGCCCCAAATGCGGAAAAAAGCATAATGTCAACACGGCACGGATTCCAGCTGGGAAAACAGTTGTTGCCCGTTGCAACGCCTGTAACCATCGTTTCCCAATCAATCTGGAACAGATTCAGGAAAACAGCCTGCAGGAAAGCGCTGATACACCCGAAAACAGTATTGAACCAAAAAAAGAAAATGCCAGGAAAATAAGCGTCTCCCTCAGCAAAGGCGGAGTTGGGAAAACCACCACATCGGTAAATTTAAGTGCCGGACTTGCCCTGGCCGGTTTCAAGGTGCTGCTGGTGGACACCGACACCCAGGGGCAGTCTGCATATATGCTGGGTATTAAGCCCGAAGCCGGTCTGACAGAACTTTTGACCCGGGAACTGGGACCTGAAGAGGCTGTGATCCAGGCCAGGAAAAATCTGTGGCTCCTGGGCGGCGGGAAATCCCTTGCCGGCGTCAAACGTATTATTGACAGGAAAAGTTTTGGGGCGGAATACACCCTGACAGAGGCCCTCAAGGGCCTGGAGAACCAGTACGACTATATCATCATAGACACGTCTCCCGGGTGGGATCAGCTCACGGTCAATGTCCTGTTTTATGCCACGGAAATCCTGGTCCCGGTTGCTCTTGAAATCATGCCTCTCCATGGCATGTCCGAGTTCATGAAAAGCCTGGGAGCCATCCAGAAATACCGCAAGGAAGTTGCATTGAAATATGTTCTTCCCACCTTCATGGACACCCGGGTCAAAAATCCCCAGCTCATCTTTGAAAGGTTGAAGCAACTTTACCGGGATTACATCTGCAAACCCATACGCTACAATGAGAACTTCAGCGAAGCGCCATCCTTTGGGAAAACAATTTTCGAATTTGCACCCGGATGCAGCGGGGCCGTGGATTACAGGGAACTTGTCCGGAGAGTCGCCCAGAACGACAGTCTTCTCCACTAACCCTTTGTAATTTTTACCCATGAATCCCCGGGCTCGTATCCTTCACGGCTGAGGCTTATATCCAGAGGAATGGCGCCAAGAAGCTCAAGCGGGAGATAAATGTCATGGGTATATTCCCTTAAGTCAACGGTTTTGATGCTTTTTTTGCACCCATCGCACACGTCCCCCCTGATTTTTTTGTTGTCATCCAATACCATGTAACTCAATTCCAGATTCTGGTTCGTACCGCAAAAGGGGCAGAACACCAGGGGGGTCGCCCAACGCTGCCAGCAGAAGCTGCATACCAGGTGGCGCACACCTTGTTCATCCAGCAGGGAACACCCGGGTTTGCTGCCGCACACAGGGCAGTACCCCTGGGCTGGGTTTTCTGCCTGAACCAGCGGAGACAGGGATTCACAGCAACGGACAATGGATGGTTTCAAGGTGTTGTAAATGAGAAATTCCAGGTTTGAGGTCGTGAAGGAGATGTCACTGGCTGTCTTTTCCAGAAATTTGATTGATTCGCTCAGATATCCGGAAGCCAGGTCCCTGAAATCCTGGGGCGATGCGATTCGGGCAGCAAGCCTGTCAAAGGCCAGGTTGGCTTGCACAGCAGCATCACTGCCCACCCGGCACAGGGCCAGGAGCAGATCAAGGCAAGCCATGTCCGAGAATGGGATTTCAGGACGGGTCACCAGGGGGAAGTTGAAATTCCTGCGTATCAGCATTTTTTCTCTGTCAAGGGCCTGGGATAGATCCGGCAGGCTTCTGTAGGACTGCTCCTGGAGACAGAAAACAGTCTCGTAAAAAGAGAGGATTTCCCTGAGTTGGGGGTCATTGTATTTGATGCGCTCAGATGCCTTGATGATATCTGCCGATGCTGCTCCGGGCCGGATGATCACTGCATCCCTCCGGTATTCCTGATGGCCTCGTAGAGTTCAACGGTATCCGTATCGGGCTCGCACCCCAACTCTTTTTTGATGACGGTCCTGCATTCCTCAAAAATTCTGAGAGCACTGTTTTTCATTCCCATGGTGCAATAGAGGTGCATCAGCTTCCGATAGGCTGATTCCAGGCAGGGATCTGCCTGAACCAGATCAAGAAGATATCTGGATGCGGCAGCAAAATTTCCGCTCTGTTCATGGAGACTTGCCATGCGATCCAAAAGATCCCGGTGAATCCTTACCAGTTCGTCCCGTTTCTGGACAGCCCAGTCAACATAGGGCTCTTCGGATAGAAAATCTCCCTTATACATCAGGGCAGCTTTTTCGAACATATCCTTTGCCTTTTCAGCATGCCCCCGGGACTGGGACTGAAGACCCTGGACATAGAGAGTGTGGAAATCGTAACAGTCAATGGAAACAAGATCGGTATCCACAGACACATAGCCGCTCTCAAGTTTGATGTAAGCGTATCCGAACTCCTTGTTGGCTAAGGGTTCCAGGGTTTTTCTCAGGCGGTGGAGCGTGACCCTGAATTTTTTTTCACCAGAGGCCTCCGAAGTCTCCGGCCAGAGGTCTTCAATGAGGATATCTTTTGGAATGTCACTGCCGCCATGGGTGATAATGGATTTGAACAGAAGCCTCGGACGTGTTCCCTCCCATTGAATATCGCCTGCGGTTGTTGAAAAAACCCTGAATTCTCCCAGGGTTTCAACCCGTATTTTCGGTAGGGTATACCTGAATAATTCCTTGAGCCTGGAGGTCCAGGACCTTTTTTTCTGGAAATGCACATCGGACAGCATCACCTGGATATCATAACCGATATGGCCTGACAGCTTTCCCGATAGCAGTGCGATGGCGTGTCCTGACACGGGCCCGGACCCGGAAACGGTGTCAAGGAGGAAAGCCCGGGTAAAATCCATGGGACTCATGGCTGAAAAATGGTGGTGGCCCTCCTCCAGGATATAGTCCATCCCAAGCCGGATATTATCCAGGGCTTCGGGTTTGCGGTTCTGTTTCCATAGAACCAGTCCCAGTGCGCATCGGGTTTCGGATAGGAACGCCTGGGAGGAGAATCGTGTAAGATAGTCCAGTACCCGGCCAAGTTCAGCCTCAGCCGCATCCAATTTTTTCCGGTGCATCAGTATCATGCCGTACAGCATTTTTGACAGATAAAACTGCCTGTCGTCCTGTTTCCCGCTAAAGATCTCCAGAGCCCTCTGGGCTTCTATTTCGGCTTTCAGGTAGTCCTTTTTATGATACAGCCCCATGGCACGGATGCGATGTGCAAGGCCCAGATAATAGGTGTTGCCGGCAAGTATGGAAATGTCTGAAAGGTGATCCGCATCCTGGAGGGCCCTGTCCATGTCTCCGTTGTAGAGATGGAACATGGCCCTTGCCTCCACCAGTCCGGGGTACTGAAAGAGCAACCCAAAAGTTTCAATATCCTTTTCAAGCTCACCGATTCGAAGGCCCGCTTCGTCAAGATCCCCTTTCTTGAGCAGCAGCTCAATGCGGACCATGTTGTTGAGGGTTCTGTACTCAGGATACATGAATTTTTCTGAGGGGTTGGCTATGCGTCCCAGTTCATGTTCTGCCCGTTCAACATCACCTGCCCTGACAAAACCCAGGGTGGAAACGATGAGGGCGTTGAATTTCAGACCCGGATTATGGATCATGTCTGCCAGGATCTGGGCGTTTTTACAGGCTGAAATCCCCTTGGCCACATCTCCGGTGCCGGCGATATACCCAAGCCCTATGTGGAGCCAGAGAACGGTTCTGGCATAGGAGAACAGGGTCTGTTCCCTTATGGATACCAGGGTTGCCTCGGCCTGAAGGATCCATTGTCTTATTATGTCCGGCGGTTTCTGGAGAAAGACCGCGGCCTCAATAAGGTGGGCTGTGGCAAGCATGACCCCGCGCGTATTGCCCTGTTCCCTGAACAGGGTAAGGGCAATGGTGAAATCTTCTATATTGCGTTTTCCTCCCCGTATACGTCGCGTCATGGTCAGAAAATAGATCAGCCATGGATTACGCCATATCACCGGGTCGGGCAGGGTACTGATATAATAGGACAGGTCGGTAAGGCGTCCGGTAAGTATCAGATCCGTTCCTGTCTTGATTATCAGTTCAGCTGTTTTTTGCTGATCACCTGCCTGGATATAGTACTTGAGGGCCGTGTCAAACTGTTTTTTCTGATCATAGATCTCACCGGCTCTGATAGAGAGACTTCTGAATTCCTCTCCTGTTACGTTTGCCTTTAGAAGAGACAGAAGAAAGCTTCTGAACAGTTTGTTAAACCGAAAAACCGGTGATGATGTTCTGGAATCCAAGCGATGGATGAACAGGTTGCGCCGTTCAAGTTCGTTAAGGATATCCAGGGGACTGAGTTCCTGGTAGAACCGGGCGATGATTTCCGGATCCATGGGATCAAACAGGGAGGCAAGGACCAGGAAGCGTTTGATGGATTCGGGCTGAACGGAAAACACTTCTTCCGCAAAGTAATCCAGGGCTTCAACCTTAAGCTTTTCGGGAAGCCGGGTTACGTCCAGGGTATGGCGGATGGACTCTGCCAGAAGAATCAGTCCGCCTGCCCACCCATCGGTAATGGCATGGAGCCGCTCGATTTCTTCAGGGCTGATGGTCATGGACTTCAGGCGGTTCCTGAAAAGGAGTCTGGTTTCTTCAAGGGTAAATGCCAGATCGCTGTTGGTCAGGACCAGCAGTTTTCCGGCGATTTTCAATTTCTGAATGCCTAGGGGGGGCAGGGTTCTGGAAAGAACGATCAGCCTTATGGATGGGGGGAGATCCTCAACAATCCCCTGGATCAGTTCAAAGGATGATGCATCCCGGTTCAAGGAATCCAAATCATCCATGACGATGGTAAACCTGAGTTCCGGGACATGGAACGCGTTGCGAAGGACATCCCTGTATCGCCAGATCTCCTGGCCGGGCCCAAGGGATGGCTGGGAATAGCCCGGGGACAGGATGTCCTCCAGGGCCGGGATAGAGGTTTTCAAGGCAGTAATAAGGAGACAAAAGAGGTTTGCAGGATCGGAATCTTCCTGATCCAGGTGAATCCAGGCTGTCAAATCACCCTCCAACCTGAGAAAGGACGCCACAAGGGTTGATTTCCCCTGGGCAGCCTGGCCTGTCACCAGGATGACGGATTTTTTATCATAATCGCGCATCAAGGCAAAAAGACGCTCCCTTGGGATGGCATCACCGCTTTCCGGAAACGTGTATTTTGCCTCTGGTATAAAGGTGTCTTCTGTCATGGATCCTGGTTCCTGCTGTTGAAATTCTAATCCCATAATCCGAGTTTTATCGCCGGGCGGAAATAATTACAACCTAAAACAGATGTTAACGGATGAAAGGGGGAATCCACAGTTTCCCCTTGCCTTGGCTCAGCTGCAATGGTACCTTGTTCCGGTCATATAAGCGGGCCTCAAGGAACACGGCTGTCATGGAACGGCAGCAAAGGACACTGGAAAATCCACGGTTTTTGAAATGGGGGAGTGAAACATCGATGGAATCACTAGACCCCGGACGTCAGGTACGGCTGGATGCTGATGTGGCCGGTCCCCTGTTCATGCTGGCCGCAGCTCTTCTGTTCACCGTACTGAACCTGATCATCAAGCTCATGAATCCCGCCTATACGGTATGGCACATTGGTTTTATCCGGTTCGCAGGTGGACTTCTGGTCCTTTTGAGTGTTTTCGGCCGTCACACCAATCCCTTCAGCGGCGACAGGATACTGCTTCTCATTGCCAGGGGCATCGTGGGATCGATCGCCTTTTTCGCCCTTATCGCCTCCATCCGCCTTCTTCCCCTGTCAACGGTCATCGTTATTTTTTATGCCTATCCTGCCTTTGCAGCAGTATTTGCATTCCTGATTTTCAGGGAATCCATCGGAATTTTCGAAGTGGGGTGCATTGCCGCTGTCTTTTCTGGGGTTGCCCTGCTGTTTGATTTCAAGCTTGGCAGCGGATTGGCAGGACAGACATTGGCCCTTGGCGGCAGCATGGTGGCAGGGCTTTCAGTGGTCATCATAAAAACGCTCAGACAGTCCAACGGTCCGGTCATCATCTATCTGTATTTCTGCCTGGTTGGTGCACTTATAACCCTTCCCATGTGTCTGTCCCATCCGCTGTGGCCGGCTTCGGCCAGGGAGTGGGCCATGATAGCAGGTATCGTATTCACCTCTGTTACGGCCCAGCTCCTGATGAACCAGGGATTCCTTTACTGCCGCGGTTGGGAGGGTGCACTTTTCATGTCCAGCGAAACCGTATTCACCGCCATTGTGGGGATAGTGTTCTTGAATGACCCTGTGTCCTGGCGTTTCTGGGCCGGAGGACTCCTGGTTCTGGGCAGCGCCCTGGCAATGAACCGGCACCGGTCTGGGCAGATCAGAAGCAAGCCTTGATCTCCGGACCCCGGATTGGGATTCCAAAAGAGATATCCATGCGCCGAGGCCCTGTGTTTTCAAATGTTCTTTCAAAGGGGCTGTGTTCTCAAGAGCAGACGAATATGTCCGGGAACCGGACTGGTTCCCGGACCATGGATAATCTTCAGATATTGTAGACGTCTGCACCGTTGATGACCTTGATGTTGTTCTCCTGCAGGATGGAGATGGCCTTGTCCAGGTTGTCGAACCGGAAGATCATGATGGCGTTCTGGCCATGGGGATTGGCAAAGGCGTACATGTATTCCACGTTGACACCGGCAACGGTCAACGGATCCAGGACCCGGTTAAGTCCGCCGGGCTCATCCTTGACTTCGACGGCGATGACACTGGTCTTACCTACGGTAAATCCCTCACGCTTCAGGGCTTCTTCAGCTTTCTGATTGTCATTGACGATGAGTCTCAGAATACCGAAATCGGTTGTATCTGCAAGGGAAAGGGCCCTGATATTGACATTGGCATCCCTGAGGATCGCCGTTACCTCTGATAGTCGTCCTTCTTTGTTTTCCAGAAAAATTGAAATCTGTTCAGCTTTCATAGCCTCCACCTCCTTGACACGGTTAAATCTTACGGTTATCGACGACTCTGACTGCTTTTCCCTGGCTCCGTTCGATGGTCTTAGGTTCAACAAGCTGGATTTTTGCTGACACCCCCAGATACTCTTTGATATCATGGGAAAGCCGGGCTTCAATATTCTGCAGGTTCTTGATTTCATCTGAAAAAATCTGCTCGCTGACTTCAACCCGTACGGTCAGTGTATCAAGGTTGTCCTTCCTGTCAACAATTAGCTGGTAATGGGGTTGGACAGCACCGCTTTTCATGAGGACGCTTTCGATCTGGGACGGGAAAACATTGACACCCCTGATGATCAGCATGTCGTCTGTCCTGCCGGTAACCTTTTTCATTCTGATATGGGTCCTGCCGCAGATGCAGGGTTCAGGGTTCAGGGAGGTAATGTCCCGGGTCCGGTAGCGGATGATGGGGAAGGCTTCCTTGGTTATGGATGTGAAGACCAGTTCACCGGTTTCACCATAGGGAAGGGTCTCGCCGGTTTCCGGGTTGATGATTTCCGGGATAAAGTGGTCTTCGAATATGTGAAGACCGTTCTGGGCCTCGTGGCATTCTATGGAAACGCCGGGGCCCATGATTTCACTGAGCCCGTAGATGTCGATGGCCTTGAGATGGAGTTTTGTCTGGATTTCTGTGCGCATGGTTTCAGACCAGGGCTCTGCCCCGAAAATACCGTACTTGAAACTGAGATCCTTGAAAGATATGCCCATTTCTTCGGCCACTTCAGCCAGGTGAAGAATATAGGAGGGGGTTCCGGTAAGGATGGTGGGTTTGAAATCCCTCATGATGATGATCTGACGTTTTGTATTTCCACCGGATACCGGGATGACCGAAGCGCCCAGGCGCTCTGCACCGTAATGAACACCAAGTCCGCCGGTGAAAAGTCCGTAACCGTAGGCGTTGTGAAGGATATCCCCACTGGTGGCCCCTCCGGCTGCAAGGCTCCGGGCCATGAGGTTGGCCCAGGTGTCGATGTCCCTCCGGGTATAGCCAACAACAGTGGGGGTCCCGGTGGTACCGGATGAGGCATGGATGCGCACAACGTTCTCCATGGGTACGGCAAACATCCCATAGGGATAGTTGTCCCTGAGATCCTGTTTCACGGTAAAGGGGATGAGTTTCAGATCTCCCAGGGAGCGGATGTCCGCAGGGGTGATACCTGCCTGCCTGAACCGATCCCTGTAAAAGGGAACCGTGGCGTACACCCGTTGAATGGTGGTCTGAAGGCGGCGAAGCTGGATGGCTTCCAGGGCTTCCCTGGGCATGGTTTCAAAATCCATGTTGTAAATCGGCATTAACGGTCCTCCTTAGGCAATGTATAGCCTGTTTTTTCAGAAACCGGAACAAAAAAAGGCGGTCAGGACAAACCCCGGTAACGGAAACGAAAAAAAACCATGGGGTTTCCTGTTCAGGTCCGCCCATGGTTTCTTTGGTTTAAATCAGAATCCGATCTGCTTTACATACCCCTTCCATGGACAGACCCGGTAAATCGAAAGTCTATCAGGAAAAACGGGATAAAAAAGAATCGGTGGCACATTCTGGTGCGTGGCTCCTTGTGTTAAACATCTGGATGGCTTGTATAAAGAATCACGGCTGTTTAGTCAAGGGAAAAATCAGTCGTTCAGGCCGCCCTTGAACACTGCCTTGCGCTTTTCAAGAAAGGCCGAAGTTCCTTCTTTGGCATCGGGACTGGACATGCACAGGGCAAAAGCATCGGTTTCAAACCGGCAACCGGTTTCCAGGTCCACGTCAAGTCCGACATTGAGGGCTTCCTTGGCTGCCCGCAGGGCTACGCTGCCTTTTGCTGCAATGTTTTTTGCTGTTTTCAATACCTCTTCCATAAGGGACTCATGGGCGCATATCCTGTTCACCAGACCGTATTCCTTTGCCTGGGAAGCCGGGAATATTCCTCCGGTATAGACCAGTTCCCGGGCAAGGTTGCAGCCTATCAAACGAGCCAGGCGCTGGGTGCCTCCAAATCCGGGAATTATGCCCAGGGTGATTTCCGGAAGTCCGAAATTGGCTTTTTCCGAAGCGTAGATAAAATCACAGGCCAGGGCCATTTCTGTGCCGCCTCCCAGGGCGAACCCATTCACCGCGGCAATCACCGGTATGGGGAGAGCTTCAAGTTTGGCAATGATTTCCTGACCTTTACGTGAAAACCTTTTCCCCTGCAGGGGACTCATGGTGGCCAACTGGGAAATGTCGGCTCCGGCAACAAAAGCCTTGTCTCCTGCTCCGGTCAGGATAAGCACTTTTATTTCCGAATTGTCCCTGACCTGGTCAAGGGCTGTGTCCAGCTCGTCCAGGAGAGCGCCGTTCAGGGCGTTCATGGCCTTGGGCCGGTTAAATGTCAGGGTCGCGATGGGACTGTCGATGGTGAGAATGATGTTTTCAAATGTCATGGTGATCTCCTTGGCCGTAATATTACAGGGTTTTGGGGTTGGTTTCACTGATATAGGATTCAACGCCGTCGATAATGGCATCACACAGTTTTTCCTGGTACTGGCTGCTGGTAAGCCGTTTACATTCGTTCTTGTTGCTGAGAAAGGAGGTCTCAACCAGGATGGACGGCATGCGCGCTCCCAGAAGAACATAAAAAGGGGCCTGCTTGACCCCCAGGTTGTTGATATTGTCAAAATCTTTTCTCAGACCTGTGCAGACCGATTCCTGGACTTTATAGGCCAGACGGCTGGATTCATTGATTTTGGCATTTTTCATCAGGTCGTTGAGAATGGATTCCAGGTCACTGATATTTCTTCGGGAGGTGGCGTTTTCCCTGGCTGCCACAGTAATGGCCTGGTCATCGGTGGCAAGGTTCAGGAAATAGGTTTCAATGCCGGTAAGGGATTTGGTGGTCGACGCATTGCAGTGCAAAGAAACAAACAGGTCCGCATTCTTTGTGTTGGCGATGGCTGTCCTCTCTTCCAGGGTCAGGTATTTGTCCGTGGAGCGTGTCATTATCACGTCGCAATTGAGACGATCGCGCATTTTCTGGGCAAGCTTCCCGGCAATTTCAAGTACCACATCCTTTTCCCACGTGTCTTTAAAATAACCGGGAGCACCGGGATCCTTACCGCCGTGTCCTGGATCAATGACGATTTTTCTGACTCCCAGGGCAAGCTGTCTGGCAATTGATGAGGAGTGAATATTATCCGTTGACAACCGGACCAGCTCCTGGTTGGAAGAGGTGTCTTTGCCACCGGGAGCTTCCGTGGTTTTACCCCATACGTCAATGACTAGCCTGAAGGGGTCCTTGAGGGAAAAAATTTTGTAATTGTCATAGGATTTGAGGTCCACAACCACACGGACTGTGTGAGGTGTGTACTGTCCTGCCCTGGCCTGGATCAGAAGATCGTCATTGATGGCAGTTATTTTCGGGATTTCAGGTCCGAGCCGGGAATCGGCGAGGTCTATATAGAGACGCTGGGGCTTCTGGAGAGAGGGATCTTTTTTCAAAAGATTGGAAAAGAAAGGGCGTTCCGCGTCCGCGTCGATAACCACCCGGGTATATTCCGGATTGGACCAGTAACGTAGGCCGGTAATCAAGGCGTCCCCTGATAACCCGGCAGGTGGTGAATAAGGTAAGTTCCCGGTTTCCTGGTAGGATGGGACCTGTTCAGTCGCTGGTTCGGCCTGGGTTTGGCGCACAACGGGTTCCGGAGGTGCAATGGTTTTTGATTTCAGGCTTTCTTTCCGGACGGACTGGGAGGGGGATTCAGGAACACTGCGGGCAGGCGGTGATTCCAGGTTCTTTAAGAGGCTTTTGGCCTTGCTGCTGTATGAACTGGACGGGAAACGCTTTGTAATCCGCTGGAGAAGGTCTATGCCTTCATCCTTATCGCTCTTCTTGAATGAGAGCTTATACAGTTCCAGATAGAGGCCGGCAGCGGCGTACATTCCGGCCGGAGCCCAGGAATTCTGCGGATCTTCCTTATATACCTTCTGGTAACTGTCAATGCATTGCAGCCAGAATTGCCTGTACTTTATTTTTTTTTCATTGTTTCTCAGCTGTTTGTACTGGGCATCTGCCTGGAGGAACCTTGCCCTGGCATCCTGGGCCTCGGCGGCCTGGACGATACTTGGAAGGATTGTCAGAAGAACAATGACAATAACCGGAATGAGATGATCCGTCTGGAAACGTCTGATCATGATGGAGACACCGATGCGGTTTGAGATGTAAGCTCCTGTTTCAGAGAGTTGAGTGCGTTCATTGCCTGGATGGGAGTCATGGAATAAAGATCCATGGCCTCAAGCCGGGTGATGATGGTTTCTGCCACGCCGGATCTGAACAGATCCAGTTGTTCTGCCTTGTCCGGGATCTCCTTTTCCCGGGAAGCCGCAGAGGCTCCGTTATCCCGGGAAATCTCTGACAGGATCAGCTTGGCCTTGGCAATGACCGAATCAGGTATCCCTGCAAGACGTGCCACCTGGATACCGTAGCTCTTGTTGGTTCCCCCCTGGACAAGCCGGCGCAGGAAAATGATATTGTCATGGAATTCCTTGACCGCGATGTTGAAATTCTTGATTCGTGGATGGATCTGCTCCAGTCGTGTCAGTTCATGGTAATGGGTGGCAAACAGGGTTTTTACACCGGTTCCACCAAAATCGTGGAGATATTCGGCAACAGCCCAGGCGATGCTCATGCCGTCAAAAGTACTGGTTCCCCTGCCGATTTCATCCAGGATTACCAGGCTCCTTCCTGAAACATTGTTGACGATGTTGGCTGTTTCTTCCATTTCCACCATGAAGGTGCTCTGCCCCTGGGACAGATTGTCCAGGGCTCCGACCCGGGTGAAGATCCGGTCGATGATGCACAGGGACGCACGGGATGCAGGAACAAAGGATCCCATCTGGGCCATGAGCGCAATCAAGGCAACCTGGCGGAGTACCGTGGATTTGCCGGCCATGTTAGGACCGGTGATGATCAGGACCTGCTGGGTTTCATTGTCCATGAAAACCGTGTTGGGAACATAGCGCTCCCCTGATGTGGCGGCCTCAACCACGGGGTGCCGCCCGTCACGGATGTCGATAACCCCCTTTGTGTTCAGTTCCGGGCGGGTATAGTTGTTGGCCTCGGCTGCTTCGGCAAGGCCCAGGAGTACATCAGTGCGGGCAAGAAATCCTGCCATGGCCAGGATCAGCGGTGTGTGCCGGACCACGTGCTCCCGGATTTCAAGGAACAGGGAATACTCGATCTTGGCTCGCTGCTCCTGGGCGTTAAGGACCTTGGATTCCATGACCTTCAGATCTTCGGTTATGAAGCGTTCGGCATTGACAAGGGTCTGTTTGCGGATGTAGTGATCCGGTACCTGGGCAGCCTGGCCCTTGGATACTTCCAGAAAGTATCCAAACACCTTGTTGTATTTGATTTTCAGGGAACTCAGGCCGGTCTTTTCCTTTTCTTCGGCGCCTGCCCTGGCGATCCAGGCCCTGCCGTCCCTGGCGATTTCCATGAGTTCATCCAGTTCCCGGTTATATCCGTCACAGATGATTCCGCCTTCGTTGATGACCGGGGGTGCATCTTCCCGGATGGCTTTGTGTATGGTTTCAGCCAGATTCACAAGATCCCGGACAGCTCCTTCGGGACTTGGGTTTTCAAGTTCGCTTGCGCGGATATCGTCGTTGCACCGGAACAGGCTGGACGGGAAAACCTCCAGCTCTGACATCAGGACCGGCAGTTTGAGAAGGGTTGTTTTCAGGGCTACAAGATCCCTGGCGTTTCCATGCCCCATGGAGATCCGGCTGCCCAGGCGCTCAAGGTCATAGACGTCTTTGAGGTGTGTCCGGATGGACTGCCGGACCATGGCGTTGCTCTTGGCATCAAGTACTGCATCAAACCGCTTTTCAACGGCATCCATATCTTTCAGGGGATAACGGATCCAGTGTTTGAACAGACGTCCTCCCATGGACGTTACGGTTTTGTCAAGAACACTGATCAGGGTTCCTTTCCTGTCGCCGGTCTGGATGTTTCTCACCAGTTCCAGATTCCTGCAGCACCGATCATCCAGAATAAGGTAGCTGTTCAGCACATAGGGTTCCAGTCTGAGGATGTGGCGGGTATCCTGGAGCTGGGTTTCCTGGATGTAATGAAGGATGGCACCGGCTGCGGCGGTCCCGGCTGTCAGGTGTTCACACCCGAACCCTTCCAGGCTCCGGGTCTTGAATTTTTCAGCCAGGCGGTTTCTCCCATCAACGGGATGAAAGGCCAGCTTGTCCAGGTACGTTACCTGGACGCCCGGAAAGGCGCGTTTCAGGTATTCCCATGACGGATCTTTTTTAAAAGAAGCTGGAAGAAGTATCTCCCTTGGGTCCATGCGGAGGGTTTCGTCGATGATGGATGCGGGTATTTTTCCATTGGTTGAACGTGTCTGGGTAGTCCTGAAAAGCCCTGTTGAAATGTCCAGGCAGGAAAGGCCGGCAAATCCGTCGTTGACAGTCAGGGCCACAAGGAAATTGTTGGAGGTCCTGTCCAGCAGGGATTCGTTCAGGATCATTCCAGGAGTGATGACCCTTACAACCTCCCGCCTCACCAGACCTTTGGCAAGGGCAGGGTCCTCTACCTGCTCACAGATGGCTACCTTGCATCCGCTTCCAATGAGTTTCGCAATATAGACATCGGCAGCTCGAAAGGGGATGCCGCACATGGGGATGGGCGTTTCCTGGTTCTTGTTCCGCGAGGTCAGCGCAATTTCAAGGATGCGGGATGCCTTGTGAGCATCCTCAAGGAACATTTCATAAAAGTCTCCCATCCTGTAAAAAAGAATGGCATCCGGGTACATCTCTTTGATCGAGAGGTACTGGTCCATCATAGGAGTATTGGGTTGAACAGTCATGGCTTAAACATCAGCGGACTGGCTTATTCCGTCTTTTTCGGATTGGCTGGTGTTTCGGGTACGGTGCCGGTTTTTTCCGGTGCTGCATAGGGATCGTTCTTGTAGGTCTGGAGTTCTGTTTTCAGGGTTGAAATCATTTCCAGATGTGACTCTATGGCCCCGTTCAGAGCTTTGATGATTTTTTTGGATTTGAGTTTGGATGAAATGCCCATAAAACCGGTTATAACAAGTCCCAGTAACAGGAAAATACCGAAATAGGCAAGGTTCGCAATCCCCGGAGCTGTCCAGTGCCAGGTTTCAACGCCCAGGCTCAGGGACAGGGCCTGTTTGGCAAAAAAATACTCCCGGTTCTGATAGATGATCAATCCGGCAAAGATCAAAATGAGCAGTCCGAAAAACAATTTGACTTTTTTCATTGAATATCTCCATTCGATTCATTCATTGGTTGTCCAGTTCAGTCATTAAAATGTTCTGGGATCATAGAACAAGTAGTTTTTTTTTTCAACGCCTCTTTTCCCCTATTATCACACTCTGCGGAAATGTCAAAAGGCAACCGGGAATCTGCACCCCTTGCGGGGAAAATTCCCGGGGAGAAAACAGACTTGATTTCCAGGTTGGGGACCAGGCTCAGGATAAAAAATAGTTCGTCAAGATTGTCTGGGTATCAAAGCCGTCAGAGGCCATGGGCCGGGTTATACCATTTCAGGAGGTCCGGGCCGGTCTTGACAAAGGTCTGCCAGTTGAGCTGGTCCGCCGGGATCCGGGTGTGAATCTCCATGATTGACAGATGAAGATGGCATGGAATTCGGGACTGTCTGCCCGAAGTGTCGGCCAGGCAGGCGATAGTCTGATCCTGTACGATGGTGTCACCGATGCTGATCCCGGGAAGCACGTCTACATGGGAATAGACAACGGCTGTCCACCAGTCCGTCCCGGACAGACCTCCATTGTCCTGCCCATACTCCACCAGTACGGATTGTCCCAGAAAATCCTTGCAGATCATCATGATCCTGCCTGCGGCCATGGCCGGTACCTGTATCCCGGGATCCAGACCCAGGGCCTGTCCGGAGTCCGATGAGAACCAGCAGATGTCCAGGCCTTCATGACAGGTTGCCCTGAGATGGAAGTCGCCCCACCATTTTGCCCGGCTGCCGAACAGCATTCCCGGGAAAAACAGCCACCTGGGTTTTTGGGGCAGCCGGGACGGGTTGCAGGCTGCAATCCGGTTGAGATAGGAACGGAGCAAAATCGGCTGTGTCAACCTATTGTCCTGATCCGGGCATAGGCAGGTTCATGGAGCGGAATAAGAATGTCCGCCCGGTCCCTGATATCGGCCATGATATCATAAGCCCTGTAAACATCCACATGGGTCCCGGGTGGAATCAGGTCCATCTCCATACCCCGGATTTCCGGCGGTGGATCAAAGTTCTCCTGGATTGTGCAGAATCCTGTGATGGCCGCTGTTCCCCTGGTGGTCTCAATCAGAAGTGTCAGTCCTCCGTCCGTGTGAACCGGTGTATGGACAACTTGAATTCCTGGAAGAATTTCAGTGTCTCCCCTGACCACGATGATCTGGTTGTTTTCCTCAATCTCAAGGATGTAGTCCTCCAGATACCGGTAGTCCAGCGGATGGGGATCATGGATCCGCTGAAGCTCCTTTTCATGGATGAAGAACCTGGCATTGGAGCATTTGTAGTCATTTTCACAGTGGTCCGCATGGAGATGGGTGTGAATCACGATGTCAATATCATCGGGTGTCAGGCCGTAAAGGGCCAACCCCTGTTCAAAGTTGTAAATGGGTCCGCCGATGGCATCCTGACGTTCCCTGGACTGGATGGGATGCATTTCACCGGTATCGATGAGAACCCGTTTGTCTCCACCTTCCACATACCAGCAGAAAATGGGGATAGTGAACGTCTCTCCCATACCGTACTGGTATGTCATCATGCTTTTATCAAATACTTTGCTTCCCATGACAATGGGATGGATTTTATGCAGTTTCATTACAGGGTCCCCTGCTCATTATCCTGTTTTTTTACAGGGATTTGATGAGGATCTTGTGTCCCATGAGGTTGATGTCTTCAATTTGTCCCGTAACTTCCATTCTCTCTCCAAGCAGCCCCTTGAGAAGAAAACGGTTTGTTCCGGAAGGCGTGACAACAGCCACATTTTCCATGATCAGTTCTTCGATGCCGTTGGTTTTAAGATAAACATTGGATTCGCACATGAATTTTTCTCCAGTAACAGGGCCGATGCCCTGGTTGCAGTTTATGGCAAATGACCGGGTGCTCCCGGATTGTTCAGGCATAATACCACGCCGGACAGGTTTGTGTAAAGCCTGTTACCGGACAAATGAGCAAATGTTCATAAAAGCGCATGAATGTCTCCTGGAAAAGAGATGACGTGGTGTTATGGAACAGGATCGCTTTATTTGGGTGATCGTATGTCAAACCTGGGGGCTTCGAGCATCCTGGTGATTTCCTCTTTGAGGTTGGTTTCATCCGGGTTGCGGGTGCTCTGGGACATCAGCAGGTCGAACAGGGGATGCTGTTCCAGGGGATAACGGAAATCAGGCATCCGGCTGCACTGGTCCGGGACAGCTCCCCTTAACTGGATGTGGGCTGCCCAGGGAACAAAGTAGGTGGTTGCCGGAAAGTCTTTATACTCGGAAATGTCGATGTTGAGCCCTGAAATGTAAATTAAATTTTTTCCCGCATACTCCCTGCCCCTGCGGATGGATTCTACGGCCCGGGCAAATTCGTGCTGGATGTTGATTTTTGCGGCCCTGAGCAGGGGGTTTCTGGATGTGACGATCCTGGGCATGAAATCGATGATGTTACGTTCCAGCAGGATGCTTTCATCGGTTTCATGGAAATCTTCACGGAAAAAGAACAGATCCTCGGCCAGGTAGCTGCCTATGTATTCGCCGTTACCGGGTTTCCACTGGTAGCCTGCCTTGTCCATGCGGCTGACGAACTCCTGGGAAACTTCAAAGGACTGCATGGTGCTGGATGCTCCCACCGGCCGTATACAACCGTCATCACCTACCCTGGCGATGTTTTGCAATTTCAGGACCAGACCGTTTTTGACCGGATGGGTCAGAAAATCAACAAAAGAGTTTTTTGCCGTAATCAGAAAAGACCCTGAATCGGTCCTGGACAAAAAGATCCTGTCCCTGGCAAACTGGTATTGTTCCAGGTAGGGGGTGATGACATGGGAGAGTTTCCCGCAGGAAACAGAAATGTTTTTTTCAGCCATGCGGGGTCTTCGAAAGGTTCCGTAAATTCCTGTGTGTGGGTCATAACCCACGTGGCTTGCCTGGACGATTACAGAGTCTTCCCCATGGCTGGCATGGGGGGCGTGCCTGTCAATGGCCATGATGCCGCCGACCCGGCCATGATTGAAAGGAAATGTTCCGAAATGTTTGGTAAGAAGGATGATGGGAAGGCCCTGGTTTTCGTCGGAACAAAAAGCCCTGGACGGCATGATCAGACCTTTCCTGAACCCGAGGCCGATGCACAGATTGTAGAGCCGGGGGACAAATTCGGCATAGGGAATTGCCATGCCGTCAACCGTGAAATCAGCCATCCCGCGAAGGATAGTCACCTGGGGATAGGGTTTTTCTTTCAGCATGGCTGTTTTCCTTTCTTTTCGAGGACAACCGTTGAAAAACCGTACTGGGACTGAAAAATTTTCGGGCTAGAATTTCAGATACCAGAACAAGGTTGAAAATACAACCCGAATTTGAATACCCTTGCATCCCGGCAGGTCGGGTCAAAGGACTTGACACAGGAAAAGGCCTCTGATATTTTTCACCCTGTTTGGTAGTTAATCCAGGATGGCATGCAGCGCAATCAACCCGGCGCACAGGAGTCTTTATGGCAGATTTCTCCGACCTGAACAAAGATTCAACCCGGAACACCGGCGAGGATGAGGATGTTATTGAACTCACCGAGGTGATTACTGACGGGGTTTTTGACGAAGAGATCATTGAGCTGACCGAGATTATACCCGAAGAACGTCCTGAGGAAAATCTTATCGAGCTGACTGATGTTTTAACCGAAGAGTCCCTGGACGATGAGGTCATCGAACTTAACGATCAGTGTATGGACCAGGTCACGGAAAGCGAGATCGCTGATCTTGCCATGAATATCGGCGCTGAATCAGGTTATGCTCCTGCTCTGGCAGCGGAAACCGAAGTACAGGTTCAAACCGGTACCGCTTTGCCGGTTGCCGTTACCCGGGAAGAGCTGGAGGCAGCCCTTGAGCGTGTTATTGAGAAACATTACGCCCAGATCATTGAAGCGGTCTTGAAGGAAACGGTTCAAGCTGTACTGGAAAAGGAAATTTCGGCGCTCAGATCCAGGATCCTCGGGGAGACGACTGACCGGGGTAAGTGTTGACGCCATCATGACAACGGCTGTCTTTTAAATAGAAATGGATGGTTTTTACAGGGGATCTTAGAAATGATCCCCTGTTTCATTACTTGGTATTGAGGAGTATTAAATGAACGCAGAATCTCTTGAAAAAGGGTATGATCCCAGTGGAATTGAAAAAAAATGGTATGAGCACTGGGAGTCAAACGGTTTCTTTGATGCCATGGAAACCAGCGGGCAACCGGCCTATTCCATTGTTATCCCGCCACCCAACGTGACCGGAGTGCTCCATATGGGCCATGCCCTGAATGTAACGATTCAGGATATTCTGTGCCGGTACAGACGCCTCTGCGGCGATAATGTCCTCTGGATGCCGGGCACGGATCATGCCGGTATTGCCACCCAGAATGTGGTCGAGAGGAATCTGGCACAGCAGGGGATCACCCGGGACATGCTGGGGCGTGAGAAATTCATAGAAGCGGTATGGGAATGGCGTGAGAAATCCGGTGGTGCCATCATCAACCAGCTCAAGAGAATCGGGGCATCCTGCGACTGGAAGCGGGAGAGATTCACCATGGATCAGGGGCTGTCCGAGGCTGTCCGCAAGGTCTTTGTCAGACTCTACAAGGAAGGGTTGATTTACCAGGGTCAATACATCATCAACTGGTGTACCCGTTGCAAAACAGCCCTGGCTGACCTGGAAGTCGAGCATGAAGACCATGACAGCTTTCTGTACTATATCAAATACCCCTTCCCCAGCGGCAAGGGCGGTCTGACCGTTGCCACCACGCGGCCTGAAACCATGTTCGGTGACACTGCCGTGGCCATCAATCCCAAGGATGACCGGTACAGTGATCTTACAGAAACCCACGTCATTCTCCCCCTGGCCGGGAAAAAGATTCCCATCATCCGTGACGAGTATGTGGCAATGGATTTCGGAACCGGCGCGCTCAAGGTAACACCGTCCCATGATCCCAATGATTTCAGCCTGGGGGCGAAGCATGGCCTGGACAGTGTCAAGGTCATTGACGACGACGGGAACATGATGGAAGGTGCCGGGCGGTTTAAGGGCCTTGACCGGTTCAAATGCAGGACCCAGGCTCTTGAAGCGCTGACGGCAGAAGGATTCCTTCTAAAAAAGGAACCCCTGAAAAACAGCGTCGGCCACTGCTACCGGTGTAAGACCATCGTTGAACCATCCCTGTCCTGGCAATGGTTTGTCAAGGCCGGTCCCCTGGCCAAGGTGGCTGCGGATGCGGTCCGGGAAGGCCGGACCACCATCATTCCTGCCAACTGGTCCAAAACCTATTTTGAATGGCTGGACAATATACGTGACTGGTGCATCTCAAGGCAGATCTGGTGGGGACACAGGATACCGGTGTGGAAATGTTCTGCCTGCGGTGCCGTAATCGTTGAAGAGGTTGATCCTGATGTGTGTCCGTCCTGCGGGTCCGCAAGTCTCGCCCAGGAAACAGATGTTCTGGACACCTGGTTCAGTTCTGCCCTGTGGCCATTTTCAACCATGGGTTGGCCTGAAAAGACTGAACTTCTCAAAACCTTCTATCCGACCCAGGTGCTGGTTACCGGGTTTGACATTCTGTTCTTCTGGGTTGCCAGGATGATGATGATGGGTACCCATTTCATGGGTGATGTCCCGTTCAGGGATGTCTATATTCATGCCCTTGTAAGAGATGAACACGGCAAGAAGATGAGCAAGTCCAAGGGCAATGTCATTGACCCCTTGAAAGTCATCGATTCCTACGGGGCCGATGCCTTCAGGTTCACCTTGTCTGCCTTTGCAGCCCAGGGCCGGGACGTCAAGATGTCTGAGGAAAGGGTCGAGGGGTACCGTAATTTTGTTAACAAACTCTGGAACGCTTCCCGCTTTGCCCTCATGCACCTGGACAAGGATTCCGGATCCAGGCCCGTGCCAGCTGAATCCTGGTCTCCGGCAGATGCATGGATCATGTCCAGGATGAGTGCCACAGCCCAGGCCGTGGGGGAAGGAATAGAAACCTACAAATTCAACGAGGCTGCCAGTGCGGCTTACCAGTTCGTATGGCACGAGTTCTGTGACTGGTACCTGGAGGCTGCAAAACCTGCACTGTATGAGAAGTTTGGAACCCAAAGCCGGGATGCATCCCGGTATGTGCTGAACGTCGTCCTTAAAAATATTCTGATCATACTCCATCCCTTCATGCCCTTTGTGACCGAAGAGATCTGGCACCTTCTGCCCACGGTTGAGGGATCGGTCTCCAGGGCAGAATTTCCGCGGGATACGCAGGACTCGAAACTGTTCAGGGATTTTGGGATCGAACGGAATATGGAATTCGTTTTCGGTGTAATTTCCGGTATCCGGAACATCCGCAGTGAAATGAACATTAAACCCTCCATCACCCTTGCCGCCCTGGTTCATACCCTGGACAGTGATGAAAAATCAGTTGTTGATGCCAACCGCTCCATGATCGAGAATCTGGCCCGCCTGGATTCCCTGGTCATCACTGAAAATTCTGTTGAGAATCCATCGGCGGCGATTGTCGTGGTGCGTCAGACCACGATCAAAATACCCCTTGAAGGGGTCATCGACTTTGACAAGGAAGAACAACGCCTTGAAAAGGAAGTTGAAAAACTGACCAAGGAATTGTTCTCCATATCCAAGCGCCTTACCAATGAAAGTTTTCTGGACAAGGCACCCATTGATGTGGTTGACAAGGTCAGACTGCAGAAAACAGAGCTTGAAGAGAAAACAGACAAGCTGAAGCACAGCCTTGAACGCATCAAGCAGATGAAGCACTGATCCATGGATACACTGCATTCACTGATCCTGCTCGCCCTTCAGGAAGATTCTGGACTGGGTGACATCACTTCGGAAAGCCTGTTCCCCACGGGCCTTACCGGAACCGGCATCATCGTTGCCAAGGAACCCCTGGTCCTTGCCGGCGTTAACGTTGCAGCCCGTGTTTTCACCCTCCTGGACCCGCATTGCGAAACCGTTTTTTTGTTTGACGACGGGGATACCGTGTCTTCGGGGGACACGGTCTTTTCTGTAAAGGGGGATATTATCGCCCTGCTGAAAGGGGAGCGTGTGGCCTTGAATTTCATGCAGCGCCTGTCAGGCATCGCCACCCTGACCCGCACCTATGTTACCGCCCTGGGCGATTCCCGGGTAAGACTCACCGATACCCGTAAAACAGTGCCGGGATGGCGAGTCATTGAAAAGGCTGCAGTTCGTGCAGGCGGGGCTTATAATCACCGGTTTTCCCTGTACGACGGCGTATTGATTAAAGACAACCATATTGCTGTTTCCGGCAATATTGCCTCGGCCGTGTCCCGGGTGCGTGCCAGGGTATCGCATCTTATGAAGATCGAGGTGGAAACATCGACCCTGGCCCAGGTCCAGGAGGCCCTTGACGCGGGAGCAGAGGTTATCATGTTGGATAACATGACCATCGACCTGATGAAAGAAGCCGTTGCTCTGATCAAGGGACGTGCGCTAGTGGAAGCATCAGGGAATATCACCCTGGATACTATCCGGGCTGTTGCCGCAACTGGCGTGGATGTCATTTCCACTGGAGCACTGACCCATCAGGCCAGGGCAGTGGATCTGAGCATGAGGATCAGTGTATGATCTTCATGCATTGACCAGGAAGCTGACATGGTTCCTGCCGGCTTCCTTGGACTGGTACATGGCGAGATCGGCTTTTTTTACAAAGGATTCAAGTGTCTCTCCGGCAAGGTGTTCAGTGGCTCCGATGCTAACTGTCACCGCAACCGACTGACCCGGTTCCGGCTGGAAGTGTTCCGCAAGGCAGGCGTTACGTATGCGTTCTCCGACCAGGCATGCTTTTCTCAGGCGGGTCTCAGGCAGGATAACCGTGAATTCGTCACCGCCGTAACGGTAGGCCGTGTCGTTGATCCTCAGGCATGACGAGATGACATCCCCAATCCGGGTCAGGACTTTGTCCCCTTCCAGATGCCCCCAGGTGTCGTTGTATTGCTTGAAGCGATCTATATCAATGATGAGCATGGACAGGGGACGGTCGTAGCGGGAGTGTCTGTCCATCTCCAGCTGGAGCTGATGAAAGAAATGGCGCGAATTGTACAGTCGCGTCATGGCATCGGTGATAGCCAGTTCTTCCAGTTTTTTCAGCATTCTGGCGTTTTCTATTCTGAGTTGTCGTTCCTTTTCAACCCGTTTGATCCTCAGATCCAATTCCTCAAACCTGAACGGTTTGAAAATGAAATCACTGGCCCCTGCATTGACGGCTTTTTCATAGGAGTAGTCAGCGCTGTACCCGGTCATGACTATGATATCCGTATCTGATGTGGATTTGATGATTTTTGTCAGTTCCAGGCCATCCATGCCAGTCAGGATGATGTCTGTAAGGACGATGTCAGGATTAAAGTCCTGCAGGACATTCAGGGCTTCATCGGCACTGGCAACAGATTGGGTGTTGTAATCGCACAATGCCAGATACTCTTGGGTGGCACTGCGGATGGCATGGTCATCATCAACGATTAGAACAGAAACAGGCATCTGATGCCCCATTTATATAGAGTGATTGACGCTTGTTTGGATGGTCGGTCTTGACACATCCCGTGTCAACTGATAAGTAGAAGGACTTGCTAAATTAATTTAAATAGCTGCCACAATCGAAAATGTCAACTCTTTGTTTGAGGGAATGTGAAAATTAAAAAAAGTTTCATCAGAAATTTCAGTATTATCGCCCATATCGATCATGGCAAATCAACCCTGTCAGACCGTCTAATTCAATACTCCGGCATCATTGCGGAGCGGGACTTTAAAGATCAGATTCTCGATTCCATGGATATTGAACGGGAACGGGGCATCACCATCAAAAGCCAGACCGTATCCCTTCCCTATACGGCCAGCGACGGTGAACTATACCTTCTGAACCTCATCGACACCCCGGGCCATGTTGATTTTTCCTATGAGGTATCCAGGGCACTGGCATCCTGTGAAGGAGCCTTTCTCCTGGTTGACGCCAGCCAGGGGGTTGAGGCTCAGACCCTGGCAAACCTCTACCTTGCCATGGAGCACAATCTGGAGGTCATTCCCGTCATCAACAAGATCGATCTTCCATCGGCAGAAATCGGTTGGGTCAAGGATCAGATCAGGGAGGATCTGGGACTTGACAGTAAAACCGCCCTGCTGGTTTCGGCCAAAACAGGAGCAGGGATTATCGATGTGTTTGAAGCTGCCGTCACCCGGATTCCTCCCCCCACGGGAGATGCCGAAGCCCCGCTCCAGGCCCTGGTGTTTGATGCCCATTACGATTCCTACCGGGGTATCGTCGTTCACGTGAGGGTGTTCCAGGGGACCGTCAAACCGGGTGACCGGATCCATTTCATGTTCAACCAGTCGGAATACAAGGTTGAGGAAGTGGGGTTCTTCCAGATTGAACGCAGCCCCAGGCAGGAGCTCAGGGCAGGGCAGGTAGGGTATATTATCGCCGGCATCAAGATGCTCAGTGACGTCAAGAACGGGGACACGGTAACCCTTGCCAACAACAAGTGCTTAAAGCCCATGCCGGGATTCAGGGACCCCAATCCCGTGGTCTTCTCCTCCATGTACCCCATTGCTTCCGACGAGTACCCGGAACTGACCGAAGCCCTTGAAAAGCTGAAACTCAACGATGCATCCCTGGTTTATGAAAAGGACTCTTCCACCGCCCTGGGGTTCGGTTACCGGTGCGGTTTTCTGGGGCTGCTCCACCTTGAGGTAGTCCAGGAGCGGCTTGAGCGGGAATACGATATGTCCCTGATTCTGACATCTCCGTCGGTCCAGTATGAGATCGTTAAAAAGGATGGTACGGTCATGGTCATCGACAATCCGTCCCATTATCCTGACCCCGCCGAGATCGAACTGACGCGTGAACCCTACATCAAAGCAGCCATCATCATCCCGGAAAGGTACATGGGGGCCGTCATGCAGGTGTGTATGGAACATCGCGGAGTAAGTACCAACTACCAGTACCTGACCAGCAACCGCATTGAAATGAAGTTCGAGCTTCCCCTGGCCGAGGTCGTGTACGAATTCTATGACCGGCTCAAGAGCGTTACCCAGGGGTACGGTTCCTTTGACTATGAGATGGCAGGATACAGGGACACAGATCTCGTGAAACTCGATTTCCTGGTCAACGGGGAAAGGGTGGACGCCCTTTCCCAGCTTGTTCACCGGGACAAGGCCGTGGACAGGGCCCGTAATGCCTGCACTAAGCTCAAGGAAGAGATACCCAGGCAGATGTTCAAAATTGCAATCCAGGGGGCCATCGGCGGCAAGATCGTGTCCAGGGAAACGGTTTCGGCATACCGTAAGGATGTCACTGCTAAATGTTATGGCGGTGACATCTCCCGAAAACGTAAACTACTGGAGAAACAGAAAAAAGGTAAGAAACGGATGAAAATGGTCGGCTCTGTGGAAATTCCCCAGTCAGCCTTTCTGTCAGTGCTCAAGACCGGTAAATAGCCGGATTACATACTACCCATCACAGGAGGTGTTCATGTTCAAACGAATGTTGGTGTTCATGGTTACTCTGGCCCTTATTGGTATCTGTGTGCCGGCCGGTTCGGCCGAACTGGAAGGGGTGAGTTTTCCCGATACAAAAGTTGTTGCAGAGAAAACACTGACCCTGAACGGGACAGCTCTTAGAAAAGCAATGGTGTTTATCAAGGTCTTTGTCGCCGGGTTCTACCTGGAGAAACCGACCCATGATGCCAAGGAAGCCATCGAATCCGAGCAGGTAAAGCATTTCTATGTCCATTACCTTACGAGCAAGGCAACGGCCAAAAAAATCCAGGAAGGTTTTATCGAGGGAATGACAGAAACCAATCCTCCGGACCTTGTTGCCGCTCACATGACTGAGATCCGACTATATGCCTCATGGCTTGATCTTGACATGCAGCCAGGTTTTTATTCAGAATCGGTGTATGTGCCGGGAAAAGGTCTGACCCTGTCTCTGAACGGGACTGAAAAAGGGACCATCAATAACCTGGAATTCGCCCGGATGTATTACCGCTACTATCTGGGCGACAAGGCTGACAAGAAAATCAGCAACGGATTCCTGGGGCTTTGATAAGGGTTGTTCCCAGGGTTTCCCTTTGAGCAGGGGATGACATGAAAAACAAACGGATTCTTTTGGTTGATGACTCACAGCTGGTTCTGGACTCCATCGCCGTTACGCTGGGCGAGGAGTTCCATGCCCTGAGTTTTGCCCTGAGCGGTGAGGACGGGGTGGAATTGATGAAGACCAGGTCCTTTGACCTTGTTATTACCGACCTGGAGATGGGCGGAATTAATGGCATTGAAGTGCTGAAGCATGCCAGACAGATTCAGCCCGATGCAGGGGTCATTATCCTTACAGGTGCAGGGGATATGACCACAGCCATCCAAGCATTGAGACTCGGTGCCGATGATTATCTCCTGAAGCCCTGTGACCCTGAAGAACTGATTCTCAGGATGAACTCCTGTCTGGAGAAGCGTGAACTTTTGAAGAAGGTCCGGATTTATGAGGATATCTTACCGGTCTGCTCTTATTGCAAAACCATCCGTGACGACTCCGGAACCAGTTTCGGGCAGGGGAAGTGGATGTCACTGGAAGAATACCTGGATAAAAAAAGCGGGGTCCGCATCTCCCATGGATGCTGCCCCGCCTGCTATGAGCGTGAAATGAAAAAACTCCGGTAAATGGACGAAGGGACGTATCAAGGTATCACAGGGTCTCTGCCTTGACCGCAGGATGTTCCTTCAGGTATTCGAGCCGGTTGAGGCCGTTTACATAGGCCAGGGCGCTGGCCGTTATGATATCGGGGTCTGCTCCCTTACCCAGGGCCACCATGCCGTTTTCCTGCAGGCGGACTGTTACCTCTCCCTGGGCATCAGTGCCTTCTGTCAGGGCGCTGACCGTGAATCTCATGAGGGTGCACTTGGTCTCGGTGAGCTTTGATATGGCGTTAAAGGCCGCATCAATGGGACCGTTGCCCTCCATGGCTCCCTTGATCAGTTCTCCGTTGATCTTGAGTCCTACGCTGGCATAGGGGAACACATTGGTTCCGCAGGAAACATGGAGATGCTCAAGGCGGTAAACCTCGGCATTTCTGAGAACGCCTTCGTTGATCAGGGCTTCGATGTCCTCGTCGGCAATGGATTTTTTACGGTCTGCCAGGTGTTTGAATTTTTCAAATACGGTATTGAGTTCTTCTTCCGAGAGATTGTAGCCCATGCCGGCGATGTGGGTGTACAGGGCATGGCGTCCCGAATGCTTTCCCAGCACCAGGTTGTTCTTGCTGAGCCCTATGGTTTCGGGTTTCATGATTTCATAGGTCATGGGATTCTTGAGCACCCCGTCCTGGTGGATACCGGCCTCGTGGGCAAAGGCATTGGCACCGACAATGGCACGGTTGGGCTGGACCAGGATGCCGGTAATCATGCTGACCAGGCGGCTCGTGGGGAAAATCCGGGTCGTGTCGATGCCGGTTTTTTCCAGAAAGAAGTTGGGTCTGGTGTTCAGTGCCATAACCACTTCTTCCAGGGAAGTGTTTCCGGCCCTTTCCCCGATGCCGTTGATGGTGACCTCTGCCTGCCGCGCCCCTGCTCTGATGGCTGCCAGGGTGTTGGCAGTGGCAAGTCCCAGGTCGTTGTGGCAATGGACGCTCAGGGTGGCCTTGTGGATATTGGGGGTATGCCTGATAACATAGCGCACCAGTTCCCCGAACTCATCGGGGACGGCGTATCCCACGGTATCTGGCAGGTTGACAGTTTTTGCTCCGGCATCGATAACGGCTTCAAAAATCCGGCACAGGAAATCCGGCTCGCTCCTGGATCCGTCCTCTGCCGAAAACTCCACGTTGTCCGTGAACGAAGCCGCATACCGCACCGCGTTGACAGCAGCCTCAAGGACCTGGTTCCGGTCCATTTTCAATTTGTATTCCATATGGATGTCCGAGGTGGCGATAAAGGTGTGGATCCGGGGATGGACAGCCGATTTGATGGCATTCCAGGCCTTGGTGATATCCTCCCTGGAAGCTCTGCACAAGGCAGCAACCTGGGTTTTTTTCAACTGGCCGGCAATCATCTCCACGGCCTTGAAATCACCTTCCGAGGCAGCAGGAAATCCGGCTTCAATGACATCCACTCCCAGTTTTTCAAGCTGGGTGGCGATGCGCAGCTTTTCGGCGGTATTCATGCTGGCCCCGGGAGACTGTTCTCCATCCCTCAGTGTGGTATCGAAAATGATTATTCTATTTTGGGTTGTCATGGTATCCTCTGTTAATTTGAATTGTTTGTGATCAGGTTCGTTTGCTGGGCATCCATGGAAAGCTTGTACTGAAAACTGTCTGCCAGGGCCTGCCAGGAAGCCTCGATAATGTCTTCGGAGACACCGATTGTGCTGAAAATAGTGTTCTCATCCCTGGATTCAATGATAACCCGGACCTTGGCATCGGTTCCGGCCCGGCCGTCAATGACCCGGACCTTGAAATCCACCAGGTGCAGGGTGTCAATCCCTGGAAAGAGCTGGGACAGGGCTTTGCGAAGGGCATTGTCAAGGGCGCTAACAGGCCCGTCCCCTTCGGCTGCCGTAATTTCGACCTTGTCTCCGACCCGGATTTTGATCATGGCGTAGGCGTAGCAGGGTCTTTCCTTGTCCTTTTCAATGGTTACCCTGAAGGACTCCAGGTCGAACAGGGGTCTGTACTGTTCGGTCAGTTTCTGCATGAGAATCTTTAGAGAGCCCTCGGCAACATCAAACTGGTATCCGTCCTCTTCCAGCTCTTTGATGGCTGCCACGATATTCTTTCCGTTGGATCCGTTTTTACCCAGTTCGATTCCCATCTCCCTGGCTTTGAATTCGATGTTGCTCCTGCCTGATTGTTCCGACACAAGCACCCGCCTCTGGTTGCCGACCAGGGCCGGATCCATGTGTTCATAGGCCCTGGACTTTTTCATGACAGCGCTGACATGGATGCCGCCCTTGTGGGTAAATGCGCTCTGACCCACAAATGGTCTGGAGTTCAGGGGAATCATGTTGGCGGTTTCGCTTACAAACCTGGACAACGACCTGAGTTTTTTCAGATTGTCTTCGGAAATGCAGTCAGATCCCAGTTTGAGTTTAAGGATGGGAATGATGGATGTCAGATCTGCATTGCCGCATCGTTCTCCATAGCCGTTGATGGTTCCCTGGACCATGGAGGCCCCGGCCCTGACCGCGCTGATGGTGTTGGCCACAGCCAGGGAGCAGTCATTGTGGGCATGGATGCCGACGCGTACCGGTTCCGGACATATCATGGACACATGGGTCATGACCGTTTTGGTGACGGATTCGATCTCATGGGGCAGGGTGCCGCCATTGGTGTCACACAGCACTAGAGTCCTGCAGCCTCCCTGGATGGCGGCATCCAGGGTTTTCATGGCATAGTCCGGATTTTCCCTGTACCCGTCGAAAAAGTGTTCGGCATCGTAGAAAACCTGTCTGTCCATGGTAAGAAGCCAGGCGATGCTGTCCCGGATCATGGCAAGGTTCTCGTCCAGGGTGGATTCCATGATCTCAAGGACGTGGAGATCCCATGATTTTCCGAAAATGGTGATGGCCGGTGCCTGGCTGGCAACCAGTGCCCTGAGATTGGAATCGTCTTCAGGAAGTGTGCCGGGGCGGCGCGTGGAACCAAAGGCAACCAGGGTGGCATTGCGAAACCGGATCTCCCTGGCCTTCTCGAAAAAATGCATGGCGTTGGGGTTTGCTCCTGGCCAGCCGCCTTCAATATAGCTGATGCCTATATCATCGAGCCTCATGGCAATTTTGAGCTTGTCCGCATTGGAGAAGCAGATGTTCTCACCCTGCATGCCGTCTCTTAGTGTGGTGTCGTACAATACTTCATTTTTCATCTGAATGGGTTCCAATGGCCTGGCCGGTACCAAGCCTTCAGGTGTCCGGCCAGGCTTTTTGTTTATCAGTCCTTGGGCCGCAGGGCCCGTACGGCCCTGCCGGCAGTCCACATCTCCGAGTCGTGGATAGCCTTGAGTTCCTCGGCCAGTTTTTCCCTGTACTGGGGTTGGCTGTTGGCCTTGAGTGAAATCTGGGTTTCTTTGCCTGTAACAACCGACTGGTACAGGTCCTTGAACACCGGCAGGGTTGCTGCTTTGAACCTGGGTTTCCAGTCAAGGGCTCCCCTCTGGGCAGTGGTGCTGCAGTTGGCATACATCCAGTCCATGCCGTTTTCATCCACCAGGCGGATCAGGCTCTGGGTCAGCTCTTCCACGGTTTCATTAAAAGCCTCGCTGGGTGAGTGGCCGTTTTCCCGCAGAACATCGTATTGGGCTTCCATGATTCCTGCCAGGGCTCCCATGAGTACGCCCCGTTCACCGGTCAGATCAGAGTGAACCTCTTTTTGGAAACTAGTGGGAAACAGATATCCGGATCCGATGACAATCCCCAGGGCAAGGACACGGTCTGTGGCCCGGCCCGTATAATCCTGGAAAACAGCATAGCTGGAATTGATGCCTGCCCCTGCAAGAAAGTTCCTCCTGACACTGGTTCCCGATCCCTTGGGGGCTGCAAGGATCACATCCACATAGGGCGGCGGAATCACGCCCGTCTGTTCTTTGAACACAACGGAAAACCCATGGGAAAAATACAGGGCATCACCCTTGTTCAGACAGGGTTTGATGGCTTCCCACATCATGGATTGGCCCGCATCTGAGAGCAGGTACTGGATGATGGTTCCTTTTTTTGCGGCTTCCACAATGGGAAAGAGGGTTTTCCCCGGAACCCATCCGTCTTTGACGGCCTTGTCCCATGACGCTGAGTTCTCCCGCTGTCCTATGATAACATTGATCCCGTTGTCCCTCATGTTCATTGCCTGCCCGGGGCCCTGAACGCCGTATCCGAGGATGCAGATGATTTCGTCCTTAAGGATTTCCCTGGCCTTTTCAACGCTGAATTCATCCCGGGTCACTATTTCTTCAATGGTACCGCCAAAATCTATTGTAGCCATGTTTTTCTCCTAAGCGTGCTGGTTTTGGTCCGGCAGGGTTCTGCCTGACAGATTTAATTGCGTTTTTCCCTGGCAAGGGCAATGGTTCCGGTCCGAGCCATCTCTATGATCCCCATGGGTCTCAGAAGATCGAGAATGGCCTCGAGTTTCTCTTCGTCTCCGGACATTTCAATGGTGTAGTGATCATGGCCTACATCCACCACCCTGCACCTGAATATGTCTACGATTCTGAGTATTTCAGCCCTGAGTTCGGGCCGTGCATTCACTTTTATCAACGACAGTTCCCGTTGAACGTATTTCTTGTCCGTGAGATCGTTCACCGTAATGACATTGATCAGCTTGTGCAGCTGTTTTTTGATCTGTTCGATAATATGCTCATCCCCCTGGGTCACCATGGTGATCCGGGATACGGCAGGATCGGCGGTCGGAGCCACATTGAGGCTTTCTATGTTATAGCCACGTCCGCTGAACAGCCCTGCGATGCGTGACAAAACGCCGGGTTCGTTGTCGACCGTGATGGAGAGCAGATGGTTTTCCTGTTTCATTGGGTTACCTCGTGATGGGGACTTATTCCCGGTTAAACCAGGAGCATTTCTGTGATGGCTCTGCCGGTCGGGACCATGGGGTATACCGACTCTTCCCGGTCCACAATAAAATCCATGATGACAGTTCCCTCGGCCGCCAGGCCGCGCTTCAGGACATCATCCACCTCGGACGGCAATGTGGCCCTGAGGCCGGTGGCCCCGTATGCTTCGGCCAGTTTGACGAAATCCGGGGCGCCTTCCATGTTGGTGGCGGAGTACCGTTTGTCATAAAAGAGCTCCTGCCACTGACGGACCATGCCCAGGTACCGGTTGTTGAGGATGACAATTTTTACGGGAAGTCTGGCTTCCACTGCCGTCATCAGCTCCTGGGAATTCATCTGGATACTCCCGTCCCCGGCCACGTCCACAACCACTTTGTCCGGGCATGCCGCTTTGGCTCCGATGGCTGCGGGAAGGCCGAACCCCATAACCCCAAGACCCCCTGAGGTTATGAAGTGGTTGGGCCGGTCAAAATGGTAGTACTGGGCCGCCCACATCTGATTCTGGCCGACTTCCGTAGTAATGATGGCCTGGCCCCGGGTGAGTTCATGGAGACGTTCGATGACATACTGGGGTTTGATCACCGTATCGTTCTGATTGTATCGCAGGGGGGTGGTGGCCTTCCACTCCTGGATCCGGTTCAGCCAAGGCTCCCTGTCTGCACGGATACTTTCAGGGTCTTCTTCGTCGAGCATGGCGTTGAGCAACGCCAGCGTGTTGTTGCAGTCACCCACGATGGGGCAGGTTGCCGCAATGTTCTTGTGGATGGAGGTGGGGTCGATGTCGATCTGAACAATACGGGCCTGGGGTGCGAATTTTTCGATCTTTCCGGTTACCCGGTCATCAAATCTCACACCGGCGGCTATCATCAGGTCGCAGTGCCCGATGCTCATGTTGGCCCGGTATGTGCCGTGCATGCCCAGCATGCCCAGCCACAGGGGATCGGACCCGGGAAAGGCACCCAGTCCCATCAGGGATGCGGTCACCGGGATGGATGTCCTCCTGGCGAGCCGGGTGAGCTCGCCGGACGCCTTGGACAGTACAACGCCGCCGCCTGCGAAAATGACCGGTTGTTTGGCTTGCTTGATCAGGCCCACGACCTTGTTCAGCTGTTTCTTGTTGGGATTGACCGTCGGTCTGTAGGATTTCAGGGAGATCTCACCTGGTTCCTCAAATTCAACCAGAGACCCGATGATGTCCTTGGGCAGATCGATGAGTACCGGTCCGGGACGTCCTGAAGTGGCAATAAAAAAAGCCTCCTTGATGACCCGTGCCAGGTTGTCGGTTTTCTTGACCAGGTAATTGTGTTTGGTGCAAGGCCGGGTGATGCCGACGATGTCCACTTCCTGGAAAGCATCGTTCCCGATCAGGGATGTGGGCACCTGGCCTGTGAACACGACAATGGGAATGGAATCCATATAGGCGGAGGCAATACCGGTGACGGCATTGGTGGCGCCCGGACCGGAGGTGACAAGGGCCACGCCAACGCTGCCCTTTGCGCGGGCATAGGCATCGGCGACATGGACTGCTCCCTGTTCATGCCGGACCAGGATATGCCGGATGTCCGGGGTTCTTGCCAGCTCGTCATAGATTTCAATGACCGCGCCTCCGGGATAACCGAAAATGGTGTCTACTCCCATGGATCTGAGCATTCGGGTCAGGATTTGAGCACCTGTAAGTTTCATTGATTTTCTCCCTGTGACCAGCCAAGCTTCCTGGTCCGGTGTTGTCTGTTTGTGTATTCCCGGTAAGCTTTGTTAAGTGTGTTCATATGGGTTTCAGCTTTTAAGTACGGCACCGTTTCCGGCTGATGTAACCTGGGCAGCGTACCTTGCAAGGTATCCGGTTTTGATTTTAGGTTCCGGTCTGACCCATGTTTCAAGCCGCCTGGCTATGGTTTCCCGGGGGACTTCAAGTGTGATGGTCTTTCCCGGAATATCAATCCGGATCAGATCACCTTCCTGAACTGCGGCCAGGGTACCTCCCTGCATGGCTTCGGGTGAAATGTGTCCGATGGACGCCCCTTTGGTTCCACCTGAAAACCGCCCGTCAGTAATCAGGGCCACATGGCCGTCCAGTCCCATGCCTGCAATGGCGGAGGTCGGGGTCAACATCTCGCGCATTCCAGGGCCACCTGCAGGTCCTTCGTACCGGATGACAATGACGTCGCCTTTGTTAATGGTATTGTTCATGATGGCTTCGGTGGCCTGTTCCTCGGAATCAAAAACCCTGGCCGGCCCCTGGTGGCGGAGCATTTCAGACTTTACCGCAGACTGTTTGACGACACACCCTTCCGGGGCAATGTTTCCGAACAGGATGGCGAGCCCTCCCTGGGCATGAAAAGGATTGCTGATGGGCCTGATAACGGATGGGTTGGCTGTGGAAACACCTGAAAGAGTATGGCCGAGGGATTTTCCGGTAACGGTGATACAGTCACCGTTCAGGAGGCTTGCCCTGAACAGCTCCCCCATGAGAGCCGGAACCCCGCCGGCATAGTGGAGATCCTCGATGTGATCGCTTCCCCCGGGGCTCAGGGAGCACAGGTGGGGTGTCTTCTGGCTTATTTCGTTGATGAGGTTCAGGTCTATGTCCAGCCCTGCCTCGTGGGCAATGGCCTTGAGATGAAGAACCGTGTTGCTGGAGCATCCCAGGGCCATGTCAACACCCAGGGCGTTCCTGAAAGCCTTTTCGGTCATGATATCAAGGGGAGTGATGTTTGATTCCAGGAGCCCCATAATCCTCATTCCTGTTTCCTTGGCCAGGCGGATGCGCTGGGACATGGGGGCAGGAATGGTACCGTTGCCTGGCAGGGCCATTCCGATGGCCTCGGTCAGACAGTTCATGGAATTGGCCGTGAACATCCCGGCACAGGAGCCGCAGGTAGGACAGGCTGCGTTTTCAACAGCCCACAGCTCCTCCTGGGTCATGCGGCCTGAACTCACTGCCCCGACAGCTTCAAACACACTGATGAGATCGATCTTTTTGGACCTATCCTGGGGATTTTTTCCTGCCAGCATGGGTCCGCCGGAGATGAAAATTGCCGGGATGTTCAGTCTGGCGGCCGCCATGAGCATGCCCGGAATAATCTTGTCACAGTTAGGAACCATGACAATGGCGTCAAAGGGATGGGCCATGGCCGTCACCTCAATGGAGTCGGCTATGAGCTCGCGGCTGGCCAGGGAATAGTGCATGCCTTTATGGTTCATTGCAATGCCGTCGCACACACCGATGGTTGAAAACTCCATGGGCGTCCCGCCTGCCATGCGGATACCGGCCTTGACTGCGGTAACGATCTGATCCAGGTGCATATGTCCGGGGATCAGTTCATTGGCCGAGTTGGCTATACCGATCAAGGGGCGGCTGATTTCCTCGTCAGTGAAGCCCACGGCCTTCATGAGGCTTCGGTGAGGTGCCCTTGCAACGCCTTTTTTAGCTATGTCACTTCGCATTTTTTATCTCCTTGGTCCCTTTTAAAAACTGAAAAGCCGTTATCGGCTTTGTGGGCTGATAACGGCTTTTATTTTGGGTTCTTAATGTTCTATGCCAGCGTCAGCCCTGTCTCCTTAAGGTGATAATAATCACCTCCACAAGAATGAGTGATAGTAGCACATTGATAATAGGGATACGTCTGGTCATTGCTCGCTGCTTTACTTCTTGATGTTGCGTTGGTTTTGCTTACTGTGGAGGAAGGATATAGGGGAAAACAGGGCAAGTCAAGAAGAAAAAATGAGTCGATGAAATTTTTTTCAATAGTTTGGGCCTGTTAAACAAAGGTTTCAACAGGTGGAAAAAAATGGGCTTATCTTGATCCGACCCGGTTGATGGTGGATGCCATGTATCCGGCTCCGAAACCGTTATCGATGTTGACCACGGCAACATTTGAGCTGCAGGAATTGAGCATGCCAAGAAGGGCGGTTATGCCCCCGAAACTGGTCCCGTATCCCACACTGGTGGGAACGGCAATGACAGGAGCGCTGACCAATCCGGCAATAACGCTGGGCAGCGCGCCTTCCATACCGGCCACCACAACCAGGACAGAGGCTGATTGAATCCGCTCCTGGTGCGCGAAAAGTCTGTGAATGCCGGCAACTCCCACATCAAAGATTGCATGGACCCGGTTTCCCATGACCTGGGCAGTGATCATCGCTTCCCTGGCAATCGGGATATCGGATGTGCCTGCAGACAGAACCAGGATCTCACCGGATGCCCTGATTTCAGGCTCCCGGTTCTTGAAAAGGAGAATCCTGGCATCTTCATGGTATTCTGTTCCGGGAAACTGGGCCTGTACGCTCAGGGCCTTGTCAGGGTCAATGCGGGTGACCATGATGACATCCTCATGGTCGGCCATGGATGCAAGGATCCCGGCAATCTGGCTGCTTGTTTTCCCCTGTCCGAAAATAACCTCGGGAAAACCCTTACGCAGGGATCTGTGATGGTCCACATGGGCAAAATCAATATCCTCAAAGGCGAGTTTGGACAAAAGGGTCTGGGCATCACCGATGGTCAGTTGGCCATCTGAAACCTGCTTGAGTATGGCGGTAAGTCTGTCATGGTTCATGGATCATTTCCTGGGTGTTGAATGGGGCCCCGGTAAACGGGTTGGTTTCATTGCCGTTTGAAAGAAATACATACACAGCCTTGGCGGCCAAGTCAAGATCGATCAAAGACCGGATGACAGCGGCCATGGAGAAGCTGGGTAAACCGGTTCCCGGGGGGAAATAAAGCTTGAAAAAAAAAGTCAATGGTGTATGTTTCTTTCCGTAGAAACAACCAGGGGGAGGGCTCGTCATGACAATCGATAAAGACCTGCTTAAGGCAATAGCGTCCCAGACGAACCTGACCGATCTGGAGCGTTTCTTCGATGAACTCTTTACTCCGGGTGAAATTGAGGATATTTCTTTACGGTGGAAGCTCCTTAAGGATCTTCAGGATGGATTGACCCAGCGCAGGATTGCCGGGAAATATGGCATAAGCCTTTGCAAGATAACGCGGGGATCAAAGATATTAAAAAGGAAGGATTCCGTGGTCCTGAAAATATTGACCAGAACCCGACAGGATATGGATAAAGGAGAATAATTTGGTATCACAAAAAAAAAATGCCAGACTGATGCTGGGCAATGAAGCCCTGGCACGCGGGCTCGTGGAAAACGGGTGCGCCATGGCAACCGCCTACCCGGGCACGCCTTCATCGGAAATCCTGCCTGCAGTTGCCCGGTTCAGCAGGGCCGAATCCATGAACATGCATGTTCAATGGGCCGTGAATGAGAAAGTAGCCTATGAAATCGCATATGCAGGAAGTATTGCCGGACTCCGGTGCGCTGTAGCCATGAAACAGGTGGGACTCAATGTCGCAGCTGACCCGTTCATGAGTTCAGCCTATATCGGAGTAAAAGGAGGGTTTCTTGTCATCAGTGCCGATGACCCCGGACCCCATTCGTCCCAGACAGAGCAGGACAGCCGCCTGTATGCCATGTCCGCCAAAATTCCTGTCCTTGACCCGGATTCACCAGCCCAGGCCAGGGACATGGTTGGGCTGGGATTCCGGCTCTCCGAGGCCTTTGAAATCCCCGTGATGATAAGGCCCACGACCCGTGTCTGCCATGCCCGCCAGGACATGGCCTTCAGGGACACGATGGCCCTGGACAGGGAGGCTTCCTTTGAAAAGAATCCAGGACGCTGGGCAGCCACACCAAAATTCAGGTACCAGCTCCACAACCAGCTTGAAGAAAAACTCAAATCCATATCCCAGTGGGCGGAGACGGCCCCGGTCTGCTTTAATCCAGGGGTTGTTTCTTCCAAGGCTGTTGTTGCCTCAGGCGTCAGTGCCGCCCATGCCAGGGAGATCATCCAGGACCTGGGTCTGGCAAAAAGCCTAACCCTGTATACGGTTCTTCAGCCCTATCCCCTCCACATCCGGTTCATCCAGGACCTTTTGGAGAAACACCCGGATATCCTTGTGCTGGAGGAAACCACCGGTGTCATGGAACTGCAGCTCAGGGACCGCTACCACGTCAAGGGCAAGAAAAGCGGCCACGTCCCGGAGACCGGTGAACTGCTGCCTGAAATCATGGAAAATATCATCGCAGGATTTGCCGGGATCCAATCGACGTCAACACTCCTGGAATCCAAGCCCGGACGGAGGCCCACCCTGTGCGCCGGGTGCCCACACCGAGCCAGTTTTTTTGCCATTAAAAAAGCGGCGCCCAAGGGAATTTACACCAGTGATATCGGCTGCTATACCCTGGGTATGAACCTCGGCGGTGTAGACACGGTCCTGTGCATGGGCGCCGCCATAAGCCAGGCATCGGGTTTTGCCCACGCGTTCACCGATGCCAAGCGGCCGCCCATCGTGGCAACCATAGGGGACTCCACTTTTTTCCATGCCGGGGTTCCGGCCCTCATCGATGCTGTGGTCCAGAAAGCCCCCTTTGTCCTGGTGATCCTGGATAACAGGACAACTGCCATGACCGGCAACCAGCCCACACCTGCCTCAGGGGTGGACGTTTCAGGGGAAACCGTCACTGCCGTCGACCTGGAAACCCTGGTGTCAGGTTGCGGGATAACCTGGTGCCGGACTCATGATCCTTTGGATACGCCTGCCTTTACGGTTGTTCTCAAGGAAGCTGTGGCCCTGTCCAGGACCGATGGACCGTGCGTTGTCATTGCCAGGTCTCCGTGTCTGTTGTCCCTGTCCAAAACCGACAGCAAGAGCCAATGCCTTACAGTGACCGTCACCGATACCTGTGACGGATGCGGGTATTGCGTGTCCCATTTTGAATGCCCGGCTCTGGTAATGGCGCCTGGCGGGGAACACGTGGGTATTGACAGATCATTGTGTTCCGGTTGCGGGGTCTGCATCCACGTATGTCCCAAGAAATCGATTGTCAAGGTCTGACAGTACCCTGTCCGGAACCCGGTATCTCCTGCAGTTACAGTCCTGGGCAGGCCATGGACCTCAGTGTTACTAATTATATTTGAAAATTGGAAATTTTATGAATTATCAAATTGTTATCAGCGGAGTGGGCGGGCAGGGGGTTCTGTTTGTAACCCGGCTTCTGGCCCAGGCCTGCATGGACCGGGGCGAGCATGTCCTTACCTCTGAAACCCACGGCATGGCCCAGCGGGGAGGAACGGTTATCTCCCATCTCAAGGTCGGAACCTTTTCCAGCCCACTTATCCGACCCGGAAAAGCAGACCTTCTTGTTGCATTGAAACCTGAAACCTTTCATCAGCACCGGGGTTTCCTGTCCGGGTCAGGCAAGGCCATCGTCAATGCCGGGCCCGGGGATCCTGACCTTGCCGGCACTGTCTGCATTGATGCAGGCACTTTGCCCGGACAAGGGGCAGGTCCCGTCAACCTTTTCATGCTGGGCGGAGCCCTGGCCGTGTGTCCGGTCTGTCCCCTGGATAAGGTAAGGGAGCAGGTCGTGAACAAACTGGCGCGTATGGACTCCCAGGCAAGGGACAGGGCTGTCAAGGCTCTGGAATTTGGTTTCTCATCGGTTACGGAGGGATAAGATGGGATTTATCCCCAGAAACATTACACCCGAGAATATGGAAGCCATCCAGCTAAGAGGCCTGAAATGGACCCTGGCCCATGTTCTGAAGAATTCAGGGTTTTACCGGGAGAAATACAACAGTTCAATTTCCCCAGAAGATATCAGGACCCTTGCCGATCTTCAGCAACTGCCCTTTATCGACAAGGAAGATCTGCAGATGGCCTATCCCCTTCCCCTGAAATCGGTGGAAGACTGTGAAATTGTCCGTATTCACGGGTCATCGGGTACTACCGGCAAACGCAAAATCATGTGCTATACCCAGAACGATATCAACGTGTGGGCAGACATGTTTGCCCGGTGTTATGAACTGGCCGGTCTGACCTGTAACGACAGGGTGCACATTGCCGTGGGTTACGGGCTGTGGACGGCTGGTGTCGGATTTCAGCTCGGGTGTGAGCGCTTTGGTGCCATGGCCGTACCCCTGGGGCCGGCCAACACGGACATGCACCTGGAACTCCTGGTAGATATGCAGAGTACGGTTTTTTGCTCAACAGCTTCAATGGCCCTGCTCATGGCTGAGGAAATCCACCGGAGGAACCTGAAAAAAGACCTTAGCCTTAAAACCGTCATCCTGGGCGCCGAACGGCACAGCGAAGCCATGCGCGCCCATATCTGTGATCTGACAGGGATCAATGAAATCTTTGACATCTATGGGCTTACGGAACTTTACGGTCCCGGCACCGGCCTGGATTGCGGCTGCCATTCAGGCATTCATTTCTGGAGTGATCTCTTTATCTTCGAAATCATTGATCCGGTTACCCTGAAACCGGTCCCAGACGGGCAGGAGGGGGAATTGGTCATCACAACTCTTAAAAAAGAGGCCAGTCCCCTGATCCGGTACCGGACGCATGATATCACCCGGATTATTCCCGGTTCCTGCCAGTGCGGACTTAATTTCCCCCGCCATGACAGGATTAAAGGCCGGAGCGATGACATGTTCACCTTCAAGGCCGTAAATATCTATCCCAGCCAGATCGACCTGATCCTGAGCAGCATTCCCGGAGTCGGCAGCGAATACCAGATTCACCTGGATCACCGGGAAAACGGAAGGGACAGCATGACTATCCAGGTGGAGCGGAGCGTGGATGCTTCTACGGCCGATGACCGTACCCTGGCAGGACTGATTGCCGATACTGTCCGGCGGCGTCTCCTGGTCAGGACGGATGTGGCCATCAGGGACTACTATTCCCTTCCCCGCACCCAGCGGAAAAGCCAGAGGGTTTTTGACCGGCGCAACACAACGTCCTGACAATGGGGGCGGAAACGTGATGCAAAAACAGCCGTGCCCGGGGGCAGATGCCCCAAGCACGGCTGTTTGTCGGTCATAAGAAAGCTTTATGGTATTGTGGTCAGGGATTGGAAGGTTGAAAGGAGCACAGAGGCTCTTCAGCCATGTAGTTGCCCGTGGCTTCATAGGCCCTGGCACGGCAGCCGCCGCACACATTCCGGTAGTGACAGGCCCCGCATTTGCCTTCCAGGTTTTTGAAATTCCGGAGTTTGTTGAACACTTCGGAGTTCTCCCAGATTTCCTTGAAATGGGTACGGGTCACATCCCCGCAGTTCACGTCCAAAAATCCGCAGGTCTGTACAACCCCAACATGGGAAATGAAACAGAATCCGGTCCCGGCAAGGCATCCCCTGGTAACGGCATCCAGGCCATGGGTCTCAAAGCTGACACTCTTACCTTCTTCTTTGGCACGTTGACGCAAAATCCTGTAATAATGGGGAGCACAGGTTGCCTTGAGCTGCAGGGTTGTTTTCCGGCTCTGATCATAGAACCAGTTCAGTGTGGATTCGTACTCCCTGGCATTGATCTCCTGGTCGATGATGTACTTGCCGCGACCCGTGGGCACCAGAAGGAAGATATGGTGGGCAACGGCCCCGAGTGATTCGGCCAGGGCCAGGATCTTAGGGATCTGGGCCAGGTTGGCCTTGGTGATGGTGGTGTTGATCTGAAAATCCAGTCCCGCTGCTTTGGCGTGGCGTATGCCGTTCATGGCACCGTCAAAGGCACCGGCGACCCCCCGGAAGGCATCGTGGGACTCTTTTGTGGCACCGTCAAGGCTGATGCTGATGCGCTTGATACCCGAATCCCTCATGAGGACGGCATTTTCGGCTGTTATTTTAGTGCCATTGGGTGCCATGACCATCCTGAGGCCGATTCGGGTCCCATGGGATGCAATGTCAAATATGTCATCCCGGAGCAGGGGTTCTCCGCCTGTCAGGATGATGATGGGCTGGCCCACTTCCCGGATTTGGTCCAGGAGACGCAGGGAGGATTTCGTGTCAAGTTCGTTTTCATACACGTGGTCTTCGGCTGCAGCCCGGCAGTGGACGCAGGAGAGGTTGCAGCGCCGGGTGGTCTCCCAGGCTAGGAGCCTCAGGGTGTTGGGCTTTGCGCCGGGGTGTCCGGGATGACCTGCTGCATGATCTCCGGGGTGGCCTTCAATATGACCTGCTGAATGGCCTTCGGGGCGACCACCGCCGGGATGGTTGTTTCCAGGATGCATGGATCAAGATTCCTATCTATGTTCAGGTTCAGCCGTTCAGGGCACGTGCCGCTTCAAGGGCCGAGTAGGTGATGATGATGTCGGCCCCGGCCCGTTTCATGGACAGAAGGGTTTCCATGACGATCTTTTTCCCGTCCACCCAACCCATGAGTTCCGCTGCCTTGATCATGGCGTATTCTCCGCTGACGTTATAGGCGGCAATGGGGAGATCGATCTCCTCCTTGAGTCTGAAAATGATATCCAGGTAGGAGAGGGCGGGTTTGACCATGATGATGTCGGCACCTTCCTCCACATCCATGGTTGCTTCCCGGATGGCTTCCAGGGAGTTGGCCGGGTCCATCTGATAGGTCCTGCGGTCGCCGAACTGGGGGGAGGATTCGGCTGCCTGGCGGAAGGGGCCATAGAAAGAGGAGCAGTATTTGGCAGAATAGGCCATGATGGGAATCCCGGTCAGGTCTTCCTCATCCAGGGCCTGGCGGATTTCAGCCACGCGGCCGTCCATCATGTCCGATGGGGCCACCATGTCGGCTCCGGCTTTGGCATGGGAGACCGCGATCCTTGCAAGGAGATCCAGGGATGAGTCATTGTCTATGCGGCCGTTTTCCACCATGCCGCAATGGCCGTGATCCGTGTACTGGCACAGGCATACGTCGGTGATGACGGCCATTTCCGGAACGGCATCCTTGACGGATTTGATAGCCTTCTGGACAATGCCGTCAGCAGCATAGGCCCGTGTGCCCAGTTCGTCCTTTTTGTCGGGGAGACCGAAGAGCATGATGGCCGGGATGCCCAGGTCATAAGCCTCCTTCACGGTTTTGACCAGGAGGTCGCAGGACAGATGAAACTGGCCTGGCATGGAATCGATGGGTTTTTTAATCCCTTTGCCCTCAACAGCAAAAAGGGGGTAGACAAAGTCATCAACGGAGAGCTTCGTCTCCCTGATCATCCGTCTGAACGCTTCAGTCTCTCGCAGCCGTCTGGCTCTAAAATCCGGAAACAGCATAATCAGGACTCCTTTTTGATTTCATCATCGGTGAGAAAACAGGCCGGATCCGAATCCCACGGGTCACCGGCAACGGATTCGGCCCTTGCCCGGAAATTACCGCCGCAGACTTCCAGCCACCGGCATTCCATGCAGCGGCCCTTGACATGGCTTTTCTTATCCTTGAGCTTCATGAGAAATTCGTTGGTCGCATCGGTCCAGATCTGGGAAAAGGGTTTGTCCTTGACATTGCCCAGACTCTTGTCCCGCCAGAATTGGTCCGGGTGAACCTCTCCGTCCCAGCTGATGCACCCGAATCCCCTGCCGGAATTATTGCCCTCGTTCATCTGGAGAAGCTCCAGCACCTCGGCAGCCCTTTGGGGGTCTTCATCCAGGAGTTTCAGGTACAGGTAGGGACCGTCGGCATGGTTGTCAACGGTGAGGATCTCCTTGGGTTTGTTCCTGGCATGGAGGTCCCGCGTGCGCTGCATGATGAGATCCAGGGTCTGGCGTGTCTCCTCGTGGCTCAAGTCCTCCTTGGCCAGGTTGGCAGCCCGGCCGGAATAGACCAGGTGGTAAAAGCAGGCCCTCGGGATCTCCTTTTCTTCAAGGAGGTCGAAAATGCCCGGGATTTCTGATACGTTGCGTTTGTTGATGGTAAAGCGCAGTCCAACCTTGATGCCGGCTTCCTGGCAGTTACGGATGCCCTGGAGGGCTTTTTGAAAAGATCCTTTTATGCCCCGGAACTTGTCGTGGGTCTCTTCGAGCCCGTCAAGGCTGATACCCACATAGGAGAGACCGATTTCTTTCAGGGCCTGGGCCTTTTCCCGGGTTATCAGGGTCCCGTTGGTGGAAATAACGGCCCGCATTCCCTTTTTGACCGCATAACCTGCATACTCCACAAGACGCGGATGGACCAGGGGCTCTCCGCCGGAGAAGAGCAGGACCGGGGCCCCGAACTCTGCCAGGTCATCAATCATGGCGAGACTCTGCCCATGGGTCAGCTCATTCTCATAGGAGAGGTCTTCGGATTGGGCATAGCAATGGACACATCTCAGATTGCACCTGCGGGTCATGTTCCAGACAACCACCGGTTTTTTGTCTGCGGAGAACTGGAGGAGGTGGGAGGGCAGTTTCCCCGAGTGCCTGGAATACCTCAAGGTGTCGGACGGTTCCACGGTGGCACAGTACAGTTTTGAAATTCCAATCATGATAGTTCTTTCCTGATGAGGTCTGCCAGGAACCGTTCATGGTCCAGAAGGGCACTCCTGGAAATAAAGAACCGGTTCTTGCCCGTCCGTTCCCGGACAAGGTTCAGACCGTTGTAGAATTTGTCATGCAGTTTTGCAATGACATCGTCGGCGGTGATTTGGTGCTTGGTGAACTGTTCGATGAGAAAATCCACGGCATCCTCTTCCAGAACGATGTTGAGATCATGCTTGTTTAAAAAATCAACCTCGATCTGCTTGACCGTTTCATAGTAGGTCTTGATGGATTTGATGGCATTGCCCAGTTCCGTAACATGGGTGCAGAAGTACTCTGCCACCAGGGCACACCGGCACTTGGACAGGGTAAGCCCATGACGGATGGAAAGATTCTTCCAGTTGTCCATGATATAGTCGGTGATATAGCGTTTTTCCGACTCACTGGTCTCCTGGTACAAAAGGTCCCATTTTTCAGCCTTCTGTCCGGTCATGAGTTCGTCCAGGGCAGTCTGGGGAGACTCAAGCACCTCCCGGGTGACCGTAAAGGTCGACACCAGGGTCGACGGCAGTTTTTCCTCAAAGGGGATCAGGGCATCCTCAATCACACTGACCAGGCCCCGGGCGCCGGTGTTTTCCTTGAACGCCCTGTCTGCAAGGATGGTCAAGGCTTCTTCCGAGAACAGGATCCGGATGCCATAGGCTGAGAAGTCAAGACGCTTGCCCAGGACAACCGGGTTGTTGGGCATCCTGAGGATGGAAAAGAGATCATCCCTGGACAAGGGCTCCAGAACGCACCGGACAGGGAGCCTTCCGATGAATTCAGATTCAAAACCAAATTCAACCAGATCTTCTGCCCTGGTTTGTTTCAGGAGTTGGGGATCTTTTTTTGATGTGGTCAGGGAGGATCCGAATCCGATGGATTGTTTGGCCACCCTGTTGTAGATGATCTCTGTCAGTTCTGAAAAAGCTCCGCTGACAATAAACAGGATGTTGGCGGTATTGACCGCTCTCCGGGTCCGTTTGCCGGTTCGCTGATACCGTTCAAGTTCCTGCATCATGGAAACAGGATCATGGGGAACCTTGAGATCGATTTCCGTCTCTTCCATGGGTTTGAGCAGGGCGCGTTGAACTCCGGTTCGGGAGATGTCGGCCCCCCTGAGATTGTTGGCTGCTGCTATCTTGTCGATTTCATCGATGTACACGATCCCGTATTCGGCAAGTTCAATGTCGTCATCCGCCTCCTTGACCAGGTCCCGGATCAGGTCTTCGATGTCTCCGCCCACATAGCCGGTTTCCGAGAACTTGGTTGCATCGCCCTTGACAAAGGGGACACCTATTTTCTTGGCAATGAGTTTGACAAGATAGGTTTTGCCCACACCGGTGGGGCCCAGCATCAGGATATTGGACTTGATGGTTCCTGTGATACGGTTGTCTGAATCCTTGTTGCCGGCCAGGTGTTTAATGCGGTTGAAATGGGTGCAGATCTTGGTAGCCAGGATTGACTTGGCTTTTTCCTGGCGGATGATGTACTGGTCAAGATAGGCAATGAGTTCGGCCGGTTTCAGATCAAAGTCAAGGATCCTTTTTTTTTGGGCTGCCGTGCCGCTTCCTGAAACAGGTGCCTCCTGAACAGCTACCGATGGTGTGATTATCTTTACTGAGCCGCCGAATTTTTTATTTAAAAACTCTCCCAGCTCTTTTTCTATTTTCTTGGGGTCCGGAAAATTGTCGTTGTGTTCGTTCATAGGGCCTTAATATATACACAGCAAAATAATTATCAAGCTTGAATCACGGCTTCGGTGGTTTTTTTTTAAACAGGTGGCACGGCTGGCCGGTTGTCCTCAGGACAATCAAGCAGGGCATCTCCATGGATTTGAACCCCATGCCCCTGCATCCATGTGGGCGGGTTGGTTCCCATGTGATGAAATGGTAGATGCATTTAAGACAGGATATGGGCTCGTTCTCTGTCATGGTTCGTGGCGGGCCGTCCCCGGTGTTATGGGATAAAAAACAAAAAAGCCGCGGCAAACGCGGCTTTTCATGAATTTTTGGTGCCGAAGGGGAGACTTGAACTCCCACGGGTCGCCCCACACGCCCCTCAAGCGTGCGTGTCTACCTATTCCACCACTTCGGCATTGATTGTGTTATTTGGTGCCTGCATCCGACTTCTGTTCTATGGGAGCCGGAGTTTCGGGCATAACGGATGTCTGTGACCTGTGGCTGGAGGTGTATGCCAGGGTCAGGGACGTCAGCATGAAGACAATGGCAACGCCTGTGGTGATTTTTCCCAGGAGTGTTGTCGGGCCTGCACTTCCAAATAACGTCTGACTTGAACCGCCACCAAAGGCAGCCCCCATGTCCGCACCTTTACCGGTCTGGAGAAGAACGATCAGGATCAGCAGGATGCATGCTATGATGTGTACGGTTATAATCAGTGATGTCATATCAGTGTCTACTTCGTGTTAAACATTATAATTTTTATGAATGTTTCCGGGTCCAGGCTTGCGCCGCCCACCAGTGCCCCGTCAACATCATCCAATGCCATCAGATCTGTTACATTATCGGGCTTGACGGAGCCACCATAGACTATCCTGATGGTTTTTGCAAGCTCCTTTCCGTAACGCCTTTCAACCTGGGAGCGTATGTACCGGTGAACTTCGTTTACCTGATCCGGCGTTGCCGTCTTGCCGGTTCCTATGGCCCAGACAGGTTCGTAGGCAATGACCATGTCCTTCAGTTCATCGGAACGAAAGCCTTTTACCCCATTTGTCACCTGTTTGTCAAGCACAGAAAAGGTTTGTTGTTCATCTTTTTCCTGTTCGGTTTCCCCGATGCACACAATGGGCCTGAGTCCTGCATGAACGGCAGCCTTGACCTTGCGGTTCACCGATTCGTCGGTTTCACCGAAATACTGGCGCCGTTCAGAATGGCCGATGATGGCGTAGCTGGCTCCGGCAGCGGCAACCATGGGCGCAGATACTTCGCCCGTAAAGGCACCCTGGGTTTCATAGAACAGGTTCTGGGCCCCCACCGCTACCCGGGATCCCTGAAGGGCTGAGGCCACCAGGGGAAGGGACAGATAGGTGGGTGCTATCATGATGTCGGTGTGGGTGATGTTCCGGGTCAGCTGGGCCAGTTTTTCGGCAGCTGTCACGGCTTCGGTGCCGGTTTTGTACATTTTCCAGTTTCCGGCAATCAATGGTTTTCGTGTCATTGTCAGCTCTCCTAATCCAGGGCCGGCCCGGCAAGGGGCCGGCAGGTTACGGTCAGATTACAGGGATTTTCCGACCAGTGCTGCAAGATCAACCATCCTGGCAGAATACCCGGCCTCATTGTCATACCAGGAGAAAACCTTGACCATGTTGCCGATCACATCGGTGCTCAAGGCGTCAACAATTGAGGAAGCCGGGTTGCCGTTGTAATCCACGGAAACCAGGGGGAGTTCGCTGTACAGGAGAATTCCGGCAAGTTCACCTTCGGCAGCTTTTTTGAGGGCTTCATTGACAGCTGATTTTGACACGCCGGGTTTTTCCAATACTGCCACCAGATCAACCAGGGAAACGTTGGGGGTGGGCACACGTACGGAAAGACCGTTGAGTTTTCCTTCCAGCTCGGGAAGGACCAGGGACACGGCCTTGGCAGCGCCGGTGGTGGTCGGGATCATGGACAGGGCAGCGGATCGTGCCCGCCTCAGGTCCTTGTGGGGAAAGTCAAGAAGTCTCTGATCGCCGGTATAGGAGTGGATGGTGGTCATCATTCCGCAGGTGATACCGAAGTTTTCCAGAAGGACCTTTGCAACCGGGGCCAGACAGTTGGTGGTGCAGGATGCATTGGAGATGATGTGATGATTCTCCGGCTGGTATTTCTGGTGATTGACGCCCATGACAATGGTAATGTCAGGATTCTTAGCCGGGGCTGAGATGATGACTTTTTTGCATCCGGCCTTGAGGTGTTTTCCGGCACCCTCCCTGTCCCTGAAAATTCCTGTGCACTCTGCCACGATATCAACTCCGAAGTCTTTCCAGGGGATCTGCTCCGGGTCTTTGAGGGATGTTATCCGGATCTCTTTTCCGTTTACTGTGATGGAGCCGGTACCGGCTGATACAGTTGCGTTCAGCCGTCCATGGACAGAGTCATAGGACAGAAGGTGTGCTATGGTTGCCGTATCTGTCAGATCATTGATGGCTGTAATTTCAATATCGGGGTTGTTCATGGCAGCTCTGAATACCATTCTGCCGATTCTTCCGAATCCGTTGATTCCAACTTTGGTCGTCATGGGTGAAGCCTCCTGAATTGATGGTGTTATTGCGATAATGATGGGTGTCGTTCTTATGATTAAAACGGTGCTATCTCATTTCAAACAGCAACTCTGTCCGATTTTGTGATACGTTTTTCCCCGGGAGCCTGTTTCTCCTGGATGAATTGGCCCTGATCGGTACAGCAGGGACTGCCTGTAACTATTCGCGCCGGCTTCCTTTCAGGATATCGCTGGCAAGGGAGATGCTCTTGCGACCCTGTTCCACGAGCAGTGTGGCCGCTTCAGACAGGGACATTTTGTCCCGGATGTTGACGGCTTTCAGCAGAATTGGAAGATTGACTCCGGAGATCACTTCCACGGCGCCCTCTTCAAGAAAGGAATAACTCAGGTTTGAAGGTGTCCCTCCGAACATATCCGTAAAGATGATCACACCGCCTTCCTCCTGCTGTACAGTTTTTATTCCTTTCTTGATTTTTTTGTGCAGAGAATCTGCCTGTTCTTTGATATCTATGGAAACAAACGCAATATTGTCTATCTTGGAAGCCAGGATGAACTCCACGGTATCGATCAGTGCCTGGCCAAGGTTTGCATGGGTGGCTATTAAAATCCCTGTCATGATTCTTTGGTATCCCTGTCTATGTCTCTGTGGATAATCCCAGGATCTAATCCCTGGGCCTGCAAATGTTCGAAGATTCTTCTGGCAAGTGCAACGCTCCTGTGTCTGCCCCCTGTGCATCCAAGGGCAAGGGTCAGGTATGCCTTGCCTTCCTTTTTGTACATGGGAATAAGAAAATCAATCAGATTGAGATATTTTTGGAGAAAAATTCCGGTTTCCGGTGTTGACATCACAAAGTGCCTGACAGCCTCTGATTCCCCGTCCTGATGCCTGAGTTCAGGGATGAAATAGGGATTGGCAAGAAACCGCATGTCCATGACCATGTCAGCATCATGGGGTATGCCGTACTTGAAGCCAAAGGAGAGAACAGTGATTTTAAGTGAGACTTTCTGGGATGTTTTGTTCTGGGCTATGGAAAGGATCTGGGATTTGAGCTGATGAACATTCATGCCTGAGGTGTCGATGATCCTATTGGAAATACGTCTCACGGAGAGCATTTTCTCCTTTTCAGAGTGGATACTCTCCATCAGGCTTGAATCCTGGGACAGGGGATGATGTCGCCGTGTCTGGGAATACCTCTTGAGCAGGGTGTCCTCATCGGCTTCAAGAAAAATGATCTCCGGAAAATGTCCCTTTTCTCCAAGAAGATCGATAATGGTTGAAAATTTTAAAAGAAAATCCCTGGCCCGCATGTCCATGACAAAGGCGAACCCATTGATGGCAGGATCATTTTCCATGGGAAGATCCAGGAACTTGGGGAGTAGATCCATGGGCATATTATCAACGCAATAAAAACCGGCATCTTCAAAGGCGGCCATGGCCGTGCTTTTGCCTGATCCGGATAATCCTGTTATGATAACTGTTCGATGATCCTTCACTAGAATTCTTCGTCAACTTCCCGGATAATGGATTCTATGTCGCTGACGGACTGTGCCTTCAGCAACTTTTTCTTAAACTGGTCTTTTTTAAGCAGTTTCGAAATCTGGGCAAGAACCCTGAGGTGACTCCCGGTGGAATTTTCGGGAGTCACCAGAAGGAAAAAGATATGAACAGGCCTGCTGTCCAGGGAATCGAACTCCACTCCGGACCGGCTCAGGCCGAAACCTACCACGATGGTGTTTATTGTATTGAGTTTACCGTGGGGTATTCCGATCCCACCGCCGATACCGGTGCTTCCAAGCTGTTCCCGTTCGAGAAGAACCCTTACTATGGATTTGGTTTCCGTGCCTGCAATTTGTGAAACAGCGGCAGCCAGTTCTTCAAGTACACCTTTTTTGTCTTTTGACTTAAGGTCGGCAATGATCGCTTCGTGCTTAAGTATCTCTGTTATTCTCATAAAATACTACCTGATCCCATGGTTGCCCGGATGATTCCTACCTGCGTGGCTGAATCAGGCCCAGGCTTCCATCACCGCGTTTATAAAGGACATTGACCGTCTCTGTTCTGGCATTGTTGAATACCAGGAACGCCTCATTACCGGATTTGAATTCAGCAACGGCATCGTCAATATCCAGGGGCTTGAAGTCAATGGCTTCAATGACGATCTCTTCGGGGCTGCCGGCTGAGACCGCTGCTGCCGGAAGCTCCGAGAGTTCAGTATCATCACTCTTGATGCTCTGTTTGTTCCCGGACATGTGTTTCCGGAGCTTTTCCTTGTACTTGGTGATCTGTGCCTTAACCTTGTCCATGAGGATATCAATGGACGAATACATGTTGTCCGATTCTTCCCTGGCGTGGATTTTCAGTTTGTCACAGGTAAGGGTGATTTCTGCAATATGGCGGATTTTTTCAACGGACAATACTACGGATGCTTCTGCCGGGCTGTCCAGCATCTTGTCAAAACGGTTGACTTTTTTCTGGATATAGGATTTCAGAGCTTCGGAGGAATCAATTTTCTTGAATGTTACGGATGTCTGCATACTAGCCTCCTATAGTTGTTTGCGTTTGCTGGAGGGCAGAATATTGAGCATTTCCCGGTATTTTGCAACGGTTCTTCGGGCTATGTCGATATTGGCCTGCTCCAGGAGTTCGGTCAGTTTCTTATCGCTGTAGGGATTTTGTGGATCCTCTTTATCGATAAGCGCCTTGATTTTTTCCTTGACGCTTTCCGATGCCAGTGAGTCTCCATCGTTTCTTTTTATGGAGCTGTTGAAAAAGTATTTCAGTTCGAACAGGCCTTGGGGCGTGTAGGCGTATTTGTTGGTTGTTACCCTGCTGATGGTGGATTCGTGCATATTGATATCTTCGGCAACGTTTCTGAGAATCATGGGTTTCATGTAAGCAATGCCTTTTTCAAAAAATTCTCTCTGGAATTTGATGATGCTCTCCATGACGGCATAGATGGTCTTCTGACGCTGATGGATGCTTTTTATCAGCCAGGAGGCGGACTGCATTTTTTCGTTCAGATAGGCCTTGGTCTCCTTGGGAATTACTTTGCCCTTGGCAATGGCCTCCTTATAGTACCGATTGATCTTGAGTTTGGGAAGGCCGTCGTCGTTCATGACGATCTTGAAATCATCTCCGTCTTTGTAAACGTAGATGTCAGGAATAATGTACTGGGGTTCCTCGCTGTGGAATTCCCTTCCGGGTTTCGGCTCGAGACACTGGATGATCCTGACGGCTGCCACGACGGTTTCCATGGAAATAGTCAGGTCTTTGGCAATTTTTTTATAATTTTTGTTTTCCAGGTTCTTGATATGGCCAAGAATTATTTTTTCCAGAACGGGATTGTCAATGCCCAGGTGTTTGATCTGGATCAGGAGCGCTTCCTGGAGATTCCGGGCACAGACACCTGGGGGGTCAAAAGTCTGAATGGTCTGGATCATCCTCTCCACGTCGGCTGCATCGACTTCCCCCAGTTCGGCCAGTTCATCCACGGAAGAGCACAGATACCCGTCCATGTTCAGGTTGGAAATGATCAGGCTGCCGATGTGTTCCTCCTCGTCGGTGGGGCCCCGCATGAGAAGCTGCCATTGGAGGTGGCTTTGCAGGGTGGTTTTGGTACTGGTGAAGGCTTCATAGTTTGGTGCCTCCTGATTGTCCCGTTCCTGATAGACCCTGCCGGTTGAATTGTATTCGTTGATATAGCTTTCCCAGTCGATATCAGAGCCGATTTTCTCGTCAATGGTGACTTCCTTGATGGTTTCCATCTCAACTTGGGATACCGGTTCTTCCAGGGAGGTTTCGGTTTCAGCGGCAGTGTCGGTAAGGATTTCTTCCAGGGCCGGATTTTCTTCCATTTCCTGTTGGATAACACCCGCCAGCTCCAGCCGCGACAGTTGAAGAAGCTTAATGGCCTGCTGCAACTGGGGCGTCATCCTGAGCTGCAGGCTCAAATTTAAGTTTTGTTGCAGTCCTAAATTCATAGTCAGAGTCTAAAGGTCTCTCCCAGATAGATTTTTCTAGCGATTGTACTGCCTGTGATCTGCTCGGGAGTTCCCGATTCAATCACGCTGCCCTGGTTCATGATGTAGGCACAATTGCATACTCCCAGGGTTTCCCGAACATTGTGGTCGGATATCAGAATCCCTATTCCCTTGAGAGTGAGCTGCCGGATAATGCTCTGGATGTCCGTGACAGCAAGGGGGTCTATCCCTGCAAAGGGTTCATCCAGGAGGATGAATTTGGGGTCTGTGGCCAGGACTCTTGTTATTTCAAGACGGCGCCGTTCTCCGCCCGACAGCTGGCTGGCTTTCTGGTCGGCCAGATGCCGGATTCCAAGTTCCTGCATCAGTTGTTCAGCTTTGTCATCACTATTGCCCTCTTTTTCAGGAAGCAGTTCAAGGATAGCTGTGATATTCTCCCGGACTGTCAGTTTCCTGAATATGGACGCTTCCTGGGGAAGGTATCCTATGCCATGCCGGGCCCTCATGTACATTGGATAGTCTGTTATATCAGTGTGGTCAAGGAAAACATTGCCCCTGTCCGGTTTGATGATTCCAACAGCCATATAGAACGTCGTTGTTTTACCGGCTCCGTTGGGGCCCAGCAGTCCCGTCACTTTCCCTGGACTTACCTCCAGATCGACGCCGTTGACAACCGGACGGCGGTTGTAGGTTTTGACCAGATTTTTCAGTTTCAGCTTGGTCATCAATTTCCGGATTTCTTTTTTAACTCCTGGGGGTTGAACTGCGCCTCGACACGTTGTTTGGAGCCGCCCTCAACCAGAACTTTTCCGCTTAGTCTGTAAAGGGTAATCGTCTTGCCGGTTACAAAACTGGATCCGGTGTCCACCCGGGGAGCTTCACCGGTAAGGACAAGGACCTGGTCTTTCACCTTATACACGGCTTTGTCCGAATAGGCTTTACGGTTTTCAGCTTCGTATATCACGTTACCTGTGGCTTCAATACGGTCTATGGACTGTTTTTCACCGGCCTTAACGCTCTTGCCGGCAAAAAAAACTTTCAGGAAATCTGCGTGGATTGTTCCGTCATCGCGAGTGGCAACCACATTGCCGGAAAATTCAACGATGGCTGCACTCTGATCCGAGGTCATGACATCTGAAGTGATGTGAAGGGGCAGATTTGCCGGATCAGCGGTTTCCGCAGCAAAAATATAACCGCCACTAAGAAGAAGGGGCGTTAAAAGCATTAAAAAAATCGAACTTTTCACTGAGCTGTCCTTTTACGTTGCCTTTGAACACGGTTATTCTCCTGTTCAAGTCTGTTTCAAACGAATCCGCTTCTATGATCGATTCAGCGTCCTTCAATTGTATCCGAGTTGTTGAATACATTATATGTCTTTTCTTTTCATAATGCAACTTGTCAGTGAGAAGTCTGTAATCTGCATGGCTGACAACGACATTTCCTGAAAAGGTCATATCATGGGTTTCGGTGTTCAAGGTGCCCTGGTCCGAGGTCAGGTATACGGTTTTTCCGTTGTCCATGAAAAACACCACGCTGATGGTTTCCATGACGGCCAGGTTTTCATTTTTTAAAAGTTTTGCAGATGCGGCATCCAGGGTCCACTCCTTGATGCCGTTCCTGGAGGAGGTCTGGTGCATACTGCTCAGAACCAGGGAGGCACTGGAATCGATATGCACTTTTTTCATAATTTTCTTTCCGGTTATGGCTTTCTCATACGCGTAAAAAGCAACAAGTCCGGCAATAATGATGAACAGGGAGAGAAAAAGAGGGAGTTTGAGCCTTCCCAGGGGTGAGGCACCGGTAATCATCGGTTGAATCCTGCGACAATTGTTTCCCACATACCCCTGGCCTTGAGGATGATTTCACAAACCTGACGGATGGCGCCCCTTCCTCCTGGTTTTTCGGTTAAAAGATCTGCGGTATCCAGTACTTCCCTGGCTGAGTCGGCCACGGCAATGGAGAGACCGACCCCTTTCATCACCGGGATATCCGGAAGATCATCTCCCACAAAGGCGGTATTAAGGGATTCTATCCCGGTTCTCTCCCTGATGATGGCCAGAACGCTGGCTTTGTCCCTGATGCCGTCAAAAATCAGGTCTATTCCCAGGTTCTGGCAGCGAGATATCAGGGCGTTGGACCGCCGTCCGGTAATGATGCCGACTTTGATTCCGGAGTCCATGAGCAGTCTGAGTCCCAGTCCGTCCCTGGCATTGAACTGTTTAATCTCCTCACCGCTGTCCGAATAGGTGATGGACCCGTCCGTGAGGACTCCGTCAACGTCAAGGAGCAGTAATTGTATTGTTTTCAGTCTTTCAAGGATTTCAGGGGACAGGTTCATGGTCGTACCATGGCTTTTCGAATGGCCAGCAGCGATGAAAGAAAATCCTTCATCTGGTCCAGGGGGATGGAGTTTGGACCATCACACAGGGCCCTGTCTGGATCGGGATGGGTTTCAACAAATATCCCGTCTGTTCCGGCTGCAACTGCGGCTCTGGCAAGCAATGGTGCAAAGTGCCGCTCTCCGGCCGAGGAATCACCGGCTTTGCCCGGGAGCTGAACGCTGTGGGTAGCGTCAAATATGACCGGAACCCCAAGATTGCGGATGATGTCTATGGATCTGAAATCAACAACAAGGTTATTGTAACCGAAGGTGGTTCCCCGTTCCGTAATGGCCAGGTCCCTGCAGCCGAATGTCCTTGCCTTGGTGATGATGTTGGCGCATTCCCATGGGGCAAGGAATTGTCCTTTCTTGATGTTGAGGGCCCTGCCGGTACGGGCTGCCGCTTCGATAAGGTCTGTCTGTCGGCACAGGAACGCAGGAATCTGTATGATATCTAGGACTTTTGCCGCAGAGACTGCCTGATCAGGCAGGTGGATATCCGACAGGATCAACAGGTCCAGGTCCTGTTTGATTTCCTTGAGTATAGTGAGTCCCAAATTAAATCCCGGTCCCCGGAATCCGGAGACCGATGTCCGGTTTGCCTTGTCTACAGACGCTTTGAAGACAAACGGAATGCCCAGTTCATGGGTGATCTGCTTCAAGGTGCGGGCAATGATTACAGTAGTTTCCCTGTCTTCGATGACACAGGGTCCTGCGATGAGAAAGAAGGCACCCTTCTGTCTCAAACGGTTGGAAAAAAGATCTCCCGGTTCCGGTTCGGATGCATGAAAAACGTTCATGAAAAAGGATCCCCCTGGGTCAATAAGATGGAGTAAACCTAACTTTTGGAGGTCAAAAAGTCAAGAATGGAAAATGGCTTGATAACTTGCGCTATAGCTGTTATTTTACCTAATGATTTGCCATATAATGCTAACTTCTTGAATAAAATGGATATTATAGATGAAACGGTTGCTTGTCACCATTATTATATGCATTATTGTCCTTCCCATTGCATGGTTTCTTTTCAACAAGTTCGAAGGAAAAAATCCTGAACTGAGCATTCTCCTGCCATCGGTTTACCTGAACCGGTCCTATGAAATGTCCATGTCGGTAACAGACAGGGGGACGGGACTCAGAAGTATCCGGGTGTCCCTGATGCAGAAGGGCAAGGAAAAAATACTCCTGGAAAAAAACTATGAGAATTCAGGCAGCCAGGGATTATTCATGGGGTCAGGAGTGTTTCACCAGGAGTTCACCATCCCCGTGGAATCCTGGAAATATGACATGAAAGACGGTGAGGCTGTTTTCCGGATCTATGCTTCGGATTATTCCTGGCACGGATGGAACAAGGGGAATTCGGTATACCAGGAAAAGAACGTTATCATCGATACAACCCCCCCTGAAGTGGACATACTGACCAGAACCCACAATGTTGCCCGCGGCGGAGCAGGTCTGGTTATCTACAGGGTGTTTGAAGACAAACTCAAGAGCGGGGTTCTGGTGGGAGACTCCTTTTTCCCCGGATATCCCGGGATGTTTAAAGACCCCAACGTATACGCTGCATTTTTTGCCCTGAGCTTTCTCCAGGGGGCCGGAACCAATATATCCGTAATCGTGGAAGATGAAGCCGGTAACAAAACTGCCCGGGGGTTCTATCATTACATCAAGGAACAGAAGTTCAAAACAGATATTATCACTGTTTCAGACCGTTTTCTGGAAGATAAGATTAAAGAATTTGATCTTGGACCCAAGGAACTTTCCTTCCAGACATCGGAAAACCCCCTGCTTGAAAAATTCCTCTTCATTAACAGGACCGAGCGCAAAGAAAACATCGATACGGTTCTGTCCCATACGGCTACCACGGAGCCCAGGCGTATCTGGGACGGGAAACCCTTTATCAGGCTGCCTGGATCTGCCAACAGAGCAGGGTATGCCGACCACCGGATCTATAAGTACAAAAACAAGGAAATTGACCGTCAGGTGCACCTCGGCATTGATCTGGCGTCCATAGCCATGTCCCCCATTCCCGCTGCAAACAGCGGTATTGTCGCTGGAGTCGGCAACTTCGGGATATTCGGCAATACCATTATACTGGATCACGGGTTTGGCCTGTTCACCTTTTATTCGCACCTGAGCTCCTTTGCCGTCAATCGGGGCGATCTTGTCAGCAAGGGAGACATCATCGCTCACAGCGGAGCCACGGGCCTTGCTGTAGGCGATCATCTCCATTTCGGCGTAGCCGTTAACAATGTGTTTGTAAATCCCCTGGAATGGTGGGATAAATCCTGGATAGATAACAACATCATGTCAAAAATAAGCGATGTGGAAAAATTGTTGAACGATACTGTAAAAGGCACAAAATGAGCGAATTCAAGATAAACAAAACGTACCAATCCATCAACGAGAAGATAAAGGCCGGTAAAGCTGTTGTCGTAACAGCTGAAGAAATTATCGATATTGTCAGGGAGCATGGCCCGGTGGAAGCAGCCAGCCAGGTTGACGTTGTTACAACCGGAACCTTTGCTCCCATGTGTTCATCTGGCGCATTCATCAACATCGGTCACACCAAGCCCTGCATCCGTACCACTGCCACATGGTTCAACAATGTCCCTGCCTATTCAGGAGTTGCTGCTGTGGACTGCTACCTGGGAGCGACACAGACCTCCGAGGACGATCCTTTGAACCGGCTCCATCCCGGGGAGTTCAACTACGGGGGAGGGCATGTGATCCAGGATCTGGTCGCAGGGAAAACAGTGGAGGTGCGGGCCGAAAGCTACGGCACAGACTGTTATCCCAACCGGAAGATAGAAAAGATGATGACCCTGGCCGATTTCAGGGATGCAATTCTGTGCAATCCCAGAAATGGATACCAGAACTACAACTGTGCCATCAACCGGTCCGATAAAATCAAGTATACCTATATGGGCACCTTGAAATCAGATATGGGGAACGCCAATTATTCTACATCCGGGGCTTTGAGTCCGTTGTTCAATGACCCCTACCTCAAGACCATAGGCCTGGGAACCCGGATTTTTCTTGGCGGCGCCCAGGGGTATGTCACCTGGAGCGGAACCCAGCACAAGACGGCAGTGAACCGGGGTCTGAACGGTGTGCCTCTCACTCCGGCAGCTACGCTGTTTGTCATGGGCAACCTCAAGGAGATGTCACCCGAATGGCTGGTTGGCCAGAGCATCCGGGGCTACGGCTGTTCACTTTCCGTCGGGCTGGGTATCCCCATACCCATTCTTAACGAGGAAATGGCTGCGTTCACGGCAGTATCCGACGATGAGATCTTTACCCAGGTTATCGATTACGGGTTTGATTATCCCCAGGGTATTTCCACCAGTTACGGACAGGTCAGTTATGCCGAACTCAAGAGCGGGAGTATCATGATCAAGGGAAGGGTCATTCCGACCGTGCCCCTGTCAAGCATGGTAAGGGCCAGAAAGATTGCTCAGCTCCTCAAGCTATGGATATCCAACGGAAAATTTCTTATTGGAGAACCCCAGCATTTATTTAATTAACTCACTGAGACGAAGCCTTCAGTGATCAAAGGCATGAAGAACAACCCATGAAATCAAAAAGCACCAACACTGTAATGACAGATAATAAACCCAAGGGTGCGCTTCGGGAAAATATCGAGGCGATCGTGATAGCTGTACTCCTGGCCTTGTTCATCAGGACCTTTATTATCCAGGCTTTCAAGATTCCTTCCGGTTCCATGAAGAACACCCTGCTGATCGGGGATCATATCCTGGTGAACAAGTTCATCTACGGGATAAAAATCCCCTTTACCGACGGGACCAACCTGATTCGGGTTTCCGATCCCAAACGCCGGGATATAGTGGTTTTCAAGTACCCCGAGGATCCTGACAAGGATTTTATCAAACGGGTTGTGGGCGTGGCCGGGGATACCATTGAAGTTAAAAACAAACAGCTTTACGTCAATAATGTGCTCCAGGAGGATGAACCCTACGCCATCCACCAGGATGGCAGGATTATCCCGCGCCAGTTCAGTGCCAGGGATAATTTCGGACCGTTCACCGTTCCGGACCGTTCTCTGTTTGTCATGGGAGATAACAGGGATAACAGCCATGACAGCAGGTTCTGGGGTATTGTGGATCTCAAGGCAGTCAAGGGAAAGGCATTCATCATATACTGGTCGTGGAACAGTGAGGCTTTTGGTGTGAGGTGGAGCAGGATAGGGGATCTGCTCCATTAATTGCCTTGACCGGAAATCCCCTGCTTTTAAAAAAACCGTGGTCATTTAACTACAGGAAACCATCCATGCGTTTTGAACACAAAGATATCCTGGACATCGAATCCCTGTCTTTGGAAGATATCACCATGATTCTGGATACTGCCGAAGGGATGAAGGAAATTTCCAGCCGGCCGGTAAAAAAAGTTCCGACCCTCAGGGGCAAGACCATTGTCCTGTTTTTCCAGGAACCCAGTACCCGGACCAAACTTTCCTTTGATATTGCAGCCAAACGGCTCAGTGCAGACTGTATCTCCATTTCTGCCAGCACCAGCAGTATTGTCAAGGGAGAAACCCTCATCGATACGGCCAAAAACCTGGAAGCCATGAATCCGGACATCATTGTCCTGAGACACGCTTCCTCGGGCGCTCCCCACCTGATTGCGCGGCGTGTCAAGGCATCGGTCATCAATGCCGGAGACGGCATTCACGCCCACCCGTCCCAGGCGCTTTTGGATCTCATGAGCGTCAGGGAGAAAAAAGGGCGCATAGACGGCCTCAGCGTTGCCATCATCGGAGACATCGCCCACAGCCGGGTTGCCCGTTCCGATATTGAGGGATTTACCAAGCTGGGTGCCGCGGTCACGGTTACGGCGCCGGGCACCATGATACCCAGGGGCATCGAGACCCTGGGCTGTGATGTGGCTCCGGATATCGAAACCTGCATCGAGGGCAAGGATGTGATTATCATGCTCCGCATCCAGAAGGAGCGTCAGGAATCCATCCTGTTCCCAACGGAGAGGGAGTACTCAACCCGGTTCGGGCTCAACAGCGAACGACTGAAACGGGCAAAACCCGATGTCCTTGTCATGCACCCGGGCCCCATGAACAGGGGTGTGGAAATTTCCAGCGACGTTGCCGACGGTGAACGGTCCGTGATTCTGGAACAGGTCACCAATGGTGTGGCATTGCGCATGGCTCTTTTTTATCTTCTTGCAGGAGGCCGAAATGTTGATCAGGATTAAAGGCTCCCTGGTTGTTGATCCGGGGAACATTAACGCCCATAAGGATATTCTTATCAGGGACGGCCTGTTTTACTCCCTGATCGAGCCCGGGGACATCCTCACCGAATCAAACGTCACGGTGATTGATGCCACTGGTATGGTCACGGTGCCGGGCCTTATTGATCTTCACGTTCATCTGAGGGAACCCGGGCACGAGTACAAGGAGACCATTGAAACAGGTCTCAGGGCAGCAGTGCGGGGGGGATTTGCGGCCGTGTGCTGCATGCCCAACACCAAACCTGTGAATGACAATGCCCAGGTCACCGCCTTTATCCTCAAACAGGCGGCTGCTGCGGGCCTGGCCAGGGTGTATCCCGCCGGAGCCCTGACCCTGGGCTCCAAAGGGGAGAGCCTGGCCGAATACGGAGACATGAAACTTGCCGGGGTTGCTGCCCTTTCCGATGACGGCCGGCCTGTAGTCAACGCACGGCTTTTAAGGAGAGCCCTGGAATATGCCAGGGGATTGTCTCTCCCGGTCATGTGCCATTCCGAGGATCTTGATCTGGCCAAAGACGGCGCCATGAATGAAGGCATCACCTCAACCCGCCTGGGCATCAAGGGGATACCCAATGCAGCTGAATCCATCTGTGTGATGCGGGATATGGCCATTGCGGAACTGGTGGGTGCACCCATCCACATCGCACATGTCAGCGCAGAAGAATCGGTGGATGCCATCCGTCATGCCAAAAAGCGGGGAATACGCGTCACCTGCGAGACAGCTCCCCATTATTTCACCCTTACCGATGAGGCTGTGGCCCGGTACGACACCAACGCCAAAATGAATCCCCCCTTAAGGTCTGCCAGGGACAGGGATGCCATTATCGAGGGTCTGAGGGATGGGACCATTGACTGCATCGCAACCGACCATGCCCCCCATTCCCTTTTAGAAAAGGATCTGGAATTCGACCGGGCAGCTTTCGGGATAGTAGGCCTTGAAACATCCCTTCCCCTGTCCTTGGTATTGGTCCGCAAAGGGATACTCTCCATGGAAGGGCTTGTTGAAAAAATGGCTAAAAATCCGGCCCGTATCCTTGGGATCAACAATGATATAATACCTGGAAATCCTGCTGATCTGACCATCATCGATCCGGACAGAATCCATACCATCGACCCTGATACTTTTGCATCCAAGAGCAGGAATACACCCTTTGCGGGGTTTAAAGTTACCGGCCAGACATTTATTACCATGGTGAACGGATCCGTTGTCTATCACAGGGAGTGATCATGAGTTCAGGCAAGGCTGAAATTCTGATTGTTGATGATGAACTCAGTATGCGTGAGTTCCTGGATGTTCTCCTCACTCAGGAGGGTTATTCCGTATCCAGTGCCAAAAACGGTAAAACTGCCCTGAGAATGATCGAGTCAAAGGATTATGATCTGATCCTTTCCGATATCCGTCTGGGGGACATCACCGGGCTCGACCTGCTGAAGGCTGCCAAACAGAAAAATTCTGATACTGTTGTGATCATGATCAGCGCCTATTCCACCACAGAGATCGCCGTGGAAGCCATGAACGAGGGTGCCTTTGATTTCGTGCCCAAACCCTTTGACAACCGTGAGCTTAAAATCGCCATCGAACGAGCCCTGGAGCAGAAGCGGCCTGCCGAATTCAGGGACACACCCGAGAACGAACTCAAGGAAAATATCTATTTCGGTAAAATAATCGGTAAAAGTCCGGGTATGCTTCGCATCTTTGACATGATCAAGCAGGTTGCAAAAACAAAGACCAACGTTCTGATCACCGGCGAGAGCGGTACGGGCAAGGAACTCATCGCCAGAGCCATCCACGATCTCAGCGACCGAAAAGAAGACCCCTTTGTGGTGGTGAACTGCGGCGGTATCCCCGAGACCCTGATCGAGAGCGAGTTCTTCGGCCATGTCAAGGGATCGTTTACCGGGGCTATTTTTGACAAAAAAGGTCTGTTCGAGGCTGCTCACAAGGGGACCATTTTTCTGGACGAGATCGGCGAACTCTCCCCCATGCTCCAGGTGAAGCTGCTCAGGGTTGTGCAGGAAACCGTTGTCAAGCCAGTGGGCGGCACACGGGAGATGCCCGTGGATGTCAGGATCATTTCCGCCACCAACAAACGCCTGGAACAGGAAGTCATAGACGGCAAATTCCGGGAAGATCTTTTTTTCCGGCTCAATGTCATCCCCATCAAAGTGCCCCCGCTCAGGGACAGGAAAGGTGATATCCAGCTTCTGGCCCAGCATTTTGCGGAAAAATACTCCAGCCGCATGGGCAAGGAGATCGTGAAACTGTCATCCTATGCCCTGGATTTTTTGAACAAGTACAGTTTCCCCGGCAATGTCCGCGAGCTTGAAAACCTGATCGAACGAAGCGTTGCCCTGTCCTCTACCAACATCATTCTTCCCGAAAGCCTGACCATATCCATGCACAAGAAACGGCGCTGGATTGAAGGCATACAGGGGTCCCGGTTCGACCTGGACGATGTGGAGCAGGGTGTGGACCTGGACAAGATCCTGAGTACCATAGAAGGGGCCTACCTCAAAAAGGCCATGGAGATCGCTTCCGGCAACAAGAGCAAAGCAGCCGACATCCTTGGCATTACCTTGAGATCCCTGCGGTACAGGATAACCAAACAGGACGATTTCGTCCAGGACGAGTCATAAATTGTCAACATGACAATTCTTGTCACAATCGCCTTAAAATTTGTTAAACCCTCCAGTCCCAGGTTACCCCGCAGTTTTCAAATTTTTGATCAGTGTTGAATATTTCATATTATTTTAGTAAGTTGCAAATTCAGCGCTCTCCAATTTCAGTGTGGCACATTCGTTGCTACTTTGGATTGCTTAAGAACGATGTCACATTAACCATAGTATAAAGGAGACGCACCATGCTGAAAAAGATGTTCAAAAAAGAAAGCGGTTTCACCCTGATCGAACTCATGATCGTTGTGGCTATCATCGGAATCCTGGCCGCCATTGCCATCCCCAACTTCCTCAACTATCAGTGTAAGGCAAAACAGAGTGAAGCAAAATCAAACCTTGGAACCATCCGTACAAATCTTGAAGCATTTAAGGCGGAAGCAGATACCTACAATGGCACTCTTGGCCAGATAGGTTTCGCTACTGTAGGCACAGCACGGTATACGTACGCTGTTAATGGAACAACGAGCGGTTATTTGGCTACCGCCAGTGGCCCGATCAACAACAAAACAGATGGCTGGACCATGAACGAGTTAGGTGTATTAATAAATCGGACCAACGCCTGCCAGTAGCAGACACTTAGCCCGACTGCTTGAAAAAATGCCGGAATGACTTGACACAACATTCCGGCATTTATATTCTGAAACGCAACGTTAAAGGTTTATACGTATGAAACGACTGACGGACCACCATAAGAACCCGAGAGCGTTTACGTTGATTGAACTGATGATTGTTGTTGCGATTATTGCCATACTTGCCGCCATAGCGCTTCCCAATTTTATGGTTTACCAGTGCCGTGCAAAGCAGAGTGAAGCGAAAATCAACCTGGGAGCCATCCGGGTCAACGAGGAAGCCTTTTATGCCTCCTTTGACAGATACAGTATGACATTTGGTAAAATCGGCTGGGCCAGCGTCGGCAAGAGCAACTATACCTATAACGTTTCCGCGAACACCACCACTTTCACAGCCACGGCAAGAAGCAGTCGCATCAATCAAAGCGTAGACAAGTGGACCATCTCTTCCATCGGAACATTAACCAATATAAGCAATGCATGCCAATAACTGTTCGTGAATGCTATCGGCTGTGTCCAACAAATCGGCCTCAAAAACAGGATGACATGAACCTTTCCGTACGTCTGATAATTATACCTCTGATCCTGGCCACCGCAGGGTTCCAATTTTTTACCATAAAGATGTCAGACAGTCCTGTTAATCCATCCTGCCCCTGGTGTATCGACCAGAACCAGGATAAGGCCGATGTCGCATTTATTCCTATTGAAACATCATTTGTCAGGCTCGCAGCCCCTGCCGACCCGGATTTGTTGGCAGATATTCTCTGGATGCGCAGCACCTATTATTTCGGCAAACATGTCCTGTCGGATAGGCAATACCCTTTTTTATTATGTCTCCTGGATATTATCACCGATCTATCACCCGAATGGAAAGAACCTTACCTTTTAGGAGCCGTACTTCTTCCCGTTGAAGTGGGTTTGATCAACGATGGACTTTACCTGATCGATAAAGGGCTTGGTTATTTCAGCAATGATTGGAGATTATGGTTTTTCAAAGGATATTACCTGTGGAAGGGAATTGGCAATACCCTTGAGGGGGCAAAAGCGATCCACCGGGCAGCATTGCTGCCCGGTGCGCCGGTGTTCCTGTCAAAGCTGTCTGCTACCCTTGCAGACAAATCGGATCAGAAACAGCTTGCAAGGCAATTCCTTGAAGAGTCTTTGAGCAGTGTCAAAACCCTGGGTGACAGACAAAAAATCATTGAAAAGATGAAAGAGATGCACTTTGATGAGTGACCCTGCCGTTGATTTTCGTTCAGCCTCGTTTTCCGTTACCCAGGGATTTTTCAAAAAAAGAAAAATTCTGATCACTGCTGTGTCTGTGTCAATTCCACCTGGGCAGGTCTTTGGGCTGGTAGGGCCAAACGGTGCCGGGAAAACAACCTTTATTAAACTGGGAACAGGCCTGATCGAACCTCAAGCCGGTGAGATCATGGTCTGTGGGCAACCGGTTTCATCGGCGGCTGCAAAAAAAAGAATCGGATTGTTGACTGAAAAGCAGTACTGCTATGCAAATATGAGCCTCAATGAATGGCTGCTCTTGCTGTCCGGTTTGTCAGGAAACATGGGAGGGGAAATCAAAGACCGCCGGGAAGAGCTTCTTGAATTTTTTGATCTTTCCGACAGAATTTCCCAGCGGATGGGGACCTTGTCCAAAGGTCAGCTTCAAAGGACAGGATTTGTTCAGGCATTCATGCATAACCCTGAGATTATTTTTCTTGATGAACCTATGAGCGGACTTGACCCCTACTGGCGCTACAAGGTCCGCTGCTTTCTTTCAGAATTAAAAGTCAAAGGGAAAACAATTATTTTTTCCTCACATATTATCAGTGATGTTGAAGAATTGTCAGATCAGATTGGCCTGATGGTTAATGGCACATTAAAATGGCAAGGGGCAATCTCTCAACTCCAGCAAGCAATCAAGGGGTATCAGGTTCGATGCAGGACCGACAATAAACCGGCATTGATATCCGTTGCAGTCAAGGAATCGGTGGATATTCTGGCCGATGGTTCGTATGTGTTTACTCTGCCCTCTGACAATCGATCCTTGCTTTTCGGTTTGATAAATGCGGGAATCATTGACCTGGAAAGCTTTCTGCCTCTCAGGGAGAAAACCGAGGAACTGCTGTTCAAGTTTAAGGCCCGATAATGATACCAACACAGATCAGATCCATCTGCTACTTTGAATTGAAAAAAGCTGTCAGGGACCGGGTTCTCCATGTTCTTGCCGGCATCGGTATCGTCACCATGGTTTTTGCTGTGTTCCTGGGAAACGTCTCCATTGGCGGCAACAACCGGGTTGTTGTCAGTATGAGTTTCTGGGTGCTTGGTATTCTGGGACTTGTCGGAGCTGTTTATCTTGGGGCTCAGCTGATCCGTGAGGAGAAAAAAGACAAGATACTGTATCTGATTTTTTCAAGACCGATAAAGCGTCATGTCTATCTGTACGGAAAATGTATAAGCCTTGTTTTCACGCTATTCTTTCTTTATATTCCCCTTGTCCTGTTCATGATAGTCCTCATGTACCTTCTGTCCCTGCCCTTGAATTCCGGTTTTTTTATCGCATGGGCTTTTATCTTTGGAGAATGGATTATTCTGTGCTCATTCAGCCTCTTTTTTGCAAGTTTTACATCACCGTTGCTCCATGTTGTTTTTACATCCGGTATCTACTTTTTTGGGCATTGGTCCGGTGATCTCATCATCCTCAATAAAAATCTGACCTCGGATTTTCTTAAAATCTGTATCCAGACCCTTTACTACAGCATTCCAAATCTTGAGGTCATCAACTTTAGATCTTTTGCGTTATATGACAAGGTCATAACAAGTAGTATGATCTTTCAGGGTGTGGGACTGATTATCCTGTGGACCTGCACGGCCATGATTGCAGCCCAGATCATTTTTTTAAGACGTACCCTCCAATGATGGTGTATAAAAGAGTTCAAGGTCCTGTTATGGAATTACAAAATATCCACAGTCCTGCAATAACTCCCGTGATTCTTATCTCCATCCTGGTCATGATTGTTTATTCCAATAGTTTTGACAACTCCTGGCATCTGGATGATTACGTTAGAATCCCAGCCAATACCAATATCCAGATGAATGAGTTGTCTTTTAAATCGATTGCGGATTCAATTTTTTTAGATAGCGTTGATGCTTCAGGCCGCATCCATCATCAGGTGTATCGACCGCTTGTAAATCTCAGCTTTGCATTGAACTGGTTTTTTCACAAGGATAATGTAAGGGGCTATCATGCCGTAAGCATCTTCATCCATATCCTGACAACGGTTGCACTTTATTTTTCGATCCTGTATCTGTTTAAAACGCCCGCATTGGAGCATGTGTCCCAGGATACCGCATTTTTTTCCGCATTCTTCACTGCTGTCTTGTGGGCCGTACACCCCATTAACACCCAGGCAGTCAATTATCTTGTCCAGCGGATGGCTTTGATGTCTGCCCTTTTTTACCTTTCCGGAATCATGTTTTACCTCAAGGCAAAACATTCTGGGACAACCACAAAAAAAAAGCGGCTTTACGCACTGGCAGTGGTTTCGTTTTTTCTGGCAATCGGTTCTAAAGAAAACGCAGTCACGTTTCCGCTTGCCATATTTCTGCTCGAGATCATTTTCTTTAAACGATCCCTGTCCCTTGGGAACAGGAGATTATGGATACGCTTCTCAATCTGCATGATTGTAATTTCTGCGGTTGCAGCGGCTGTTTTATATACGTGGGGATTCTCTCTCCCAACCATGCAAACCTTATATGAAAAACGTTCATTCACCATGCTTGAAAGAGCCCTGACCCAGCCGAGGATTCTCTTATTCTACCTTTCCCTGATCTTTTATCCCGTTGCCAGCCGGTTTTCCATCGAACATGACTATGTGCTTTCAACCTCCCTCTTTAATCCAATTTCTCCGGTTTCTGCAATAATTGCCATTGCTGCAATTATTTCAGCTGCCATGATCGTAAGAAAAAGGGCCCCATTGGTAAGCCTTGGCATCCTTTTTTTCTTTCTTGCTCAGATGGTGGAATCATCGATTCTGC
>JAZDGN010000122.1:0-11500 GCA_043806875.1 Pseudomonadota bacterium
GCCAAGCGGCCTGATAACGGACATGCCAGCTTGGCTCTCTAGTTATTCTAAACTGAAGAATAGGGTTAACGGTGATCTGTCCCTATTGTATCCTGGCCATGATGTTACGTTGCTTGAAAACTTCCCTAAAGCTGCCAAGGACGTCTCCAGGCTAGCCTAATCGGACGAGACAATAAACAAGCGGACTTCAGCAATTTTCCCATATCAGCCCGGTTCGGTCCTCCTGGTTCAGTTGTGCGGGAGGGCCGCCTGTGGAAGATCTCTCACCCCTGTTTATTGAAATAACACCCGCACTGGCGCTTTCTGCTGGATAATAACATCTCTTACAGATTTATCAAAGCTGTGTTAACGACATTCTCGCCTTTTCCCAATGTAAAGGCATTTATGTTCGCAACGGTGATATCAAGTGCCCGCATGTCCGCTTCCACGGTGTACCATCCGATATGGGGGGTGACAATCACATGGGGGTGCCGGCACAGCAAACTGTTTGCCAGCATGGTCTTATGATCGAACCGATCACTGAAAAACACAGCAGGGTCTCTCTCCTTCTCCCGGATATAGTGTTCGTCAGGCAGCACGTCCAGCCCTGCCGCCGCCACCTTCCCGGTGTTCAGGGCAGTCACCAGGGCCTTGGGGTCAACCAGCTCGCCGCGGGCGGTGTTGATGAGCACAACCCCCTGTTGCATCTGTTCAAACTGGGGGGCACCGATCAGATAACCGCTCCCCGGAGCCAGGGGAACGTTCAGGGAGACGATATGTGCAGCGCCTATGGCCGTCTCAAAATCGACATAGGCCAGACCAAGTGAATCCGCCCATGCAGTATTGGGTCTCAGGTCATTAACAATCACCTTCATTCCCAGAGCGCAAGCCAATTCAGCCACCCGCCTGCCAACGGCACCAGTACCGATGACGGCCATGGTTTTTCCCATGAGTTCAAATCCCCGCAGCCCCTCCCATGAAAATCTGACCTGTCGTGTATATTGGAGTGCCGATTCAATATGACGGCTGACGGTCAAAAGAAGGGCAAAGGTATGCTCGGCAACCGCATTGGCTGCATAGCCGGGGACATTGGCAACGGCAATGTTATGGGCAGAGCAGAAGTCTATATCTATATGGTCATAACCGGTGCTGCGCACGGCAATCAGCCCCAAATTTTTAAATTGCTCAAGAAGCTGAGCCGTGAGAACCGACTGATCCATACAGATGACATCCGCGTCACCATGTACCCCAACGTTGCTCATGGAGAGTAATTGCTCAACAAAGACCACACTCTGGTCTGTTCCAATGGCCTTAAACACCTCCATCATGCTATCGTCGGCCTCATATATAACTATTTTAAACGGCATTTTTTTCCTGCATCAAGTTTAAGGACACGGAACTCATACCGTTTTAATAGTCAATATGGTGAAGGTTATTGATTGAATCAGCCACCATAATATTGTCTATCTTTGTAATTTGGAACGGTATGAGCCCAGTATCGGTTTTAAAAAATGCGGGAGAGATCTCTCCCGCTCCATGGTGAATCTACTTTTGAGCTATTTTTTTCTTTGCCGCCTCAATGGCACGATCAAGCTTTTCGTTCCATTCTGTTCCTATCTTTTCGGAAATGAAAGTGGATACAGCCTGCTGGGCAATTTTTCTGAATTCGGCATCTTCATCAGCGGTTGGGGCATATATGGTCATACCGTTTTTTTCCAGGCTTTTAACGGCACTGACATTATCGTAGTATGCAGCTTTTGCCCTTTCCACAACCGTTGTTTCAACAGCAGCCTCATCAACAATAGCCTTCAGATCCGCAGGCAGTTGGTTGTAGAATGTCTGGTTGATCCACAGGAAATAGGGATCGTAAATATGACCGTCCAGTATGACGAACTTGGAGACCTGGTAGAGCTTGACCACATCAATCAGGGGCAGAGGAAGTTCATAGCCGTCCACAACGCCCTGCTGCAGTGCGGTGTAAAGCTCTCCCCATGCAATGGGGGTTGGGTTTGCGCCCAGGGCCTTAACCATGATCATATGGGCGGGGTTTTCCATGGTTCTGATTTTGAGCCCCTTCAGATCGGCAACACTCTTGACCTGTTTTTTGGTTGTGACAAAGTGGCGGATACCGTTTTCCGAGATTCCGAGGATACGCATCCCTGTTTTGTTCGCCACTGATTCAATGATCTCCCTGCCGAAGTCTCCGTCAAAGACTTCCCAGGCAACTGCCCTGGAGGCAAAGAGATAGGGCATGGCCAGGCACTGGACTTCAGGAGCAAAAGAGGGAACCGCACCTGTGGAGGTAAAGTCCATCTGGTGGGTACCCATCTGCAATCCTTCCAGGCTTTCCCGCTCCGACCCCAGTTGATTAGAGGGAAAGAGCTGGACGGCAATGCGGCCCTGGGACTTTGCCTCCACCAGGGTTTTGAAATAGAGGGCTGCCGCATAGGAGTATACCTCTTCGGTGGGGGCAATGTGCAAAGAAAATTTAATGGTGTACTGGGGGGCTGCATAGCCTGTCGAAGCAAAGCATAGCAGGCAGAAACAGACAGCAAAGGCCATTGTTTTTTTCGAACTGAACTTTTTCATGATAATTTTCTCCTTTTTTTTACGGGTTATTTTCAGGACAATAAAACGGTTAACCTGCCATTCCGAACATTCTCGGCACAGCCAGAGTGAATGACGGCACAAAGGTGACCAGAATCAATACACCTATGATGGCAAGTACAAAGGGCCAGATGGCCTTGGTGACACTTTCCATACTCGATCCGCTGATGCCGCAGGCGACAAAGAGGACCACCCCCAGGGGAGGCGTTACCAGACCGACACAGAGATTGACCACAACGATCATGGCAAAGTGAAGAGGATCCACCCCGAAATGGGCAGCAACCGGTGCCAGGATAGGCACCAGGATAATAATGGCAACCCCGACTTCCATAAAGCAGCCGATGATCAGCAGGACAATATTAATCAGCAGCAAAAAGACGATGGGTGAGTTTGACAGACTGAGTACCAGTTGAGTGAGCTGCTCCGGCAGTTGATTGATGGTAAACAGAACCACAAGGACATTTCCCATGCAGAAAATGAGAAAAACCGTTGAGGTGGTTAAAGCGGTACGCAGAAAAATTTCGGGCAGATCCTTTAATTTCAGGGTGCGTAGCACAAACATGCCAACGATCAGTGCATAAAGGTCTGCCACGGCTGCCGCCTCGATGGGGGTGCAGATTCCGCCAAGGATGCCGCCCATGATGATGATGGGCGTGAGCAGGGGAATCACGGCCCGCCGGACAACCTGCATGAAGATCTTTATGTCGAATTTTTCTTCAAACCTGGGATAGTCCCGTTTCACTGCGATGAGGTATGCCACAACGATCTGAAACAGACCGATGGCAATGCCTGGCACTATTCCCGCCAGGAACAGGGCACCGATGGATACCCGGGTATCCACAAGGGCATAGACCACCATGATGATGCTTGGCGGAATAATGGGCCCCATGACAGAGGAAGCTGCTGTTACGGCAGCGGCAAAGCTTTTGGGATATTTTTCCTTTACCATAGCCGGGATTAAGATTGACCCTATGGCAGAGGTATCGGCCACGGCAGCCCCTGTGATACCGGCAAAAAACATGGATGCCACAATGTTCACATGGGCAAGCCCTCCCCGGAAACGGCCCACCAGATGCTGGGAAAGCTCCACGATTGAATCCGTGATTTTGGCTTTGTTCATCAGCTCGCCGGCCAGGATAAAAAACGGAACGGCGACCAGGGTAAAGTAATCCACACCGGTGAACATTTTCTGGGGAAGAATCAGCAGGGTAATATCCGGGGTCATCAGCAGGGTGGTAAGCGCCGAGATGGCCAGACAAAAGGCAATGGGCATCCCGCTTACCAGGGTCAGTACAAAGGTTATGGTCAGGGTCAGCATGTTTTTTTCTCCTCCTCCTGATCCTCCGGGAGGTTAAAAATATCTGTAATCAAAAGAGAAAGGCTCTGGAACCCCATCAGGATGCAGGAGACAGGAATCGCCAAATAGGGAACTCCCATGGGCAGCATCAGGGCGGGAGATGTCTGCCGCATCTGTCTGCCGGCCAGTTGAAACCCCAGATAAACGGCAAAGACAAGAAAAAAGAGGGTGGCCAGATGAGAGGCAATCTTCAAAATCTTTTCTGCCTTTTCTCCCATGCGATCCGTAAAAAAGGCCAATCCGATATGCATTCTCTGCCGCAGAGCCACGGATGCCGCAAGAAATCCGGTCCATATACACAGATACCGGGCAGCCTCCGAGGACCAGGTAAGCGAGGCATCCAGTGCATAACGATAAAATACGGAAACAACCACAATACCCACAAGAACGGTAAGCAGCGCAATGACCAACCAGCTGATCACCCGGTTTATCCCCTGGCTAAACCGGCAGAATCCTTTTCCTAAATGGTACAGCATATTCCTCTCCCTGATGATGGATTAAAATGGGCTAAAATGGGTCAGGAATCAATTTCTTTGCCAAGACCCCTGGTGCGGGCGCTTTCAAAAATATATTGAGCCGCCATCAAGTCGAAAAAAGCCATACCCACAGATTTAAAAATGGTGGTTTCTCCCTGCAGCGCCTCTTTCTCTTTCCTGTTCAACAAAAATTGCCCCATGGTTTGAAGGGCCTCCTCCCGGAGCCACCCCTGTGCCAGCGGTCTTATGATGTCCCCTGATTCGCTTTTGGCATCCAGGGTATCTAAAAGCATCCCTCCGGCACAGACAAAGGCAGCCCTGGGAAGTTCCTGCATGTCAGGCCGGTAAGACCCTGTGGCGATCAGGCACTTCCCTTTCAGCAAGACTTCGCTATCGGGCAGCACCGGCTGACTGGAGGTGGTGGAGAGAACGATGGTGCGGCAGACTGCCAGCATCTCATCCGCTCCAGCTGCCGAACGGATGCGCACACAGGGCAGACGTTTTTTGAGACGTGTCATGAAATCCCCCACTTTTGAGACATCACGGTCATGGACATAGACATCTGTCAGTGTCCTTATTTCAGCAGCGCAAAGCACCTGTTCAAACCCCTGGGCACCCGCGCCCACAAGTCCCAGTGCATGGGGTTCGAAAACGGCAAGGTGTTTTACCCCCACAGCGCCCACCGCACCGGTGCGGATGGCAGTCAGGGCCTGACCGTTGAGTATGGCCCGGGGGACACCGGTGCGGATATCGTTCAACACCACGAGTCCGTTGACCACCGGATCAGGTCCCGTCTGATTGCCGGGAAAGATCGTCACCAGTTTAGTGCTGAAGCCGCTCTCTGCAAAACAGGGCATCAGCGCCAGGCTGTTGTCGCCGTATTCAACGTAGGTGCGGGGCGGCATGACAATATCGCCGGTCTCTGCCAGTCGCATGGCCGTCTCCATTTTTTCTATCAAAATCGATCGGTCCACCGCCGCTTCAATGTCATTGGCATTAAGATACCACATGTAATAACATCCTTTTTCAGTTCATATGATTTGCCATAATCCGACTGCTCACTTCGACGACCTTGATATCCTCTTCAGCGATCAACTCCGGACGATGGCTCAAAACAACAAAACGTGCCTGCTTTCCGGGGGCTAACGTGCCAAGGGCCGTGTCTCTCCCAAGGGCCGCGCTTCCTTTGGTATAACATTCAAGGGCTGTCAGCGGACTTAAGCCTTCCTGGCGCCCCAGCACCATGCCGGCCCGGGTCTGCCGGTTCACCGCAGCCCGCCATCCCGGGATGGGGTCCCCGTCCACCACTGGCAGGTCTGACCCGAATCCAAGGAGCACCCCCGCCTGTAACAGCGACAGATAAGGCTTTTCACTAAAGCTTCTATCCCCCAGGGCCGCGAAATGGTTGTCCCCCATATCCAGCAGCAACTGGGGCTGGGCTGAAATCATGATTTCCAGTGCCGCCAACCTTTGGCACAATCGGGCATCCAGCAGGATGGCATGTTCGATACGATGACGCAGACCAGGCCTGGCGCAGTCCTGACGCGCCTTTTCTATAGCGTTTATGGTGACCTGGATGGCCCGGTCTCCAATGGCATGGGTGGCGGTGGCCCATCCGGCCTGCTGGGCCATACGCACGCGCCGGTCCAGTTCATCCCCTTCAAGGGTCAGGTGCCCCAGAGAGGTTGAATTTTCATAGGGAAGGGTCAATGCGGCTGTTCTTGCAGATATGGCGCCGTCCGCCATCAGTTTTAACGGACCGATTCTCAGATCCTCGTGAAGGTGAAGGCAGGCTATCGCTTCTCTCTCCAGCCATCCGGCCTTTTGGGCAGAGATAAATTCAGGCAGCAGGGTGATGCGCACCGGCCCCCCTTTTTCCAATACCCGGTTGTAGGCTGAAATTTTACCCGCCAATGGATACCAGTTGCCTGCAAGGGATTCGGTGGCGGCAAGGATTCCCTTTTTCTCCAGATAATCCATGGCAACGCCAAGGGCTCTGCAGATCCCCTCCACCCCTGGGTCAGGCACGGCCGATTCCATCAGCTCCATGGCCGCCATCTCTCTGAAGACGCCGGTTGGGTTTCCCGAGGGATTCCGTTCTATCATCCCCCCTTTGGGATCAGTAGTGTCAGCCGAAATACCGGCCTGTTCCATGGCGGCTGAATTCACCATTACCGCGTGTTTTGTCTGGTCTGAAATGATAACGGGCTGGTGCCGGCTCACCTCATTTAAGTCCGTACAGGAGAGGGGTAGAGCTTCCCTGTAATTGGCAGCATCAAAGTTCCAGCCCATTATCCAGGGAGATGAGGGATTTTTGTCCTGCCACCTGAGCAGGGCCGCCAGTACCTGGGCCCTGGTGGTACAGCCCATGAGGTTGCACCGCATCAGGTCCTGTCCCAGAAGCAGCAGATGGGCATGGCAATCGTTGAAGGCCGGGATTACCGCACCACCCTCCAGGTCAACTTTCCTGGCATCCGGGTACTGATTTTGAAGAGTCTTGCGCTCCCCCACGGCAGCCACAAGGCCATCTTTCACCACCATGGCCTGCACCACACCATAATCCACGTCCAGGGTATAAATGGGTGATCCGGTAATAAGATAGTTCATGAGTGTGCCACTTCAGGTAAAATCAGGCGTAGACCGTATTTCGCCAAGGTCTTTCCAACCGCTTCCACCTGGTCCGGGGTCAGTGGAACAACGGATGTCAATGGGTATGATCTTCTCAGTTTCTCATACTTTTTTTCTCCCAGCCGGTGGTAGGGCAGCAGTTCAATGCCAGGGGCGGCTATCATAATAAAAAATCCTCCTTCCTTGGTAAACCCTTGGTCGTACCAGAAAGATTAAAAGTTAAATAAATTTTTGTCAAGAACAAAAAATTCTTTTTTTTAACCCACATGGACTTGACGTCTCATGTCTTTATAATGTATAAAAATGTAATAAATTTATAAATATTTGACCTGATTACAACTGGGATTCACGTAATTACGACCGGAATCGGTAAGCGGAAAAAAAACAGAATTGAAACTGATTTCAATATTCATACTGGTAAACCAGGGAGATACCAAAGCCATTTATACCATTCCTCCTTCACAATTCAGCCGGCGGTCCCATGAAACCTCCGGGGTCTCACCATTCTCAACAGCCATTAAAGGAAAAATGCCTTGAACAAGAAACGAGATATTGTCATCGCCAAGCTCAAAGACCTCATCAAGACCCAAATGTATGAAAAAGGCAGCAAATTGCCGCCGGAAAGAGAATTGGCAGGGCAATTAGGGGTCAGCCGCACCCTTTTACGGGAGGCGATCATCACCCTGGAAGCCTGGGGAATTCTGGAATCCGTGGAACGGCAGGGTGTGTTTGTCATCACCCCGCACTTAAGTGATTTCACCGACAGTATCCAGTTCATGCCTTTCTGGCTTGAAGATCTTTTACCCCAGGTGATGGAGATGCGCTGGCTGTTAAGTGTCTCCGCTGCAGAGCTGGCTGCCTATCGCAGGACAGATGAAGATTTAAAAAAACTTGAAATTTCCATTGCAAATCTCAAGGCAGGGAACTGTGATACGGATGAAGGGAAAAAAGAGAACTCCTACTGGGAGATCACCCTTCACAATCTCTACATTTCATCTGCCCATAACATGATCATGGACCGGGTGAATGAAGGGATTTCGTCCATGATTGAAAAAAATACCAATTTAAGCAACGTGACCTTCATGTCAATCACTGACTGGTTTGATGTTGTGGTGTCCCAACATGAACAATTGGTCCAGGCCATTAAAGAAAAAAATGCCCGGAAAGCCAAAGCTATAATGATCCAGCACCTTGAGGACTCAGTTGAAAAAGTTGAAAAATTAAGCCGGGAAGGATTTTTCCCTTTTGCCTATAAACGAACACTGCCCAAGTGAAAAAGCCGGGCTTGATCATGCCTCGGGTCACCTTGAAAATTGCTGTTGACTTTTTTCTACGCTTACACCAGTATGGGCCAAAACCTGAAAAATATCCTTGCTGCGGGAACTGGAAAGTATGGGGACATGGTTTTGCCAGTGCATTTTTAATGGTTTTTATTCCGCGATCTGGCTCAAACGATACCGGTGTCCATCCTGTGGATGTATAATAAGGATGCGGCCGGAATCTCATTTCACTCGATTCCAATCATCCAGACACACCATTCGCTCGACAGGCCGTTACCGAATCGAATAATCCAAAAATTTTCTTGTGGTCTGAATATATAAATCTCCAGAAATTTTCTCCACCTTTCCTCCTCACCACCGTTAACATGTTATTTACACTGAGTACTAAAAATTGCTTGAAGCCCGGACTGGTGATACTGAAGCGTTTTCTCTGCTATTTGTTTTTTGATCATGTCGTGCCCCCTAAGTGAGTTAACTGAAATGGTTGATTGGAATCTATTACCGTGCATGATATGTGTAAAATGATTTTGAAATCTTGGCAATTTTACGACACTGTTTTGGCCGATCAACTGGTACCTTTTAACGTTTTATGCCCCAGACCAAAGGTGAATAGAAGAATGAACCTAATTTCAGAGACACAGCGTCTAAAAGTAGTGGAAGTAACCATCGATGACATTGATTCATTATATCAACTGACCGGGAATAAAGATGTGATGAGGTACTTTCCGAAAATACTAAGCTATGATGACACCAAACACATGATCCGCAAAATCTTGGATCATTACAAGAAATACGGACATTGCTTTTGGAAAGTCTTGTTAAAACCAAAAGATGAATTTGTAGGTATTGTCGGTCTGCTTCATCAGGAAATTGATGGTAAAGTGGAGACAGAGATCGCTTTTCGAATTAGGCCTGAACATTGGAACAATGGTTATGCAACTGAGGCGGCCAATGCATGCAAGGATTATGGGGAAACTATTTTGCGAAAAAAGGGATTCATCTTCTTGATTCATCCCCAGAATAACGTCTCAAAGCGGGTAGCCCAAAAACTCGGAGCCAGAAGATCAAGATCAGTACTATTCATGGGACATGAACACGAGGTCTATGAATATAGAGGTTCCTGTACGATTCTGTGAGCGGCCAAAGGGCGGTTTCTTTGGCCTGCCCGGTCAACAAATTCACCCGGACGGCATAAATCCTTTTAAAACGATTTACTTCGGATTTTTTCATGATATACTCCCCGTTAAATTAATTGGAACATGGGTGAACCCCATGGAACATCCGGAGGAGTATACTCTATTTTGAATTTTTCTGCCGCACAGCGGCTTCGTTCAACAAGCCTGATTGTCGCCGCCTGTTTCAGTGTCCAGGCTGTTGGTGTCGGGGTGTATGTTTCCTATGGCGTGTTTTTCAATCCCCTGATGACCGAATTCGGATGGCCGAGGTCGGTTATCTCAGGATCATCTGCAGCCGCCTTTTTTATTTCCGGTTTGTTTGCCGTTTACGTCGGAAGATTGAACGACAGGATCGGACCCAGGGTCATTGTGTCTGCGACTGCCGTTCTCATGGGGATCGGATGCATGCTCATGTCCAGGATGGATACTGTCCTGGAATTATACCTGTATTTTGGCCTGGTGTTCGGCATCGGCTTAAGTTCCATTGATGTCATTCCTCTGACCACCATTGCACGGTGGTTTCCGAAAAAAAGAGGGACCATGACCGGAATCGTCAAGGTGGGCACCGGTGCCGGGCAATTTTTGTTTCCGCTTTTGACAAGCTTTCTGATCTCAGGGTTTGGATGGCGGAACGCGGGCATGATGCTGGGCGCCATTGCCCTTATCTTTCTTATGGTCATTGCACAGTTCTTGAAAAAAGAACCGGCCATACCCGTTTATACGGTTCTGACAACCCCGGGCAGAATTGTCCGGCCGCCGGACGGGAACCTGTCCTTTAGCCAAGCGTCCCGGACTTACCAGTTATGGCTTCTGTGCATCATGAACCTGACCATTGTCTCCTGCCTGATGAGCATCATTGTACATATTGTCCCGCATGGCAGGGATATCGGTATTTCAGCCCACAAGGCGGCCGGGATTCTCTCTATCATCGGCGCAATCAGTATGGGCGGAAGATTCTCCCTTGGTATGGTCATTGACCGGATCGGGGGAAAACGAACCATGATCCTGGCCCTTCTGCTGCTTCTGGTCAGCCTTTTGTGGCTTCAAACAGCAGACAGCCTTTGGAAACTCTATGTCTTTGCCTGTATTTACGGCCTTGCCCACGGTGGTTATTTTACTGTGATTTCACCCATCGTTGCCGAGCTTTTCGGGACCGCTTCCCATGGCGCGCTTTTCGGCCTGGTCGTATTTTTCGGAACCACAGGCGGTGCCGCAGGCCCCATTTTAACAGGATTTCTCTTTGACCACACCGGCAGCTACAGCCTGCCCTTCCGGCTTTTCCTGAGTGTCATCGCCCTGGGGCTTTTAATGTTGTCTTTCTTAAAACCGGTCCGGCCCAAAAAACAATAAAAATTCAATTGACTGTTTCAAACAAATGTTTTATTCATGTGTTTGAAATTTACAGCCAAAGGGAAAACAACCATGACCAAACCCATGCCGACAAGGGAAAGAATCATTGATATCGCAGGAGATATTTTTGGCAGGCAAGGATTCAAAGCTGCAACCATCCGAAGGATTGCAGAAGCTTCCGGTGCCAATATCGCTGCCGTCAATTATCATTTCCGGGACAAGGAAGGGCTCTACCGTGCTGTTCTGGAAGATATCTTTTCCAAGGTTTTTTTGAAATATCCGTCTGTGCCCCTTCCCGGACAAGATGCAAGCCCGGATGAAAGGCTTTATATTTTCATCCACGCCATGTTTTTAAGGTTCCTGGGCAAGGAAGGATGGGGCGGTTTTTCAGGCAGGGGCAAACTCATTGCCAGGGAATTTTTAGACCCTACTCCTGCCTTTGAAGATATTGTAGAAACTTATATCAGGCCCCAGAAAAATATCCTGGCAAAAATTCTTTCTGACCTGTCCCGGGAAAAATTAAGCCCGGAAAAACTGTTTTCCTGCGCTGTCAGCATCATGGGACAGTGTATCTATTACGCATTTGCCGGACCCATTGTCAGGAGGTTGGCTGAAAATTTCATGCCTGGTGAAGAAAATATAGATTAT
>JAZDGN010000123.1:0-64629 GCA_043806875.1 Pseudomonadota bacterium
TAAACAATCTTTTTAATAGCGTCATGGCTGTCATGTTCCTGGAGTGTATTCTAGGTTAAGTATCATGTGCACACCGCATCTGCCTTAAGACCTTGAACCCGCTGCTTACACCGGATCAGGGCGGATCCGGGAACCTGATGCCCGCCCAGTGCTCGTCCGCCAGGACAGCCTGGTGCAGTATCTGGCTGAACAGGTCGGCCTGAGCGGAGACAGTGCTGCCGGCCTGGGACCATGGCCCGGGAAGCAGGGCGGAACCCGTGATCCATGGACCGGCAGCCTGACCGGGGGGAACCAGGAGTATCTCCGGAATCCGGATGGTTTCCGCCAGGAACAGGGTGTCCCCGCCCGGGCTCAGGCCCGCGACAGGCATGCCCAGGGGTATGCGGTCGGAAAAGGGCAATTCCTGCATTATCCTGCTGATCTCCTCCGGGTCAACGCGGGCGGGGATGGGCCGATGTTGACCCGGTTCGATCTTGACCCGGGTGAAATCGGTAAGGATCACGGGGCCGGCTTCCGGGGCAGCCAGGTGGATCACCTCCAGGCTGGTTTTGTCAAGGGCTGTTATCTCGGAGAATTCCGGGGTTTCCCATACCACAAAATCAGAACCCCTCACGCCGGCGATGCTGGTGCTGGTCTTGACCCGGACCTCGGATCGCCGGAACGCCACCAGTTTTTTTACCCAGCAGCGCAGTTTGCCCGACGCCAGGGTCATGAAAGCGGACCTCTCACCCACCTGGGGATCGTACAGGGCCTCATTGATGATCAGGAGCGTTGAGGGTCCCACGCTGAGCCGGCTGGCATCGGCAAAGCCCAGTTCCACTCGGCTGTCCGGAAAGGTCTTTACCGTGTCGCCCTTGAACAGGGGGGTATCCTGGACGATCCGGTACTGGACATCGGCTCCGGGATGGGCAACAGCTGCAGTGCCTGTAACGGTGACGACCCGGCCCACGGGCTCACCGTATCCCGGTTCAAAGCTGTCGATGATGGTCCCTGCCTGCGGGGCCTGCTGCACGGCGACCTGGGCGCCCAGGGGTAGGGCGGCCATGATCAGTATTGCAGCCGTAACAAGAATTGACAGGACTGGATTTATCTTGATGTTCATGCTGGGTCTCCTGCTATAACGTCACTGTCAGATACAGACCTGTAATAGTACGTTTGTAGTCGAAATCATCAATGTTTGAGCTGTTCCTGTCATGCCGGATTCTAGCCTCCAGGCCCAGCCAGGAATAACCCACGTGCCTGGACAGGGCCAGCTCCCAAGACATCCAGGTATCTTCCCGGGTCACATGGTAATAGGGATCGGATTTATCATAGTCCTGGTTTTCCATTTTCAGGGAAGCATCAACGGTCATGTCCAGGATCGTTCTCACAGAACATTCCAGGCTGGCCTTTGCCGTTACACTGGAGAAGAGATTGTCCGAGGCTGATGTATCCTTGTATCCCAGGCCGGCCAGGAGTTTTACCCTGTCATCCGGCAAGGCATAACGGATGGAGGCCGAGCCTTCCACGGTGTTGCCGTCCCTGTCGTCGATCTCGTCAAAATCGTCATGGGAGGTATCCAGGCCGATCTGGGCCGTCCACCGGCTGTTGATCCGGTATGCTGCCTGGGCGCCCAGTCTCAGGCTTGAGAGAAAATCATCACCGCCGAACCGGTACCAAACCGGGGAAACTCCCAACCTGAGAGCCACATCGGACAGGGTTCGGATGCCGAACAGCTCAACGGCAGTGCCGGCAAGGGTGTAGTCGTCGAGATCTGCATAGCGGATCTGGTAGTGGCTGAGCCCTGCTCCGATCCGGTATCCGTTCCTGTTATAAAATGCGTAACTGCCCGAAACCCATGCGCTGACAAAGGAATCCCCTTCGTCGGCATACAGATCCCGGTCAATGGGATCCAGCCGGACATTATCATCATGTCCCATCCCCAGCTTCAGCTCCAGGTGCAGGGGTTTTGTGGCCTGCTTCTGCTTTTCCAGTTCAGCCAGGCGGGACCCGGCGCTTTCTCTGAGATCAACGGGACCTGCATTCCGGCTGACATACCGGAAGGATTCCATGGCAGCGTCCGGCTGGCCTGAACGGGCCTGGCACATGCCTGCGTAATAGAGACTGCTTGCCTTCAGGGACTTATTTTTTTCAGCGGCATCCAGGAAATACCCCAGGGCCTGGTCGAATTTCTCCTGCCGGTACAGGCACATGCCCGTATAGTAGACCGCCAGGGGAGGCGCCTTTTCCTGGCCTGAAATCGCTTTGAACTGCTCATAGGCCTGGACGTAGTTCTCCTGAAGGAAGTTCAACCGCGCCCGGTCCAGGGCAAGCCCGGGGATGTCCGGGCGTTTTTCCCACGCGGCGTCCAGACTGATTTCGGCCTTCCCATACTGCTGCGTCTCAAGGTAGACCCTGCCCAGGTAATACAGGCAGTAGGCATTGTCCGGGCTGCCGGTCAGGGCCTCCAGAAAATGGGCCTCTGCCTCGTAAAACTGTTTATTTTCAAATGCATAGACCCCCATGTCGTAGTAGGGGCTCCATTCTCCGGCAATACCCTTGCACGGAAGAGCAGAACCTGCCAGGATCAGAACCGCCAGATAATACAGGAAACGTTTATACATCGTTTTCTCCATCCTCTGCCATTCCCGGCTCCAGAACTTCGCAGTTTAATGAGCCGGTCTATATTATTTTCGTCTCTCCATGAAAACACCGTTCCAGTCTTCCTGGAACGGCAACCGTTTGTACATGCCGCACCGCTGAATTATGACGTCAAAGGATTTATCCTTGTTCCACAGGGCCTGCCCCGCTTCAAAATGGTCGATGGCTTCCTGCCACTTCTGGCTCCGGTAGCAGACCAGCCCCTGGGCATAGTGATCAAAAGCCTGTTTCTGGTCCTCCGGAAGCTGGTGCTCTGCCCTGCCCAGGAGTTCAAAGACATGCTCCGGGGTTTTCCTGCCCTTTACCCGTACGGCGTCCAGTTCCCTGACCAGGAATTGATCTTTTACCAGGGCATGTGTCTTCTGGCCGATGATAATGCTGGTGCCATATATCTTGTTCAGGCCTTCAAGCCTGGATCCCAGGTTTACGTTGTCACCCAGGGCCCCGTAGGAGAACCTGTACTCGGACCCCAGGTTGCCGATAAGCATCTCCCCTGTATTGACGCCGACCCTGGCCGTCAGGGGCGGCGTTCCCTTTTCCAGGGCCTTCTCCCGCTCCCTGGCCAGGTGCTCCTGCATGGCAAGGGCGGTATTGCAGGCCAGGACGGCGTGGTCTTCCAGAAAAAGCGGTGCCCCGTAAAGGGCCATGAGCTCATCGCCCACGTACTCCTTGAGGGTCCCCTTGAACCGGTAGACGATTTCGGTCATGGTCTTGAAATAACTGCTCATGATCCCCACAATTTCATGGGGGGAACGGCTTTCCGAGATATCGGTGAAATTGGCCAGGTCGCAGAACAGGACTGTAATGGTCTTGATCTCGCCGCCCAGTTTCAGCTGTTCCGGGTTTGCCACAAATTTCTCGATCAAATCCTTTGACGCATAGTGGCTGAAGACCTTCTTGATTTTCATGCGCTCCCGGGTCTCGGTAAAGTACCGGTACAGGGTCAGAACCGTATAGGTTGAACCGACGGCCACCAGGGGGTAGACGCTGTTGATCCAGAGATTGTACCGCTCGAACAGAAACTGGGTTGCCCCCATGACCCCAAAAGCCAGGACTGCGGCAACGGCAAAACCGCCCAGGGCATTGAGCCTTGGGATGGCTATCCCCACGACCATGGTCAGGAGCACTATACAGACGAGATCCCATACCAGGGCCCACTTGGACCGGGTCATGAACTGCCGGGCAAGTATATTGCTGACCGCCGATGCATGGATCTCCAGGCCCGGATAATCCGGTCCCAGGGGCACGGTTCTCAGATCGTTCAGTCCCATGGCCGTCACACCCACAATGACCACGGCATTGGCGAAGGTTCCCCGGGGAACGGTATTGCTTAGGATATCGGTCACCGAATAGTTGGGAAATGTTCCGGCAGGACCTGGATAATTGACCAGCATCCTGCCCTGTTCGTCCGTGGGAATGGTGATTTCCCCCATTGCGACAGAGCTGATGCCGTAATCATCGGCATTGACGATCAGGGGCGGGCGCTCCAGGTACAGCCAGGCACACAGGACGGACAGGGGCGGAAACAGCCCGTCCCCGCACCGGATTGCCAGGGGCAGCCATCGAACCACGCCGTCGGTGTCCGCCGCCATATTGAAATACCCGGCATGGGGGGTTGCCCGGGACAGGATATCCAGGCTGGCCTCGGGTGCAACGGCACTGATGATCTGGTCCTGGCCTCCGGCACCCGAGACGCGGACCATGGGGTAACGGGAGGACAGTATTCTGCCCATGGCTGACTGGCGCGCCTTTTCCCCGGCAGCAAAATCGGCTGCCTGGTCGGCCATGTGAAAGAAATAGCCCAGGACAACGGCTGCAGATGACGACCGGATGGCCTCTGCCAGAACGGTATCGTTGTCAGCCTGTTTCCGGCTCTGTTCAAACAGGTCCTTCAGGTAGCCATCCCTGATATCCAGTTCCCGGACCCGGTTGTCAAGATCATCGAGCAGCCGGATATAAGGGTTGTCATCCGGCTCCAGGAACCCGATATCAAACCCGATGACCCGGGCCCCGTCAGCAGACAGGATGTTGATCAGGTTCGCAATCCTGGCCCTGGGCCAGGGCCAGCGGCCCTGGACATCCAGGCTTTTTTCGTCGATCCGGGCGAGGATGACACCCGGATGCACCGGCTGAACATCCCGGGACAGGTAATGCAGGTCATAGGCCTTGCTGTCCATGGTCTCCAGGAGGTCCGGCCGCATGAAGGACAAAAGGACAACACCCAGGGCACACCCCAGCGTAAGCAGTGCGGGGATCAGCGGTTTCAGTCGTTTCCGCATTGTCATTTTCAGCAGGGGCTCAATGGACATAACGATAGTATCACTTTCAGCGGAAAATTTCCGTGGCACCCTGCCGGACCTTACGCCGCAACGCAATTATCGTCTCTGACGCACAGATCACCCTATCTACAGAATCGAAAAAATGACCGGACAGGATTGCCAATCGCTATAGGAGCCGCGACGAAAAGTCAAGGGGAAAATACTATACTCACCCCAGAAAAAAGGAGCAGGCCATGACCGCAAAAATCACCCCGGCAACATCGGCGGTCAGGGCAGCGGCCAGGGCATGACGCACTCTCCGGACCTGGACGGCGCCGAAATAAACCGCCATCACGTAAAAGGTCGTTTCCGTTGATCCCTGGAGCGTGGATACCAGGTACCCGGTATAGGAGTCCGGGCCGATGGCAGGGTCGTTCAGGACCGATGCCAGGATTCCGTAGGCCCCGGATCCGGACAGCGGACGCATCAGGGCCATGGGCAGGGCCTCTGCCGGCAGCCCCAAACGGCCGGTGAACCGGCCCAGCACCCCCACGATGAGATCCAGGGCGCCGCTGGCCCTGAGCATGGCCACGGCGACCAGAATGGCAACAAGGTAGGGAATGATTCGCAGCGCCACCTGAAATCCGTCCTTAGCACCCTCCACAAACACCTCATACACCCGTACCCTGCGCACCAGTCCGAAGATCAGGAACCCCACCATGAGGCAGGGCAGAATCCACGGGGAAAAGGAACGGCCGTAAAGCACCGCGACGGGAATCAATGACCCGAGGCAGGCCAGGGCCGCCACGCTGACCCACAGGGGATATTCACCCGTTACCGCCTCCAGGGGTGCCTTGCCCGTATTCATCCCGACCCCGTTCTCTCCAGTATCCTGCAGTGCATGATCTTCTGCCTGAAACGGGACAAACCGCTGGTAGAGTTTTGCCGCCAGAATTGCCACGGTTGTGGACCCGATGGTGGCAAAAAGGGTCGTGGGCAGGATGGCTGCCGGGTCAAGGGAGCCGGCCGAAGCCCTGAGTGCGATAACCCCTGTGGGAAGGAGGGTCACGCTGGAAGTGTTGATGGCCAGGAACAGGGCCATGGCATTGGTGGCTGTGCCCTTGCCGGGGTTTAGGCTGTCCAGCTCCTGCATGGCCCGGATGCCAAAGGGCGTTGCCGCGTTACCCAGCCCCAGGGCATTGGCAGAAAGGTTGAGGATCATGGCTCCCATGGCCGGATGATCCGGAGGGACATCCGGGAACAGCCGCACCATGAGCGGACGGATCAGCCTGGCCAGGATGGTCAGCATCCCGCCGGCTTCGGCAACTTTCATGAGACCCAGAAAAAGCGCCATCACGCCCACCAGACCGATGGCCAGTTCAACAGCGCCGCCGGCAGATTCGATCATGGCCTTGGACAGGGCTTCCATGGGGCCGGGCCCTCCCAGGGCAGCCGCCGCGAAAACCTGCTGCCACGCTGCAAATACAAAGGCGCCAAGCACAATGGCAAGAAAAATGCTGTTCATGTTCCTCCCCCCCCCCGGCCCCTGTTACGATCCACCGGGCCGGACACCTGTTTTTCATCTGATACTTCACGGTACTCCGCCGGACCTTTCCGGTTCAGGGCTGCCTGAAAAACCGACGGCGCTCTCATTGAAAAAGAACCGGCAGGCTTTGCATGGGATTGAGAATCCGCCCGATGAGATGCCGAAGCAGCCGGGTATAGCTGAGCTTTCCGCAGATCACGGCCAGCTGATTCCCTGCCAGGTCCGCCGCATGGGCAGAGAGTATCCGCCGCCCCAGCCCCGGAAACCGGTAAATCAGATCAGCCATCAGGGACGCGGCCCTGGAATCGGGTCCGAACTCCCGGTGGATCAGGCCCGTATATCCGGCCAGGGCATCATATCCCCGGTTCAGGGCCTCCTGGATGACCTGTGAAGCCATATCAGCCTGGCGGATGGCATAAAAAAGACCTTCTCCGGTCAGGGGATCGGCATACCCGGCCGCATCTCCCAGTACCAGCCCCCGGGGGCAGGCCAGGGTATTGCCGGACCAGGGTCTCACCGGAATCAGGTGCCCCTTTACCGGTTGGTTTCTGCCGCCGTCCAATCCCTTGAGACGAAGATAATCGTCAAAACAACCCCGCCATCCTCGTGCATTCCTTGAAAAAGTGCCCACACCCACGCTCAGGTGGTCCTTTTTGGGAAACACCCACCCATACCCCTGGGCAATAATTCCGAAATCGTAATGTACCCTCCCCCTGAACCTGTCCAGGTCCATGGGCCGCCGCACGCGGACTTCCCCTTCCATCGCCGTCATGTAACGGCTCCTGACACTGAGGCCCAGAATTCTTGCAGCCCGGCTGTTCACCCCGTCGGCCCCGGCGAGCACCCGGGCCCTGATCTGCCCCCTGGATGTTGAAACCCTCAGATTTCCGGGATCTCCTGCCACGCCTTCAAGGGATGTGGCGTCCTGGAACCGGGCGCCCTTCCTGACGGCCTCCGTGACCAGAAAATGGTCGAACCGATCCCGCATGACCATGGCGATCACCGGGTGGTCAAAGGACAGCGAATGGAGGCACTGGTCCATGAAACCCATACAGGCCGTACGCGTGTAATCCTCCACAACCGGGGAAATATCAAAGGGCAGGCTCCGCATCGCACGCAGGGTCAGCCCGCCGCCGCACGCCTTGTACCGCGGAAAGGGTTTTTTGTCCAGGATCAGGACCCGTATCCCCCGGCAGGCCAGGTGATACCCCAGAAGCGCGCCGGCAGGTCCGGCCCCGGCCACGGCAACATCATACCAATGGGTGCCCGCAGCCCTGCCCCCAAACCCTGACAGCCCCGCACCACCTTCCGGCTGATCCGTACCTGACTCCGGAACGCTTCTGCCCGCCATTGCCTCCGCCCCTTGTCTCAAGTTGACGTCTCCCGGTTAACAGACCGGCTTTCATCCTTTTCCAGGATACAGCCGCCACCTGGGAACGATTGCCGGCAGCATAACATAGAACCAGACGGCCGGGAAGCCCGAAAAACAGACCGCTGATTTTGGGAAAGAGGAAAATATCCGGGTCGTGAGCAGGTGCGTTTTTTCTTGACAATTGTCCGCCAATGATATTTCTACCAAAGATAAATGTTACAATTATTCTTAAGGAAAAATCATGGCAGAAGGGAAATCCCCAGGATGGACATATCCGGGATCTGCCGTCATCAGCGGCACGGCGACAACCGGGACGATGCTTTTATGGAACTGAAAAACCAAGTCATGTTTCAACACGGAGATGCTTGATGGGTAAATCGGTGACATGTATTGCAGGATTTCTCCTGCTGCTCTGCTGCTTTTGGCCAGCGCCTTCATATGCGGATCAGGGGATGACATGGTATGACCTCGGCGTTTATGCTTATGAAAACAAGAACTACGATACCGCAAGGAAGTATTTCACGAAATCCCTGGAGTATAACCAGGAAAATGACTATTGTTTCCACTATCTCGGGAAACTCTACTTTTCTTCAGGTCTTTATCATGACGCAAAACAATGGCTTGAAAAAGCATGGACAGCAAACAAAACCATCCCGGGCCTGGCCTTTGATCTTGCCATGCTTTACTTCAAAATGGCGGCATATCAACCGTCGTTTGAACTCTTTGACGGTATTGTCTCAGAAAACCCGCACGCAGCCCTTGCCAGGTATTATGCAGGGATGTGCCGCTACCGGCAGCAGGATTTTTCCTCGGCCCTTTTGTATCTTCTTTCGGCCGCGGACCAGAACCCTTCCATCAAGCCCAGCAGTTTTTATTACGCAGGCCTGTGTTATAAAGGCTTGAACAGATTCGATCTTGCCCGGGAAAAATTCGACTACGTCAGAAACAATGCCCCATCATCCCTGCTGATTGGACATGCCACCCGGCAATTGTCCTTGCTGCAGAAAAAAGAAAAGCCTGAAAAACCCTATTCACTGAGCGTCCGGTCAGGGTTCGGTTACGATGATAATGTTGCCCTGGCGCCGGACGAGACCGAATTTTATGCCAATGAGGGCGATACCTTCGCGGATGTATACCTGTCCGGGAATTACAATCTGATCAACCAGGGTCCATATCGCCTGGGAGCAGGGCTGAGTCACTACGAATCCATGTATACGGACCTGGATGAGTACGACATTTCGGCCACGGCGATCACTGTCCGCGGATCGTTTTTTTTCGGTCAGTTCGGCCTTGGCCTGAACTACACCCCATCGTTCTACAGTCTTGACAAAGATTCCTATTTGACCCGCCATACAATTGGGGCGACAGCAGTGTGCACCATTACCAAGGGATTTCTGGCAAGCCTGGCCTATGACTGCACAGACAACAGTTATGACGGTCATAAACTGAAAAACAGCCGCGCCCAGGAAGGAACCCTGGGGCTTTATTATGCCCTGTCCGGGATGATGACAGGATTGTCCGGCCGCATCGGGTACGAGAACAATGCAGCAACAGGAGCAGATTACAGCTTCAGCAGGATCAAAACACAGATAAAGGTTTCCTTTAAAATCCCCTGGGACCTGACGTGTGACATCACCGGCAACTACCAGAAAAAAACCTATGACTCCGATGACTCCTATTATGAGAAAAAGCGGGAGGACACCTGGTTATCCGGCGAAATCTCCATATCAAAACCCATTTTCTTTGACTGGATGAGTGTGGAAGCCGAATTCAGGCATGAGGATAATGATTCCACCATCAAACCCTTTGTCTATCAGAAGAACGTCTCAGCCTTGTTTTTAGAAGCCCGGTTCTAACAGGAGGCAGGATATGTATAAAAACCCATGCAGCCAGGTACTTACCCTTGTGATGATGATCGGTTTATCCCTCTGGGCCATACATTCAGCCCAGGCAGAAGATTTCCCCCCAGGGTTCACGGTTGGGGATACCCATAAGGCGGGACTGGGGGCTCCCGTTGCAAAGGTTATCGCATCCAGCGGGCGATCAGCGGTCTATCACCGGGAAGAGACCATTGTCTATTGGCTTCAAAAGGAAATCCCCCTCTTCAAGGGGGACACCATCGTAACCTTCGGTAATTCAGGAATTGAACTGGGATTTGTGGATGCCTCCCGGCTGAGCATGGGACCGGATGCACGGCTTGTGATCACCAGCGCCCTGTACGATGAACAAGCCCGGGAGCGGTCCTCTTTTCTCGATCTGATTCAGGGCAAAGCACGGTTCTGGGTCAAAAAGCTGATCCAGTTCCGGAGATCGGAGTTCAGGGTTAAAACCAATACCTCAATTGCAGGCGTCAGAGGCTCCGACTTCATTACCCTGGCAGCCCCGGATATGACCCAGGTTACCAGTTTTGAAGATACCGTGATCGAGGTTGTCAGTCTTGCAGACCCCCAAAAACCGGTTGTCCTCAACGCCTTTGAAACCCTCATGAACAAACTGGGAGAACTGCCGTCCCAGCCTGAGCCCATAGATCTCAAGGCGGCGGCGGCCATGAAAAATGAACTGCCGTTTTCAGCCGACCCGCCCCTTGGAACACCGGTTACTTTTTCAGGACCGGGAAAAGAGAACGCAATCCTGATCCCGGAAGAGCAGCTGGTCTTGCCGGATGGCGCAGATGCCCCTGACCTTGACCCGGCAGCAAGAGCCATGGGACAACAGAATCTGGGAACAATCACGGATGGGAACAAACAGATGATGGAAACCCGTTTCGAGGAGAAATTGGACAATAAGCACTGGGATGACGCAGGATTCCCATCACCGCCCAAATAGTCCGGCCTGACTTCCATGTCCACGGTTTCATGGAGCATCCGGAACGGCAGTCAGGGCTTGACAGGGAAATAATTTTCAAATAATAGGTTATCAATTGCATCCCCTTTTCCAGACAATAATGTTTCTAAAATTCGAATGATTGATTATTTAATCATAAGGAGACAGAATCCATGACGGCGTTGCACCGGTTAAAAATTTTCCTAGGCCTTGTTTTTATCCTTACCTCGGTCCAGCAGGGCATTGCCGCAGACCATCACGTCACCGACTGTGACCAATTCCAGATTGCATTGAGCGCGGCTGCATCCAACAGTGACAATGACACCATTTACCTGGCTCCGGGCATTTACAAGTGTGCGGCAACCTGTTTCCCGGTCAATGATTATGCCATCACCATAACCACGGAGCCCGGCACCAATCCGGGCCAGGTCATACTGGACGGTAACAGCAGAACCAACCAGGTGCTGCGGATCAGTGCCACCGGACATGCGCCCGATATTACAATAAAAAATATCGTTGTCCAGGCCAGCACCGGAAGCGCCTCCTATTTTGGAGCATTATACATCAGTACCGGCGGTAAGGTAACACTTGAAAACTGCACCATAACCGAGTGCGCATACATGGGGCTCTACATTTACGGGGGAACTGAAATATCACTTAAAAACAACAATTTTACCGCCAACACAAGCCCCCAGCACGGCGGCGGACTTTATATCAACCAATGCACCACAGTAACCCTGGAAAACAATTACATCTCCGGAAATCAGGCAAACAACCCCGGCAGCGGGGTCTACATAGCCAACTGCACGAATGTCACGGTGAACGCCAACACGATTACAAAAAATACCGGCACCAGTGGTCTCTATATTGACAGAACGTCATACCATGGTGGTGCCTTTGTGGTGACCGACAACGATATTTCATACAATACTGCCAATAGCAGCAATAATGGCGGCGGTTTAAATATTAATTGTCATGGGTACCAGATACCCGTTACCGTTACCGGCAATACCATATCAAACAATTCAGGGGCGTCAGCCGGCGGCCTTCAGATCTATGAGGCTGTGCGCGATACTAATATTTCAGATAACAGGATCACGGACAATACCGCCGCAAGCTATGATTACGGTGGTTTTTTGCTCTATCATTCTAGTGCAGGGACAGGAACAGTTCTATGTCACAACAATATCATCACCGGGAACCTGGCAAAAAGAAATTACGGCGGCGGTTATCTATCCTGCGAAAAAGTCACAATTATTGCAACCAATAACATCATTGCCCACAATACCACCCAGGGAATTCCTTCAGGAGACACTTACGTTGGTGGTTTGGCTGCCTATGCCCCCTCACTATACCTCATCAACAATACCGTGTACGGCAATTCGGTGGTCGGGTACGGTGGCGGCGTCACCATCTGGAGCACAACAAACCACGAAGCCTATCTGTACAACAATACCATCTGGGGCAATACAGCCACCACGGATGGTGACGACATCTATCTCTCAAATGCCGGATTGGTCCGGGAAGCAAAAAACAATAACTTCCACAAGAAATATGGAACCTGGACCACAGCCGAAAACAACATCGATGTTGATCCCCTGTTTGTGGACCCTGCCCGGAGAGATTACCACCTGGGCACCGGGTCGCTGTGCCTGGATGCCGGCGGCGACTACTCGGCATCGCATATGCCTGACAAGGATCTGGACGGAAACAACAGGCCGGATGGGGCAACCGCTGTTGACATTGGCGCCTATGAGCATTCAACAAGTGAGTACCATCCCGCAGACACGTCGGACCCGCGATGGACCCTGAGCCAGGCAGAGTTTGACGCCTATGCCGCTGACTGGAAAAGCGGAGCCCAGCCCCACCCCATTGATTTTGTAACCCGGGCCGGATACCTCCTCAAGAGCAACTCCGGGGTCTACAAGAACGTGGGCGGCGGGAAACCCCTGTGCTGGGTGCCCGGACCGTAACAGCAAAGCAACGGAGGCAGGGGTGTCAACCATCCAGACAACTATCGGCAAAATTGATGGTATTGGTTGACGTCAATTCAACTAACAAGCTTGGTCCCAGGTGATTCGGTATGCCCTGTAATGATAATCGGATGCGGTCTTTTTCCATGAAAACAAGCCTGATTTTCAGGTGCAGCCTGATAGTTCTCATGGTTCACCTTGCCTGGGCTTCATCGGTATCTGCCGTTGACCGCACCATCGCCGAACAGGGGACCTGCTCTCCCCTTGTTGCTTTTACCGTTACCCCGGCAGCCTTCCCTTGGATGATCGAAGAAGTCCTGCCCCAAAATTGTACTCCCGCCAATATCAAGGGCAGGGGCGCCTGGAACCCGGAGACCGGCACAATAACCTGGGGACCCTTTAATGATACGATTACACGCATTTTAAGCTATGAAATTACCGCAGACACAAACGGTGCGCTCCTGACCTATGACCTGAGCGGCACCTTTACCCAGAATGGGTCGACCCAAGCGATCGGCGGTGTTTCGTCAGCACAAATCCAATGCGCTGACCTCCCTGAACAGGTTGCCGCTCCCGTGTTCTCCCCGGCATCGGGGGCTGAGGCGCCCCAATCCATAACCCTGTCATGCACAACCCCGGGAGCCCAGATCCGGTACACCCTGGACGGCAGCGTGCCGGGGCTTGCGTCTGTCCCGTTTATCACGACGCCAGCGATCGTTCCCATTCCCGTCACGTCACAAACTTCCATCCGGGCCAGGGCATTCAAAGATGATATGCTGGAAAGCGATGTCGTTTCAGCGTTGTATCCTGAACCTGCCCCTGCCGATCCCGCATCGATCACAAGGACCGTAACCGGCGATTCCACCTGTTCCCCGACCATCACCCTGGATGTCACATTGGCAGCACCGCCAGCGGCTTCCTATGCCGTAACAGACTATCTTCCCTGGGGGATAACCGTTTCCGGAATCAGCCACGGCGGCGTATTCGACCAGGCCCGCAACAGGGTTATCTGGGGTCCGTTTGACGATGGCGCGAACCGTTCCCTGACCTACGAGATTACGGGACCGGATGCGGTCCTTGACATTACGGGCAGGGCCAGTTTTGACGGGATACCGGTTGATACAACCGGTGACTCCCAGGCAACGGTTCAATGCCGGACGGTTCAGGAAACGGTGGCCGCCCCTGTGTTCACCCCTGCCTCTGGTACATTGGTGAGCACGGCTGCACCCCTTACCCTGACCATTGACTCAACAACCCCTGGCGCAGCCATCTATTACACGGTGGACGGCAGTTCGCCCAACCCGGATGCAACACCGCAGGATCCGGGCACAATCGGTTATGATTCAGACCACAAACCCGTCTTTACAGCACGCACCAGGGTTCGGGCCATTGCCGTAAAATCAGGCATGATACCCAGCGATATCGTCCTTGCAGACTATCCGGAGCCGGATATCATCCACAAGAATGAGAGAACCCTGTCCGACGATTCCTCCTGCACACCGTCCCCCCGGATCAGCGTTGCCGTGGAGCCGGGCGATGCGGTCGTGTCCTACGCCGTGGAAGAAGACCTCCCCCCGGGATTGATCCCGGACAACATCTCCGGATCCGGTACCTGGGATCCCGGGCATCACAAAGTAAAATGGGGGCCGTTCAACGACAATTCAGACCGGACAGTCTCCTATGACATTCTCGGCCCCCCGGGTGTCTACACCATTACGGGCAGTGTCAGTGCCAACGGCGCATCAAGGGACACACGGCCGGCCGTAACGCCTTATACCCAGGTTACGCTGACCTGTCCCCAGGCCGCCATGCCGGAGATGACACCCCCGGCGGAATTTGAAAACACCATAACCGTCGTTGTGTCGTGCGCCACACCCGGCACAACCATCTACTATACAACCGACGGCAGTGAGCCGGGGCTTGACTCGGACACGTACACACTCCCCATTGTTCTGACCGGCACGGCATTGGTAAAAGCCATGGCCTATGGCCCGGGGTATGCACCCAGCACTGCAGCCTCAACACGATACACCAAAGTCTTGGTTTATGCCCATACCCAAAGGAGTATCAACCCGAACGCAGACTGCTCGCCCCTGGTGACACTGACCATGACCGCCAACGAGAGCTTTTCCTCCTGGGCTCTCTCGGAAACCATCCCGCCGGGCCTGCTGCCCCGGAACATAAGCGGCGACGGCGTATGGGACCTTTCAACCCGCACCATCAAATGGGGACCCTTTTTCGATACAACAGACAGAACGCTCACCTACGAACTGACCGGAGGAAAGGACAGCTACCTCATTGACGGGCTGGCAAGTTTTGACGGTACCAGCCGGCCATTGACCGGGGACAAAGCCGTAGTCATCGACTGCGTCAGCATTCCCGACCAGGTGGCAGAACCGGTCCTTACCCCCGGCTCCGGGGCGCAAACCCCGGTAAGCGTAACCATAACCTGTGCCACCGCCGATGCCGGGATCAGCTACACAACCGATGGAAGCCTGCCCCATTCTGGATCGACACTATATGCATCACCCCTGTCTCTGCCTGAGTTTACAGGCCGCACACTGCTGCGCGCCAGGGCCTTTAAAACCGGATTTATTGACAGCGACGTCACGTCCGCCGTTTACCCGGAACCTGCGCCATCCGAACCCGGAACCGGCGTGCGAACCATCACGCCAGAGGCATGCAGCGCCGGGGTTACGCTGGTTGTAACGCCTGAGAATTCGGTTCGATCCTACGCCCTGGAAGAAAACCTGCCCAGGGGTCTGGTTCCGGATCTGGCTCCGGAATGGGGTGGAAGCTTTGATGCACGATCCGGCACCATCAAATGGGGACCGTTTAACGATAATACCCGGCGGGAATTTCGCTATACCGTTTCAGGAACGCCCTTGACAGCCAACCTTACAGGATTGGCAAGTTTTGATGGTCAATCCAGGACGATCACGGGTGATGCCATCCTGACAACCTCATGCCAGGACCTCCGTACTCAGGTTGCAACTCCCGGGGTCTCACCGGCTTCGGGCAGCACGGTGCCCGTTGATGTCATCCTGACCTGTTCAACACCCGACGCCCACATCTATTATACCGATGACGGCAGCCTGCCCGGAACCTGGTCAACACTGTACCAACTGCCCATAAACCTGGCCCATGCATCGACCATCCGTGCCCTAGCGGTTAAATCCGGCATGATCGACAGTGACATCGCCTCAGCCGCGTATAAGGCGAAATCACTGCTGCCCAACAATTTCCAGAGGGAAATAAGCATTAACAGCACCTGCTACCCCATTGTCAAACTCAGGGTCTCCCCCAATTCAGAAGCAAAATCCTGGGCTGTGGAGGAATCGATCCCAGCCGGGTTAACACCGTCCAGAATCAATAATTCCGGTGTATGGGACCCGGTTCACCGGACCATCAAATGGGGTCCTTTTCCCGAAAACACAACACGGACCCTGATCTACAATCTATCCAGCCCGCCAGGCAGTGACGGAGACTACACCATAAGCGGCATCGCCAGCATCGACGGCACCGCTGAGACCATAGGAGAGTCCACGGTTACAGTGCTTTGCCTTCAAGCGGATGATGACGAAGACGGCATTCCCAATGGTGATGAAGGCCTGACCGGAGACTGCCCCAGCGCCGATGATTCCGATGGGGATGACGATGGCCTTATTGACGGTCTGGAAGACCTCAACCATAACGGGATCGTTGATCCCGGAGAGACCGATCCCTGCAACCCGGACACCGATGGTGACGGGATCATGGATGGCGCCGAGCTGGGGCTGACAATGGACGACATCTGGGGGGACACCAACCCGGCAGCCTTTGTCCCCTCTGCAGATCCGACGATCGTCACGGATCCCCTGAACGAAGACAGTGATGGTGACGGTTACTACGATGGTGAAGAGATGTTCTGGGGGACCAATCCCAATGACTCCTTGGATACCTGTGTCTATACGCCTGGAACCTACACAATAGAACCCTCGGGCGGCAGCGATTTTTCAGGCCTGGGCACACCCGGAAATCCCTGGCAGAGCCTGCATCACGCCATACTCCGCATCAATGCCGGCCTACCAGGCAGCTACGTGATTCAACTCCCTGCAGGGACGTTCGGGGCACTGACCGGGGAAGCGGGCGTACCGCTGGTCCTGACCCAGGCAGGCGTTGCAATCCAGGGTACCGGCATCGGATCAACCATCATCCAGGGTGGCGGCATCGGGTGGACCACCGGAATAACGGTCCAGTCCAGCGAAGTTACAATCACAGGGATTACCATAACAGGATTTTCCGGACCCGGCATAGCGGTTGACGCCTCAGGAATTGTTATTTACGGTTGTAATGTGAACGGCAATGGAATTGGAATCCTCCTGACAAGCGGTTGCACATTGGGATCCATCACCGGCAATTGCAGCATCTACAACAACACAACCGCAGGCATTTCCATTGACGGCGGCAGCAATATTGGCATTTCAGACAATATCGCCTCCATTTATGATAACGGCATTGGCGTGTCCATTACAGGAGATGCCGGCAATATTACCGTTGAGAACAATTCCATCTACTGGTCCGGAGATCCCCTTCATGTCCAGACGATTGGTGTCTTAATTCAAAGCACCGGCAGCGGGAACAAGGTCATCGGCAATATCATTTACGATCACAATGGTCCGGGAAACGTTGGCATCCATGCCTACGGAGATCCTGAACTGTCCGGGAACACCCTCAGGGACAATGGAACCGCAATTCTGGTCGAAACCTATACGCCCCTTCCCCCTGTCCCGTCCATACCCACGGCATCGCCTGCCATCATCAACAATCTGATCCATGGCACATCCATCAGCATGCTGTCCGGAATCGTCGTAAAAGCCGGCAGCGGGACTGTTATTCCGCAGATTTACCATAACACAATCACCGGTGGTCAGCTGGACGGCATCTATGTAGCTGTCCCTGCACCGTCGCCCGCGCCTGCCTTTGATATCAAATACAATATCATCAGTGATTTTGTTGCAAGCGGCATCAGGGACGGCATGGATTATTTAACTCCGGCCACGTTGAATCTCGATTACAACAATGTCGTCAACAATGGGACCGATTACATGGGTGTTGTTGCGGCTGCCACTGATATTTCGGTTGATCCAGGATTCATGGGTGGTTCGGACTATAACCTTCAGCCCGCATCCCTTTCAAGGGATGTAATTCCTTTGGCTGCCGGGGATCCCATTGTTGTGGATTATAACGGCACAGCCCGCCCCCAGGGCCCCGGTATCGACGTAGGATGCTATGAGCCGCTTTATGCGGATGTCACCCCCCCGACGGTTACCGGTGTTTCACCGGCAGATGCTGCTGTGGACGTCCCCGTCATATCAGAGATTACAGCAACCTTCTCAGAAGCCCTGGCAGCGGCATCCGTGAACGCAAGCTCCTTTACCCTATGGGACGGCACCACTAACATCGCCGGAACCGTAACATACAACGGACTCACAGCAACCTTTGCCCCGTCTGACCCACTTGGGTACAATACCCTGTATACTGCTACCGTCACCACAGGCCTCCAGGATATTGCGGGCAACAGCCTGGCTGCTGATCACGTGTGGAATTTTACTACTGAAGATGTCCCCCCGGACATGACACCGCCCACAATAACCTCTGTCTCTCCTGTCAACGGGGCCGTGAATGTTCCTCTCAGTTCTGTGATAACGGCAACCTTTTCAGAAGCCCTGGCAGCGGCAACAGTCGACACAAACTCCTTTACCGTTTCGGACGGCATCGTTAACATCACAGGAACAGTAACATACGACGGACTCACGGCAACCTTTGCCCCGTCTGTTCTGCTCAATTACAACACAACCTGCACAGCCACCCTGAGCACAGGCATCCAGGACGTTGCCGGGAATAACCTTGCAGCACCATGGACCTGGACTTTTACAACAGAACCCCCACCGCCGGTCATTGATCCGCCGGTCATTGATCCGCCACCGGTTGACCCGCCACCGGTTGACCCGCCGCCGGTCGATCCGCCGCCGGTCGATCCGCCGCCGGTTGATCCGCCACCGGTTGATCCGCCACCGGTCGATCCGCCACCGGTTGATCCGCCACCGGTCGATCCGCCACCGGTCGATCCGCCACCGGTTGATCCGCCACCGGTCGATCCGCCGCCCAATTCACCACCAGGGACTCCGACACCCGTAGAGGCGGTATCCGATGATCCCATTTTCCTTTCATCACCGGTGACACTGGCCATAAATCAGTTTACGGATCCCGAGGGTGACAGCCATATCAACACCTACTGGTGTATTATGACATCTGATGCCCCGGGGTGCAGCAGTCTTATTGAGACAGGGACGGCATTGCAGGTAACGCTTGCCAATCTGGCGCCGGGATTGAAGTACGATTGGGCAGTCGCCATTGAGGATGAGAACGGAAATGTTTCATGGTCGGACGTTTATTCATTCTATGTGGGTGAAGTTGTCTATGGCAATGGTCCCAGTGTTCCTCCAGGCATAAAGAATACTGATTATACCATGATATCCCTTGTTCAATGGCCGGAATATCCCCTGGTTGCAGACATTTTTCAATCATACCAGGCAGAGACTTACCGTATAGGGGCCTATGATCCTGTTCTTGGAAGATATGTTCTTTCAAGTGAAGGACTTGAAATGGAACCGGGCAGAGCTTACTGGTGTCTGGCAAGATACGGGCTCGATCCTGTCATCAAGGGGATTCCGGTGAGCCTCCAGACAGATATCGACGTCCGGCTTCATTACAATCCTGCTACCGGAGACGGGTGGAACCAGGTCGCACCACCCAATAATGCAGACTACTATTGGAGTGACATACAGGTTGCTGCCTATGACGACAAAGGAACACTCCTGTTTGGCCCGGAACCGCTGGAAAATCTTGCCCAGGACAATCCATACATTGATTTAAGGCTGTGGCGCTGGGAAAACAGAACCTATTATTCTGATACATTTATCATGGAACCGTTCAAGGGATACTGGGTAAGGACAAAGGCAACCAATGTTTATCTGAGGTTCCCGACCCGGTATCAGGCAGCCGGCTCAGGATTGGAACGATTCATGAGGAATGTGATGTTCAACGGCACCAGGCTTTTTCTGAAATGCATGCCGACAAAGGCGTATGCAGTCTCACAGGATTATCCCCCCATGCCCATGCAATAAACGGGATACTGCTCTTTTCATCAAAGGATGCCCAGCCCGGCAGAGGTCAGCGCCGCTCATCCGGCACCAGCATCCCGAATCCTGCCAGAGAACTATCCTTGATTCCTTTTAATCCAAACGCCCGGGGGCAATTTTAAAAATCACGGAACACCGCCCCTTTCCTTCTTCCCCGGACTGGGGTATACTGTCTGAACTTTTTAAAATACATCATCCCCTGGGCTAGAGGCTATTTTCAGTTATGAATAGATTATTTTCACTGTTGTTGAAAAATTATGACAACACAGACCGGGAACTCCTGTTAAAGGCGAAACTGTTGTTCGTCACCACCTTCATTGTGGTCCTCGGACTGACAATCACCCTGGCTTACACCAGTTATACCTTTGGAATCGAGAGCGCCACGGTGCTCACCGAATCCATTGGTTTTATCATCATGCTGGCAGCGTTGATTCTTCTGCTCAGGGGAAGTTACATCATTGCAGTGCATATCATTTTTATCACAGGCTTTTCGGTCGCCTGGATCCTGATGTTCAATGAACCGGTGTCATCACTGCTGATAAAACTCGATACCATTGTATTCATCCTGGGCCTGATGTCAGCCATGCCGCTGATGTTCCTCAAAGACAGAAAACCCATGATTCTTTATTTTATCTTCAATTATGGAATTTTTGTCTGCTTTAATTACTATCTGTTTAAAACAGCCGGTCTGACGGCAAGAGAACACATCGATTATGCCCTTGACAACACCATAGCATTGCTGTTTGTTTTTGTAGTTTCATATAATCTTTTCGCCATCTACAACCAGGCCTTGAATTCCCTGAAAAATGAGCTCGTGGAAAGGGAAAAGGCCCAGGAGTCCCTGAAGAAGTTCCGCGCCTTCCTGAGCAGTATCATCAATTCCATGCCGTCCGTTATTATCGGCGTGGATAAAAATTATGAAATAGTTATCTGGAACGACGAAGCCATTAAGATTACCGGTGTCTCCCAGGACAGGGCCTTCCAAAAAAATTTATTTGATATGTTTCCACAGCTGGACAGCTATGACAGAGAAATCCAGACCGTCATGGTTACCAATACGATTTCAAAAATGCATAAAAGGCCGCTGGTCTATCTGGGGAAGGAACGGTTCACGGACATTGCCATCTATCCGCTCTACCATGGTGAAATCAATGGTGCCGTCATCCGTATTGACGACATTTCGGAAAGACTGCAGATGGAAGAAGTCATCGCCCAGTCTGAAAAGATGCTTTCCGTGGGGGGGCTTGCCGCGGGCATGGCCCATGAATTGAACAATCCCCTGGGCGGCATGATCCAAAGCGCCCAGGTAATCCATAACCGGCTGACCCAGAACATCCCTGCCAACGACAGTGCTGCACGGGAACTGGGTTCTTCAATGGCCGTCATACGATCATTCATGGAAAAAAGGGGGATATTAAACCAGCTCAACAACATCAATGAAGCAGGCAGGCGTGCAGCCCAAATCGTGAGCAACATGCTCAGTTTTGTCAGGAAAACAGAATCCTGCAAAGAACGAAACAATATGGCTGAATTGATAAATAAAGCCATCGAACTGGCCCGGAGTGATTATGATCTTAACAACAAATATGATTTCAGAAAGATTAAGCTTGTCAGGGAGTATGACCCCAAAACGCCTGAGATCCATTGTGAGAAGAGCAAAATTCAGCAGGTTCTGTTTAACATTCTGAAAAATGCCTCTGAAGCAATCAGCATGCAGACCGAGAAAAATCCTGCCCCCATGATTATCGTTCGCCTTTTTCAAGACCCGGGCATGGCCTGTATCGAGATAGAAGATAACGGGCCCGGGATGGATGAGGCCACCCGGAAGCGGATCTTTGAACCGTTTTTCACAACCAAGCCGGTGGACAGAGGCACAGGGCTCGGCCTTTCCGTATCCTATTTTATCATTGTGGAAGATCACGGAGGCAGGTTAAAGGTTGAATCCACTCCCGGCATCGGAACCAAGTTTATCATCTGCCTGCCAAAAACACCCTGATGCAGTACCCCATTGCGGCATTTGGACTTCAATTCATTGCATGTAAACAGACCGTTGAAGTGGCCATATTGTGTTATTTCTGTCCGGGCGGCGGAACTTGTGCACAAAAAGTATTGTCACCCTGTCCGTCTTGAGGAACCAATTCAGGAATGCAGGCTATGGGGCTGGAGGCAGCAACCAGTCAACAATTTTTGGAAGGAGCCTGTTTTGAAAACCCCAAGAAAAAATTAAAAAACCAATGCCGATCCTGTTTTCCAGGAAACAATCAACCCCCGACTTTTCTTACCAGCTCCTTAATCTTCTCTTCCTGCTGCTTCTGGAGAACCCTGAGCCTTTGTGCTTTTGCCTGCTCGATCTTTTGAACGAGTTTCCCGATCTCAGCCGGCTTTTCAATAAAATCAAAGGCACCCAGCTTCATGGCTTCAACACCTTTATTCACGGTACCGTATCCGGTCAGGAGGATGACCTGCAATTCGGGCTTTTTTTCCCTGAACAATTTCAATGCCTGCATCCCATCCATCCCTGGCATTGAAAAATCCAGGATGACAGCATCAAATGATTCAATGGTGATCATGTCCAGGGCAGTTTGTGGTGAATCTGCTGTAAAAACCTCAATCCCCCTGACACCGAGTCGCTCGGCCATAACTTCAAGCAGATCGGTTTCATCATCTACCAGCAAAACTCTTGCACTCATGGATCTCGTCGCTCCCTTCACGGTTAACACATTATCACTATGGGTTAACATGATGTCAATGCTTTAGATCAAAGCCTTTTTTCCCAATTCCCGGATAGATAACCAATAGCACCGCGGATAAAAAAACACAATCGGATGAACCGTGACACCAGAATGGGATCAACTGGCGATCATCCCCTGGACCGCCAGAATTAAGTCGGGGAGATATGGCATCTGTATCGCATGAAGCATAAGCTCTCAATTTTTTCTTCATGTATTGGCATACCTTTCAGACACAGTATCACACCCTTGTCTTCTCCTGCAACACTAATCTGAAGCCCGTTTACATACTTCCCACGATTCATCCGGGCAGCAGGATCACTGTCAGGGGACAACTCTTTGCCTGAAAATCGGAACTTCCGAGACTGCCGGGATGTTTGCTTTCTCCTGATGGCCCCACGAAACTGCCAGTAAATGACGCACCCCGGGCAATTCAATCACAGGCATTGCATGTTTATTGCATAAATGATAATAGACACACTGACAACAACTCAACAAACGGCAGAAACAAAACCATGAACACAGATCCAAACCTACCTGACAAAGCCCGATACCTGGAAAGATTGAAAGATGCCGGATTCCATGTTCCGGATTTTATCTATGTCTCTGCCCAAAACTTCAGAGATGAAGCCTTCGAACCCCTGAAAGACTTTCTCAAGAAGCACCAGGAGAGCTATAAAGTAATAGCCCGGAGCGCTCACCCGCTGGAATACCGGTTTAAGGGCGGGACTTTCGACTCCCTGGCGACCTATGCAGACATCGGCGGAATCAGTTATGCCAGGAAAAAGATCATCAAGTCGGCTAAAACAACAAAAGCCCTGTCCATCAAACGCCAGCAGATATTCAATGGCGCCCCTGACATAAACCTGGATGACATGGGGATCATCATCATGCCCTTTGTGGAGGGGACCAGTGTCATGGCAAAACTGATCTCCAGGGATTGGGAGTTCGGGTACTGCAGGGACCGGATTTCACGGGTTGAAACCGAACCGTTCATCACCAAAACCCCCCATGACCGGAAACTCATGAGCCTGTCCCGTGACATTGAAAAGCTTTTCGGCTTCCCCTGCGAGATTGAATACATCATTTCAGAGACCGGAGAAATATTTGTGGTCCAGGCCAAGGACATCTCCAACGTTGAAATACTTGAAGGCAACACCGGCGTCCCGGCCATCAGGCTGAGCGGCATCAAGCGGATCAGAAAACGGAGAAACTACCGGGAGAGGCCCATTTACGTCATGGACACAAACAGGCTCTACCTGGATGTAATCGCAACCTGTGAGGACATTGTTTTTGAACGCCGGCCCCCAGAATCTGTGGTCAGGGAAGCGGTTGATATCATAAAATCATTCCAGGAGGAACTTGAAGCCTTTGCCCTTAGAAATGAAAGGTTCGCCATCCTGGGCATGGCCATCAGCAAGTCAGAGGAGCTTTACCAGATTGCCAACCACTACCTGGATGACTTTCCTGACTTTCAGAAAATCATTGCCCAGGAACTGAACAACAACCTATACCACATAGACTTTTTCCTGTCCGAGGCCGACACCCTGATTGCCAAGGACCGGTTCAGAATCAATTTGTGCAGCCACGATGCCTATGGCATAGATACGGTCAGGAACCCCATGTGGAATGTTTTCTGGCATGCGGACAAGCATGAGTTCTTTACCGGGGAATTCAGGCGCCTGGGTTTCAGCACAGGGGACACTGTCGGCATCCATATCGATCATGATGAAATCCCCACTGTCTGCAGGTTATGATGCATAACCCTTACTGAGCTGTGCCACGCCCCCCGCGTTCCCGGATCCCCCCCCGATCTGTAAATCCATGGCTGATACCCCTTGAAACCCGGTTCATTTTCAACTATTATCCGGGCACAACACTTTTAGAGGCAAAAATTATGATAATAGAGTCGGCATTGGATCATATCGTTATCGGCGCAGCCGATCTTGACCAGGGAACAGCCTATGTTGAGGATCTTCTGGGGGTCACGGTGCCCCGGGGCGGAGAACACAGGAGCATGGGCACCCACAACTGCGTGATGTCCCTTGGAAACGGCACCTATCTTGAAATAATTGCCGTCAACCCGGCAGGTGACAGACCGTACAGACCCCGATGGTTCGGGCTGGATGACCCGGGGATCCAGAAAAAACTGACACAGCAGCCCCGGCTTCTGACCTGGGTGGTCAGCGTTCCTGACATCTCGGCATTGGCAACACCCGGCAACTTCGGGGAGGTCCTGACCATGGAAAGGGACAGCCTCCAGTGGCTGATCACCGTACCCGAAGACGGATCATTGCCGGGAAACGGCTTCCTGCCGTCGGTCATTCAATGGCGGACAGCCGTGCATCCGTCCTTGGGCATGGCCGACCTGGGATGCTCCCTGGCCGGACTGGATATTTTTCACCAATATTCAAGACGGTTAATCAAGAATCTTGAAGCCCTGGAAGCAGACCTCCTGGTGGACATTCATCCCATTGATGACCATGAAACCCCATACATGACAGCGAGTATCCGGACTCCGGGCGGTGAGATGAAAGTAATTTCCAGCGTGCATGCAACCTGATCAAGGGCGATAGATGCGGCAAGCCATGCGCTCTGTCTTGAAGAATAAAAACGCGCGGACACAACAGTCGGCAAGAAAAATGGAGTTCTCTGGAAAGGGAAGGTAGCGCCACCCTGAACGCCATGGTAACAGGGTGACGCCCAAGATAAGTTACAGGGAAATGGTGGCGGCATCGTCACAGATCATATTGATCAGTTCAGCCGCAGTTGCCATGCGGGTTCCTTCCTCCAGATCCTCTTCCTTGATCTGACGCGCATCGGCACAGGGCCTGCATACCAGGATGGGAACTTCATGGGCCTGGAGATAGGCCAGGAGATCGTCGGCAGAGTCGCCCGTGGCAGCCCGGACATTGGTGATGATCCCTTTCCTGGCAAGGTAGACAGCTTCGTCCAGAAGAAAAACGGTAACATTTTTACCCTGTTTGTGGGCAATGGTAGCCAGGTGGATACCTCGGGTTGAACGGTTGGTATTGTCAGTGCCGCAGGAAATGGTAATAACGACGTTGTTGGTCATGACAGACCTCCTTTTCTGGGGTAGTATGGTTGATACAATTTTTACGGTTGCGGGCAGGATTTGCTTGTCCCCCGGCCCGGTTTTTGCTACTTGACTTAATGAGCTATAGATCATAACCTTAATCGGTTTCAAATCAACGCAATAGTCATGCCAAACCCGAAAAGGGCCGGCTTGATTCCATTAACAGAACGATGAGGCAACAGCCCATGGAAACACAGTTGAAAGAGTTGTTTTTCAAGACACCCCACGGCGGGGAGATACTCAGGTGCATCCAGTGCGGAACCTGCAGCGCATCCTGCCCCTATGCCGACAGGATGCTCCACGGCCCCCGGGAATTATTCGCACTCATCCGGGACGGGATGATGGGCGAGGCCCTGGGCTCGGAAACGCCCTGGTTCTGCTCATCGTGTTACCAGTGCATGGACCGGTGCCCCATGGAGATACCGGTAACCGACATCATGTACAGCCTGAAACAGATGTCCCTGAAGCTGGATACCGTACCGGACGCAAATAAAATGGCTGACCTGTACAAAGCCTTTGCAGCCAACGTCCGGGCCTTTGGCAAGGTGACAGACCCCCTGGTCATGGCCGTATACAGTATGAAGCACCCAACGGACGCTGTCAAGAACCTGCCCCTGGCCCTGAGGCTGGCCCTGAGAAAAAGGCTGGAAGCTCTCCCCCGGAAAACCCGGAGCAGAACCGCCGTGGAAAAGCTTTTCTCGCCTTTTGAATCATCCGAAGGAACAAAGGAGAACGACCTGTGAAATACGCATTTTACCCCGGGTGCACCTATGAGTCAGCAGCCGGATACAAGGAGTCTGTGAACGCCGTCAACCAGGTCCTGGGTATTAAACTCGACGAAATTCCGGACTGGAACTGCTGCGGTGCCACGACCCATGCCGGGATCGACGAACTGGAGTCCCTGCTCCTGGGAGCCCGGGTCATGGCCCTGTCCCAGCGCCGGGGGTACGACCACGTGGTTACCGGGTGCAATGCCTGCTACACGACCCTGAGAAAGGTGCACAAAAAACTGGCATCCAACCCGGCTGCCCTGGCCGTGGTGAACCGCCGTCTGAAATCAGCCGGCCTTGCCTTTGACCCAACTGCCATGACCATCCGCCACCATCTGGAAATCCTGGTCAACGATGTTGACCCATCCGTATGGAAGTCCAAGATCGTCAGGGATTTTAAGGATGTAAAGGTGGCCGGTTACTATGGCTGCCAGTTGACCCGTCCCTGGAATGACCTCCGGCCCCAAAACATTCTGGAGCGACTCATCGCCCTGGCCGGGTTCACACCGGTCGACCATTCGGCCAGAACCCTGTGCTGCGGTGCCGCTCTTGCGGTTCCCTATGAAGCTGACACCCGCCCCCTGATCAAAAGGATCATCACAGGGGTTACCATGGCAGGAGCGGATCTCATGACAACGGTATGCCCCCTGTGCCAGCTCAACATGGACCAGGGCCAGACCGGACTTGCCAACCCGGATCCCAAACTGGCCGTAACCTATTATTCCCAGCTGGCCGGCCTTGGCCTGGGGATATCCCCGGACAGGCTGGCGCTTGACAAACTGCTGATACCGGTGAACAAGGAATTGGTGCCCACCCATGAAAACTGAAAAAATAGCCATTGGCGTTTATGTCTGCCACTGCGGCATGAACATCGCCTCCAAGGTGGATGTGGAAGCGGTCAGGGATTTTGCCGCAGGCCTGGATCATGTGGCCGAAGCCAGGGACTACAAATTCATGTGCTCCAGCCCCGGGCAGGAACTGATCATCGACCAGATCCGCAGCAAGGGGATCAACCGGGTGGTGGTGGCATCCTGCTCGCCCAGGATGCACGAAATCACCTTCCGCAAAGCCTGCGAAAAAGCCGGCATTTCAAGGTTTTTCTTCCAGATGGCCAACATCCGGGAGAACGCATCCTGGGTTACCCCGGATGCACAGGCCGCTACCCGGAAAGCCAAGGAAATAGTGGCTGCGGCCGTTGCCCGCGTGGCCTTTCACAAGGATCTTCCCACCCGGAAGGTGGGCGTGACCAAAACCGTGGTGGTTATCGGCGGCGGAATTGCCGGCATGCAGGCAGCCCTGACCGCTGCCGAGTCCGGGTTCCAGGTCCACCTGGTGGAGCGGGAACCCACCATCGGCGGAAACATGGCCAAGTTTGACAAGACCTTTCCCACCCTGGACTGCGCGGCCTGCATCATGACCCCCAAAATGGTTTCCACGGCCCAGCATGACAACATCACCATACACACCTGGAGTGAAGTCCAGGCTGTTGAGGGATTTGTGGGTAATTTCAGGGTAACCGTGAAAAAAAAGCCCAGGTATGTGGACATGGATAAATGTACCGGATGCGGGGTCTGCATGGAAAAATGCCCCACAAAAAAGATTCCCAGCGAGTTCAATGAAGGCCTGGGAACCCGCACGGCCATTTTCTTTCCCTTTCCCCAGGCAGTGCCCAGGGTCCCGGTCATCGACCCGGAAAACTGCCTGAAACTGGGCAAGGGCAAAAAGTGCGGCATCTGTGAAAAATTCTGCGAGGCCGGGGCCATCGACTACAACCAGAAGCCTGAACTGGTGGAAATCAAGGCAGGCGCCCTGATCTTTGCCACAGGATTCAAGGCTTTTGACCCCACACCCATGACCCAGTACGGGTTCGGCAGGTTTCCCGAGGTTTACACCAGCCTCCAGTTCGAGAGACTCAACAATGCCACAGGCCCCACCTCGGGCCAGATCCTCATGAAGAACGGAAACAGACCAAAGTCTGTCGCCATCATCCACTGCGTGGGTTCCCGGGACCGGCGCCACAACCAATACTGCTCCAGGGTCTGCTGCATGTACTCCCTGAAGTTCGCCCACCTGATCCACGACAAGACCGAGGCTGAGATCTGGGAATTTTACATTGACATGAGATCCCCTGGCAAACTCTACGACGAGTTCTACGGCCGGGTCCAGGAAGAGGGCGTGCACATGGTCCGCGGAAGGGTGGCCGAGGTTACGGACATCCCGGACAGCCCCGAACATGCAGGAAAGCTCACGGTCGTTGCGGAGAACACCCTGACCAGCCGGGTCCTTAAGGTCCCTGTGGACATGGTAATCCTGAGCGTTGGGCTTCAGCCGGCCCAGGGCTCGGCCGGGACCGGAAAACTGGCAGGTGTCCAGACCGACGGCAACGGCTGGTTCACCGAACTCCATGCCAAGCTGGGACCCGTGGCAACGCCCACGGCCGGGATCTTCCTTGCCGGATGCTGCCAGGGCCCCAAGGATATCCCGGACACCGTTGCCCAGGCATCAGCCGCAGCCGGTGAAGCCGTGGCCATACTGGCCAAGGGAAGTGTGGAAACCCGGGCCGAGATCTCAGTCATTGATCCGGATCTGTGCACCGGCTGCAGGACCTGCATCGGTGTGTGCGCCTATTCTGCCATACAATTTGACGCCAATGAAAATATAGCAAAGGTCAACGATGCCCTGTGCCAGGGGTGCGGCAGCTGTGCTGCGGCATGCCCGTCCAGTGCGGCAAAGGTCGGCCACTTTACCGATAATCAGGTCATGCAGGAAATGGAAGCCCTCCTGCTCTAAACCCATGGGAGATAAAGGAAAATGGAAGGATACAGACCGAAAATCATAGCCCTTGTCTGCAACTGGTGTACCTACACGGCAGCCGATCTTGCAGGCACTTCCCGCCTGAGCTGGCCGGCCGAAATCAGGCTTGTCAGACTCATGTGCACCGGGATGATCGATCCCAAGTACATCATCAAGGCCTTCCTGGATGGGGCCGACGGTGTGATCATCGGCGGATGCCATCCAGGGGACTGTCACTACATAGACGGGAATATCAAGGCCGAAAAACGCATCCAGGGAGCAGCCGAGATCATCTCCATGTACGGCTTCGAACCCGAGCGCCTGAAACTGCAATGGATCGGGGCCAGTGAAGGACCCGAATTCCAGGAGCATATGACCCATTTTGCCGAAACCATCAGGGCCCTCGGGCCCAGCAAGGCACGCAGCGTTGCCATCCTGTAACAGGCCGCCTGCCCGGGGCAGGCGCCAATAACGAGGTTGCCATGACATCTGATACGCTTTACAGCTCACAGCCGCCCCATGAGGGCACCATACAGTTCTTAAAGGATCTTCTTGGGAAAAAAGTGGTTGACGCGGTGCTTACCCTGGCCGCCACTCCCTGGTCCTGTCTGCCCATGCCGTCCCTGTTTGTCCGGGAAGACGACATGGAGCTTATCCTGCCCCTGGCCCCGGCAGCGCCTTTTAATGCGGCCCGCCAGGCTGCCCAGGTCATGCGCCAGTCCATTGGCAAACGAATAGCACTGGTACTGAAACCCTGCGAGGTCAGGGCCTTTATCGAACTGACCAAGCTCAACCAGTGCGTGCTGGACGAAAACACTCTGATCATCAGCATGGAGTGCCCGGGGAGACTGGAAAACGCTGATTATGTGAAAGCCGTCCAGGCTGATCCCCAGGCCCTCCAGCCGCTCAGGGACAACCCGGCCCTGGAATCCGGCGTCACGCACTCCTGCAGGGTATGCTCGCGCTTTATTCCTGAGCAGGCCGACATAACGGTCCTGGTTTTCAGCGGCGATGGGAATACCACCCGGCTCAGGGCCTCTTCGGACAAGGGCCATGCTGCCCTGGAAGCCCTGTCCCTGGATCTTGTGGCAGCCGATTCAACACCTTCACCGGCGGTTTCGGACCGGATGGCAGAAAAACAGGACATGGAAAAGAAGGACCTGGTAGCTGTCCGCCAGGCCACAGGGTCGGTGGAAGGTCTCCAGAAATTCCTGTCAGGCTGCCTGAACTGCTACAACTGCCGCAATGCCTGCCCGGTGTGCTACTGCCGGGAATGTGTGTTCAAAACCGACGTATTCGACGCCCAGCCTGAACTTCTCCTGAAACGGGCCGACAAAAAAGGTGGCATCAAGCTTCCCCAGGACACGACCCTGTTTCACATGACCCGGATGCTCCACATCGGCCATGCCTGCGTCCAGTGCGGCCAGTGCTCGTCAGCCTGCCCCATGGACATCCCCATTGCCGATGTTTTCAGGGCGTCTGCCCAAGCCATGCAGGACCTTTACAACTACAGGCCGGGCAGGGATATCAACGAACCCATTCCCATGCTTGCCTTTGGAGTGAAAAATGGAAAAAATGAAAACTGATTCCAGAATCGTGGTTGCAGGTGCAGGGGTTGCGGGCCTGACAGCCGCCCTTCACCTGGCCGAAAAAGGATTTCAGATTACCCTGGTGGATAAATCCGATGCGGCCGGCGGCATACTGCCCCGCCTGGATATCCAGTTCCCCAATGATCACTGCGGCATGTGCCGGCTCCTGCCCATGATCGGCAGGGAAGGATCCCAGGACTTCTGCCTTAAGCGGGGCGTATTCCACGACAACATAGAATTCCTGCCCGGGACGCAGGTAGCAGGAGTCAGCGGGAATCCCGGCAACCTTGAGGTTTCCCTGGCTCCGGCTCCTGGAAGAGACCTGGAGCAGGGGCAGTCCGGGGCCCTGTCCCCCGAGGCATCCGGCGACGTCCGGGTTCAACCTGAGCCCCTGACCCATGTGGCAGCCGTAATCCTGACAGGAGGCGGAGCCATTTTCAATCCCGCAGACCAGGTTCTCTACAACATGGCAGAGCTTCCCAACGTGGTCACGGCCCTGGACTTTGAACAGAGGGTGGCAGGCAGCGCCCTTTCCCGGGATGCAATCCTGAGACCTTCGGACAACGCCGAAGCAAAACGCATTGCCTGGATCCAGTGCGTGGGCTCCAGGACCCTGGGCAAAGGCAAGGGGTCACCGCTGTGCGCCAGCGCCTGCTGCATGTTCAGCGTCAAGGAAGCCATCCATGCCAAAGCCATCACCCGGGGAGCAGCGGATGCAGCTATATTTTATATGGACATGCGCACATTCGGCCGGGAATACCAGAAGTACAGGGACCATGCACAAAAGGACCTGGGGGTCCGGTTTATCCGGTGCCGGGTCCACAGCATCGAAGCCGGGGAAGAGCCCGGGGATCTGGTGATCAACTACGTGGATAGCGACGGCCTGCGCCGGAGCGAAATCTTTGACATGGCAGTCCTGGCCACCGGGAAATCAGCCCCTCCCGAAGAGACCCAGGCCCTGGCTGACCTGGCCGCCGTAAAGGGGGTTCATCTTCTCCAGTCGGCCACCCGGTTCAAAGACATCTCAGATACTGTCAAAGGAGCCCAGGCCGTTGTTTCGGAAGTGGAATCCCTGGTCCGGGACCTGGCCCCGTCCCTGAAATCCCATGAAGGCGCAGCAGCGCCGGACAGCGGCAATATGGCATCCCTGACGTCAAAGCCGAAATCTCTTCTGGTGTTTGTCAAGTCCGGTGACCTCCTGGCCGGGGATGACTGGACCGCGATCATGGACCAGGCAAAAATCCGGTTCACCCTGGACATGGAAACCGTGGAAAACCTGGACCCGGAAACCCTGGAGAGCATGGCAGCGCTCATAACCAACAAGAAGATCAACCGCGTCCTGATTGCGGCCCTGCGTCCGTCAACCACCCTGCCCGGCAAAGGGAAACTGGAGAAGCTCCTGGGACTCCCCTGGCCCTTTATCGGCATTGCGGACCTGACACCTTATTTTGCGCGCCAGGAATCTGACCCGGATGCATGGTGTCATGCCCTGGCCATGATAGAGGCCTCCATGCGGCTTCTGAAGCGGGCCAGGATCTATCCCGAACATGGCCGCAGAACCGTGAAAAAAGCGTTGATCATCGGTGGGGGGCCCGCAGGTCTCATGGCAGCGAAAAGTGTTGCCGATGCCGGCTTTAACGCGGTGATCGTGGACCGGGCAGAGGCCGTTGGCGGCAACGCCCGTTACATTACCGGATCCGGCATCCAGTCACGCCTGGAGGCCCTGGTCCGTGAAGTGTCCGCCAATCCACGCATCGAGATCCTCACCGGCCGCACCCTGAAACAACACACCGGCCATGCCGGGAATTTCCGGGTTCTGGCTGCCAGCGACTCCCAGGAGCCGGTCATCGTTCACCATGGCGCCGTGATCCTGGCCACGGGCGGCGGCCTGAACGCCACCCGGTCCTACCACTGGGGCGAAGATGAACGCATCACAACCATTGCCGCGTTCCGGGACAGGGTGGACACATCAGACCCGGCCCTGGGAACGGTCAACACCGTGGCCATGATCCTGTGTGCCGACTCCCGGAAAGAACCCTTTAACTACTGCAGCCGGATCTGCTGCCTTAAAACCCTGGAAACCGCCATCGTCCTCAAGGAAAAGCGGCCGGAGATAAAAATTTTCATCTTTTACCGGGATATCATGACCTACGGCAGCTCCGAAGCCGTCTACACCCGGGCCAGGGAGATGGGGATCTTCTTTGTCCAATACCAGCCGGATGCAAAGCCCCGGGTCAGCATTGGCCCGGACGGATTGATCCTGGAGGCCTTTGACCCCTTTTCCGGGTTTGAGATGACCCTTCACCCGGACATGCTGTGCCTGGCCCCGGGCCTGATACCCGGTTCCGGAAAACCCATGGCCGAACTCCTGGGCGTCAACCTGACTCCGGAAGGCTTCATCCAGGAGGCTGATTACAAATGGCGCCCCGTGGACACCGGCCGGGAAGGCATCTTTGTCTGCGGTCTTGCCCGGGCACCGGGCAGGATCGATGAAATCCTGGAAGACGGGCAGGCAGCAGCGGCCAGGGCAGTGCGTATCCTGGACAGGGACCTGCTTGTCCCGTCACCGGTCACAGCCCGGGTAAGGGATACGGCCTGCTCCAGGTGCGGCATCTGCATCGGGGTCTGCCCTTACGGCGCCCGTTATTTCAGTCTCACGGAAAACAAGGTGAAGGTAGATGCGGCAGCATGCCAGGGATGCGGTTCCTGCGCCGTAGCCTGCCCCAACAGCGCAACGGTGATCTCCTGCTTTGAAGACACGGCCCTAATGGAAGCCCTGGAGGAAATGATATCATGAACGAAACCATACACAACGGTGCGATAACAGACACAAACCGGTCCGTGATCCGGGACAAGGCCCCCAGAAGATCCACGGGCAGCGCCCCTGAACTGTGCATTGGCTGCGGAACCTGTTCGGCGGCCTGTCCCATGACCGGCAGCAGCGGGTTCGATCCCAGAAGAATAGTCCGCATGATCAACTTCGGCACGGACGATGACCTGGTGGCCTCAAAGCTCCCCTGGCTGTGCACAATGTGCGGAAAATGCGAGTACGCCTGCCCCATGGGCATCAACATCATCCACCTGGTCAGGACCGCCCGGGGCGAAGTGCCCAGGGACAAGGTCCCGGGCCAGATCCACAAGGGCGTTGAACTGTGCCTGAACACCGGCAACAACCTGGGCCTGCCCGAAGAGGATTTCACCTTTATCCTGGAGGATGTGGCCTCGGAAATGGCCGAAGAAAACGAAGCTTTTTCCGATTTCACCATCCCCTTTGACAAACAGGGGGCAAACCTCCTGCACACCCTTCACAACAAACTGGTCAACACCCAGAACGAGGACCTGGTCCACTGGTGGAAGATTTTTCACATGGCCGGGGAAGATTTCACCATCCCGTCCAAGTACTGGGAGGGGGTGAACTGGGGATTCTTTTCCGGGGATGACCAGGCCATGAAAACCATCCTGGGACGCATCGTCACCACCATGGATGAGCTTGAGGTGAAAAACCTCATGTACCCGGAGTGAGGCCACGCCTACATGGCGACCCGGTCAGGGTTGCTCAAGTGGTTTCCCGAGTTCTATGAAAAACATAACGCCTACACGGTCTTTGACCTTCTCAAGGAGTACATCTCCTCCGGCAGGATAAAGCTGGATCGGAGCGTCATCACGGAAAAAGTGGCCTACCACGATCCGTGCAACTACGGACGCAAATCCTTGGAGGCATTCGGCCAGGCCTATTTTGAAGAACCGCGCTGGATCCTGGACCAGTTCGTGGACAACTGGGTGGACCTGTCCCCCAACCGGGAGAACGGATACTGCTGCGGAGGCGGAGGCGGTACCATGCTGACCCCTTACACTGACGAGCGATTCCTGTACGGTGCCAAGAAGACCGACCAGATCCGCCGCACCGGAGCGGAACTGGTGGTGGTTCCCTGCCACAGCTGCCACGGCCAGATCAAGGCGTCCCTGGCCAAGGACGGGCTTGACATCCCGGTGAAATACCTGTGGGAAATCGTGGCTGAAGCCATGATCCTCGATTGATAAAAAGCGGCCCATGTCCGGCGGCGATAAGACCGGACATGGGCCGTTTTGTTAGGGACAGGCCCCTTACACCTGTTTCCCGCAGTTGGGGCAGAACCGGAAATCCGCGCTGGCAAAAGGCGCCATGCAGCCGGAACATTTTCTGGGAACAGGTCCCAGTACCACCAGCAGCTCTCCTTCCTTGACCGGAACCATCTTTTTGTCAAACTTGTAGTCAGCGGTCTTCATGATCCGTTCAACCACCCCGTCCATGGGGGAGACCACGGATTTCTCCTGCTTCATGATGGTGATGTTGAACAGTTCCTCACCCGCGCTGACCATGTCCCCGGGTTTGACGTACATGATCCACAGGTCTCCGTTACTGGGGGATCCAACATGGTATGGATTGCCGGAATCCGCCATCTGAATGGCTTCAGGTCCTTTGCCCCTGCCCTTGGCCACCTTGACCATATGGGCGAACACCTCCCCGTTCAGGGTGTACCGCACCAGACTCATCCCCTTGTCGTCCGGCTGTTCTATCCCCAGGATCTTCATGGAGTTGGGCTTGCTGTCCGTATCCCTGAACAGGATTTCCCGGCCAGGGACAAGTCCTTCAAACCAGACATCCAGGGGCACCCGGTTGGGATTGCCGTACTCCTCCCTGAACAGAATGGTCCTCAGGGCATCCCCCGGGTGGTTGAGGTACATGATGACCTCCTCGTGTGTGGGGATGCGGTCTATCTGCTTCTCAAGCGCCTTTGTCTCGGTTTCGATGTCAGCAGGTTCCAGGCTGTCCAGGGGTGATGCCTGGGTCCTGTCTGCCAGGGCCTGCTTGTAATTTTTCCCAAAGGCGCTGGCATAAACCCAGTCCGGCGGGAAGCCCAGGGGAAGCCGCCCGAATTTACCGAGAAGGAGATTTCTGAAGGCATCATTGCAGTCCTTGTACAGGACGAGCCGCTCGTTTTTCAGTTCATCGTCCAGGTCAGCCTCCGGGGTTGCAATCACGGTTTCCAGGATCCAGAGAAGATGCCTTACCTCGTCCTCCCCGCCCCGCTGGAATGCGCTGGTCACGGTAAGGAAAGCAGTGTTCCACGTGATCTGGGAACCCGGGGTCACATCATGGTACCGGACAATCTGCCGGGTTCCGCTAAGGAACTTGAGCATATAGGGCAGAAGATGGATATGCCCCTGTTTCAGGGCCCCTTCCTGGGAGGATGATGTGGCGCCGCCGGGCATGCCGTGGCTGACCACGTCATGGTCTATTCCCCGGAAATACGGGGCCGTATACCGGTCGTAATAGGGCATGATCTGTTTGAGCACGAAATTGCATGTCCGTATCATCTCCTTGTCCAGGCGGGTGGAGAGGCCCAGTTCCTCTTCCAGGTACGCCGCGGTGGACAGAACCTCACCCTGGCCGTACCAGCGGACGGCAGACCCGATGGCGGTATCCACGATATGGGCGCCGGCCTTTGCCGCCGCACCCACGGCCGGTACAAAAAGTCCGTCAGTAAAGTGGCGGTGGTAATGGATGACCAGGCCGGGGTACGCTTTCCTGATTTCACCCACCAGATGGGACATGAACCTGGGAGGGCACACCCCTGCCATGTCCTTGAGTCCAAGGATGTACAGGGCCTGGGCTTTTTCCGGTGAAACGCCTGAAACGTCTGCCACCAGCCGGTTGATCTCATCCACCACACCCATGTAATGGGGGATGTCGAACCCCTTTGCCCAGGAAAGGGAAACCGCCGGTTCAAACACGTTGCGGCGTGAATTCATGACCACTTCCGCAAGGGGCCTCATGTTTTCAATATGGTTGAGGAAGTCAAAACACCGGACAATGTCGTGGTGTTCGCAGATGGATTCGCTGGTCAGCCGCATGAGGTTCCTGGGCTGGGGTTTGTATCCCAGAAGGTTGGTGGAGCGCACCAGAATCTGCTTGGGGGTCAGGGGGGCGAACTGGTTCCATAAACGGGCCTCGTTGAACGGATAGGTCATATTGGCCATCATGGCCACATGGAAATGGGCCCCACCGCCGTTTTCTATGGAAAAGAACCCGCACCGGTCCAGATAGGGCCCCATGAGCTTGTCTTCAGCCAGACGGAAACGGTTCCCGCTGTTGGACTGGGTGATGTCCCGGGCAGTGGTGTCCATGAAGTGGACATACCCGGAATCCCTTACAAAGTCTATCAGGGCCTGTCCGTCGCCCCTGGGGTAGGCACCCCTGGCCGGGACAGGATCCAGGTGGGGCAGGACAGGTTCAAAGGAACCCAGGCGCTTGTCCGAGGGTCCCCGGTAATCCGAAAGCTGGATGTGGGGATTGAATCCCATGGCCGATATTTCCGCCATGAGCCGGGACAGGCGGAGCGCCTCGGGTTCGCTGTCCCTGTAGAGCATCAGACCGGGCCTGCTTTCGATAAACCGGGTATCGTACTCACCGGACTGGAACACAGGGTCTGAAACGATTTTCTGGTGAAAGGGGATGGTGGTCTTGAGTCCGCCGATAATGTATTCCTTGAGGGCCCGGTTCATGACGGCAAGGCTCTTGCCCCAGGTTTCTCCGTGGGCGATGAGCAGGGAGGCCGCGGAATCGTAGTTGGACGGGAAGTCGTACCCACCGGCGATGCACGAATCCAGCCTGACCCCTGGACCGCCCGGGGAAATATACCTGGCAATATGACCGGCATTGGGACTAAAATTGTTCCTGGGATCCTCACAGTTGATCCTGACCTGAATGGCATGGGCCACAGGCCGCGTCTTTTTTCTGCTAAACCTGAGTGTCGATCCGAAGGCAATGGCGATCTGCTCCTCCACGAGGTCTATGCCATAACGGCATTCGGTGATCCCGTGCTCCACCTGGAGCCGTGTGTTCACTTCGATGAGGTAGGGCTTCCGGTCAGAGTCCACAAGGAACTCCACCGTGGCCAGGGAATAGTAGCCCACTTCACTGACCAGTGCCTCTGCGTAGGACTTGAGTTGTGCTCGGAGTTCTTCGGTCATTTTCGGCCAGGGGGACGGGGTGATCTCCACCAGTTTCTGGTGATTTCTCTGGACCGTGCAGTCACGCTCGTCAAAGGCAAAAACATTGCCGTACCGGTCTGCAATGACCTGGATCTCAATATGGCGCACACCGGTGAGCAATCTTTCCACATAGATTCTGGGGTTCCCGAAAGAGGCCTGGGCCAGGACCGATGCCTTTGAAAACGCCGTTTCAAGCTGGTCCATGTCATACACTTCATAGATCCCCCGGCCTCCGCCGCCGCCTTCGGCCTTGAGCATGACCGGGAGTCCGATTTCCAGAGCTATCTTCCTGGCCTCATCGACCTCCACTGCGTCCAGGGAACCCGGAACAACTGGAATTCCAAGTCTGCGCGCCAGTTCACGAACCTTTACCTTGTTTCCCAGGGTCTTCATGGGCTCGGTGGGCGGACCGATGAACAGGATATCCCAATCTTCGCATTTTTTGGGGAAGTTGGCATCCTCCGAGGCAAACCCCCACCCTGGGTGGATGGCCGCAATGTTCTGTTCCTTGGCTAATTTCAGAATCCGATCGATCTCCAGATAAGCCCTGGGATTCTCACCCAACAGGATGAGTTCCTGGGCACCGGCGGTAAAGGGCGCTGTCTTGTCCACATCGGTGACGGTCATGACAGGGATGGCCATGAGCACCTCCCTGATGGAACGGATGATGCGTCTTGCCGTTATGCCGCGGTTTGCGACCAGAATCTTTTTCCCCTGTATTTCTTTCACAGTCTGCTCAAATGTCTTCATGGTGTTTCGTGCTCCTCACAATCAATCATACCACCCTGGGAATGATTCTTCCCGAGCTGATGGCGGTTATTCCCCTTGTTGTCTGGATGCGGAGCCTGCCTTGGGTATCTATTCCCAGAATCCGGGCCGGACCGTCAGCACTCCCTGTACTGTCCAGGACCACGGATTCCCCTTTCCAGGCAAGAAAAGTCTGGGCCTTTTCAACAGCGGCAGATGGATCTGAGATCATGCCGGGGATCTGGGTAATTATGCTTTCAAGGACCAGGCTCCAAAGTCTGGAAGAATTCAAATTAACACCAAACGATTGCAAACATCCAGCCTGAATGTGAAAAAAACTTTCTCCATGACTGCGTGATGGGGCCTCACAGATGTTCAGACCGATACCGGCCATGGTAATTTCCGCCCTCTGTTCGATGAGGATACCCCCCACCTTGGCATGGCCGGCCATGATGTCATTGGGCCACTTTATACTGGCCTGGACCTTAAGGCTTTCAATCACCCGGACAACTCCCAGGGCAACAGCCAAGGACAAAAAGCCCCCAAGGGTCCGGGCCGCATCCGGAAGCCTCACCGTGACAAACAGATTTCCGGTCCCAGACACCCATTCCCGGCCGAACTGCCCCCGGCCCCTGGTCTGGGATTTGGCAAGGACCCACCCATATTCCGGCAGCATACCGCAGGTGCACAGATCCCAGGCGATATCCATGGTGGACGTGCAGCGCTCTGTCACATAACCGGGACAGCCACCCAGCTCTTCCCGTGCCAGAGCTGAAAACGGATCTTCCATAAGACCCTTATTTTGATCCTGATTCAATGGAACCTTCGGAAAGATTAAGAAAAGGGACCAGATCGGGCAGCAGCATTTTAAGGATATGAACCGGCAAAGAGCTTGAAAAAGAATAATTTTCCGCCTCACTGCCTGGCACAAAAGCACTGATAACACCGAAATAGGTGTCGCCCATGATAAAAACAAAGGTCGCGGCCCGGTTCATGACCTTTGAGTTGATGATGATGCCTCCAGGTCCGAACGTCTTATACCTGTGATCTCCGGTACCGGTTTTCCCGCCGATGGGCAGATATGTCCCGTCTGATAACCGGACCGCGTCTTTCAACCGCCTGGCCGTCCCGTCCTCCACAACACCCAGGATAGCCTGTCTAACAACTGCTGACACTTCCGGGGCAAGCACCTGCTCGCCGGAAGGTGATGCCAGGGCAAGCAGGGTTTCATAGGGTGTATCCTTGCCGAAATGGAAGGATTCAATTCGGTTCAAGGGATAACGCATACCATTGTTCTGTATGATACCGGCAAGCTCCACCAATGCCCCGGGACGGTCAGCCGAAGAACCGATGGCAGTCGCATACGAGGGTACCAGGTAATCAAAAGGATACCCCAACCGCTTCCATGCCTGGTGAATATCCTGGAAAGCCTCCAGTTCAATAATCGTGCGGATGCGCTGGTTCTGCCGGGCAAGGCTTTTCGTTTTAAGAAGCCATTGATAGACCTCCTGGCGTTCATCCTCACTCTCCTTGATGATTTCCGGAAGCTCAACACCCGGACTGTCAAGCATATACCTGACCACCCAGAGTTCCAGTGGATGGGTTCTGGTAATGTATCCGATATCCGCCAGTGAAAAATTGTCCGGAGAATAGTCATTATACAATGAATTGACAAAAGGCTCCGTCAATTTGGAATCGGGCAGGTATTCCTGGAAAAACCTGGCAAAATCTTCAACAGGTGCTGATGGATTCACATATCTGAATGCTGCCGCCAGGCGCCAGGGTGTTGGTCTGATGGCGGCAAACAGGAGGTGCCTGGCATCACCATCGTTTTTTGACATATACTTATTGAAAAAGCGCTTGACAAACAGGATGCCTTCCCGGTCGGCGAAAACGGTCAAAAGCTCCTTTCTCCGGGATGCGTCAATTTTTTCAAGGGACCGGGGAGTCACGCCGTACCGCTGGAACACGTGGTAGGAGGAAATATCCCGCATGATCCTGATAAATATCAGGTTGATGGAATTTTTCAGCGCTTCACGGACGCTCATGACCCTGCTGTTATCTTCCCGGTTGAAATTGGCAAAGGTATGCAGTCCCCCCCCTGTGAAAAACCTTTCATTAGGACTGGCTGAATACATCCGGTCCATGGCTGCATTCAGCATTACCGTGAGCTCCCGGTCAGGAGTATTAAATAGATACTCAATCGCCCAGCGGGTCAGCGGGTCAGGCGAGCTGTCTTCCGCGAGTTTTTCCAGGTCCGGGACCTTCATGCCGGCGTACTTGTAGAAAAGCTCCTGAATAATCTCCAGGTAATGAACAAGGGTACGCAATTTGGCTGAAGACCCCAGGTCAAGCTTTGTCTGCTCGTCAATATTGAACTGGCCCTCAAAATTATTGGTCTGTACCCGCAGCATGTTGCCGTTGGGGGTATGTTCATAAAGGCTGAAACTGTATATTACTCTGGAAGGATCACCCGTCTCCAGGAGAAAGGGGGCTTTTATACCGGCTTTCTGCACAATTGCCGGGTCTTTGAGCGAATTCAGCGTTTCAGTGACCCTGCGCTGAAGATCAAGATCAAGGGTCGTCCTTACGGTCAGGTCGACCCGGTCCAGATCATATTGCCTTCCAAATTCCAGGTTGGTCATCAGGCGTGAACGGATAAGGTTGGCAGCTTTCCGGTAAGCCGGCTCTACCGGATACGAAATGGAAGCCTCCTGCTGGAACTTTAACCGGGCATCTAAGGCAGCATCCCGCAAAGCAGGTGGAATTATGCCATCTTGTGCCATGAGCCTCAGGTGGCTGTCAGTCAGGTCCTCCAGTGCCTGCCGGTTGACAATCAGGTAATCGGACGGTCTGCGCTGGGATAGAAACAGGCTCAGGGCTGATTTCAAAACTGCTCCGGCCGCATCAAGTTCTTCGGACTTCAGATCGTTACGGCTGATCTCCATAAGCATCCGGTTGACCGTATCAAACTCCATGCCGTACCATGCCCACAAACCGTCTCCCAGGCTGTTGACTTCACCGAAACCACGGATTGCCGCCAGGGGGATGGCGTTGATATAGTCCAGGACAATCCGTTTTCGGGTATCCAGGGTCTGTTCCCCCGCAAGATAGGCTCTGAAGGAAGCCGAAACAATCTGCCTGAATTTCTCCATGGTACCGGTTGTAATCCCACCGGGGGAATGCCTGAATTTCTCCGTCTGGGTAGCCAGCGTGCTCCCTCCGGCCACATGATGGTTTTTATCAATAAAACTGTAGGCAACATCTCCCAGGGCTTTTGCCTGGCGTTTCCATTCAATGGCCGGATTCCCGTACGGCGATGAGGGTTTCAGGAGGTACCGGTTTTCGATAAACAGGAGCATTTCGATTAAAATCGGCGGGATGGCGTCAAAATTCGGATACACCCTCTGGGGAAAATGGGTATGCATCATTTCCCGGTTTTTTCCGTCCTGGATGACCAGACCGGCCTGGGTTTTTTCCATACAAGTCGGAAAAATTCCGAGATCCGTGTACTTGAGGAGTTCGGGCGACCACCGGGCCTGTCTGGCGACCGGATATCCTTTCAGTCCCATTTTATCAATCCACTCGGGAATGCGGACATACCCCAGCCGGATATCATAGGGACCATCATCCGGGAACCTGATGCCATCGCTCATACCGCTTTCAACCAAATAGTTGAAATTTTTTGCGACCCTGTGAAAGAACCATGCCTGGAGCCGTGATGTGACTATTTCCCATGCTCCAAGCCCAATGCACACCAGGGCAAATAAAGAACAAATGAAAAGAATCCGTCTTCGGATTGTTTTTTTAGGTTTTTGACTCACAAGGCTTTTTACGGGCTCGTTTCTTTCCATGATCCCTATTGGATAGCGCCTTTGTTAACGGTTGGCAATCATAAAAACAGATCTTCCAAAACGGTTGACCCGTTTATCATGCTTATGTTGCAGCAACTCACTGTTACGGCTGCCTGGATCCGCATCGGGCAAATCCTGCTTACCAAGCCCCATTGATTTCTTATCGCTGACCGCCCACATATGAAACCCGGGATCGGGCTTGTACCCGACACCCAGCCTCCCGTCTTCCGCATACAGGGTCCAGGCATGACCCGGTTCAAAGACACTTGTGGTTGACGACCAGTAAAACGGTCTGACAGTGGAGGGAACAGGCCTACGGCGTTCGATACGGACATTGGTAAACTCGGATACCGGCCTGCAAGGAATCAATCCCGCATGTCAAGGATAAAATCAAAGTTAAATAGACTCGTTAGATTCATAAAATAATCAGTTGACCTGTAATGAATTTTATTAAATTATATTGACAAAACAGATAGTAAAATTTAATAACAATTCATATGAGTAAATTAATTCATTTATTATAGTGTAGTTATGATATTTCCAGTCTAAGTCACATCGCAAACTACACATTGCCAAGGGGTATTCATGGTCATTTCAGTAAGATCCGGTACCGTGGATCACCATAAGCGGCCACATGAAAAATTGCAGTATAATACTCCGGTCGCCCGACTGATCAGCATCCTCTTTCTTCTCGTGTTTTCAACCCTTCTGCCGCTGGCCCCGCCAGCTGTTCCGGCCCCATGCCCAAACTTGCGGATCCTGACTCTGGAGGCGGGTTCCGTACAGCACAGCCTCATCCCATACGTGGATATTCTTGAAGACCCAACCGGTCGGCTGACCATCCATGACGTCGCATCCCAGCCGCTTCAGGAACGATTCAGGGCGCTGACGGAGTATTCAACCAACCTCGGGTACTCCCATGCCAACATCTGGTTGCGCTTTACCCTTGACGGTTTGGAGCCCGCAACGTTATCAGAGCAGCAAGACCGATGGATTCTGCACAACGGCTGGCGTTTTTTCAGCCGTTTTTCGTTGTTCATACCGCAATCCGCCAAAACAAATGCCGGGATCATTGACTGGAAAGAAATTGACGCCGGAGCGGAGGCATACTGGAACAGATATGGAAAATCCGGTATTCCCATGGAGATCAGTCTACCCTCCATGCCAGGCCCGGTAACGCTCTACCTGTGCACCAGAACCTGGGGAATCACCCTGCTGGATTTGAGTGTAACCACTCAGAGATACATCGAAGAGAGCCGTATCCGCAATTTGACTCTTCAAGCCGTATTCATGTTCGGGATATTCCTGATCCTGTTGTTCAACCTCTTTTTGTTCCTATCCATGCGGGCCTGGCTGCATGCCTGGTATCTGTTCTACGTCCTGTTTTTCGCATTATGCGTCTTCCGGGCCAACGGTCCGCCGATTCCCTGGCTCCATGGGATATCACCGGAAATGGACCACCGGTTGATACTGGTAACCGGCGGACTTGCTCTGGTATCTTTTATCCAGATGAACCGGATTGGGTCGAGACTGGCACAGTTCAGCCCATGGATCGACAGGATGCTGGCGGCGGCCTCCTGGTTCCTGTTGCCGGCTGTGATCTGCAGTCTGTTCATGGCCTTTGCAGTCGTTGAGTGTGTTCTCATTATCCTTGGCTTCATCTCCGTGCTTATCCTGTTCAGTGCCTGGTCCAGACAGATCGTCCTAGGGCGGAAGGCCGGTTGGCGTGCCCTGGTCGGATTTGCCCCCCTCATGACCTGTTCAAGTGTCTATTTCCTCAGTTATCTTGGCATGATACCCGTTACCACGACAACCGCACTCAAGATGCTTCAGGCAGGTATGGCCATAGAAGCCATACTGCTGGGTCTTTCCACATTTTATGGTCATACCATCATCCGGGAAAAAAACAAGATTGCCGAAAACAGATTGCAGGTCCTGTTCAACACGGTGAGCGACTGGGTTTTCGCCCATGATGAAGGCGGACGGTTTCTCAGTGTCAATCCGGCCATCGTCCGCGGACTTGGACTACCCGAGGACCGGATCCTTGCAACCCACATATACGACTATCTCCCAGGGCCCTACCGTCAACTCTTTTTCGAAGACTATCTGCCTGCAGTGATGAAAAACGGCCACCGGTCCGGAATGATGGTGATGAACAGACAGGACGGGGGACGCGAATACCTGGAGTACCGGGTCGTGTACGGAAAAGAAGACCGGGGCCCGGGAGTAATCAGCGGCATCGGCCATATCGTTACAGGGAAAATACTTGCCGACAAGGATATCCGCCACCTTCAGAAGCAGCTTCTTCAGTCACAGAAGATGGAAGCCATCGGTACCTTGACCAGCGGAATAACACACGATTTCAACAATCTGCTGCAATCCATCATCGCTCCTTTGGCCATCATCCGCAAACAGGGATATTATTGTCCCTCCCAGGAGAGGTTTCTGACAATCATGGAAAAAGCCTCGGAGCGGGGGACAGCCCTCATCCGTCAATTGATGGCCTTTGGTCGGAAACTCAATGGGGAATTCAAGCCAACGGACCTGATCGCTCTGACCCATGAAACCGTAGGCATCCTCAGGGAGACTGTCTCCAAACTGATCACAATCCAGTTCCACAGCAATTGTGAAAAATGCATGATAAACGGTGATCCCGGCCAGATTCAGCAGGTGCTCATGAATCTGGGTGTCAACGCAAGGGATGCCATGCCCGACGGCGGGCTGCTCCGTTTCGAGGTTCTGTCTCCGGAGGCCGACCAGGAGCCGGCATACCCTGAAAAACAGCTCGGGGAGTATGCCGTTGTAAGGGTTTCGGATACCGGCACAGGCATGACACCGGAAATCCTTGCCAAGATATTCGAACCCTTTTTTACCACTAAAACCAAAGGCAGGGGGACGGGGCTCGGCCTTGCCATGGTTTACACTATCGTCAAAGATCACGGCGGGCAGATAACCTGCGAGAGCTCTCCGGGGAAAGGGACCTGCTTTACACTTCAGTTCAACAGGCTGCCTGAGGAGAACGCGGATGAGCCCAACTGGGAAGAAACCGATATCCAGCCGCTGAGCCGCCATGAGCATGTGGTTCTCTTTGCGGATGATGAAGATTATATCCGGGAGGTCCTGCGGGAGGTGCTCCTCATGGCTGGGTCCGTCGTCCTGGAAGCTGCAGACGGTTTGGAGGCAATGGAAATATTCAAAGCGCACCGTCAGAAAATCGACCTGGTGATCCTGGACCTGAACATGCCGGTGATGGGTGGTAAGGAGTGTTTGCGTGAAATCAGGGAGATGGGTTCAACTGTCAATATTCTCATTTCTACGGGTTCATCCGACATGATGGATGACATCGACCCGGCACAGCTTCAATCCGTCTGGGTCATCACCAAACCCTACACTCCGGCCGAACTCATGAAACGGATCAAAACCCTGCCACAGGATTGTGATTCAACGGTTATTTGAGGCCCGGCCCAGGGTTGTCAGCCTGCAACAAACCGGTGCCCCCCGGTTCATGCCATCCGTTGAAGACCGGGAGGGGCCTCTGAACCATCAGAGCGATGCGGGATCAGCCGCTGTTTCAAATAAGGGTCTTGTGAACCCCAAAAAATAGGGACGCCAGAGTCGAAGCTGTCCGAAAACGATACTACCGAGAACATGGCTGAAAAAGAATGAATCCTGTTCGGTTCTGACCAGGCTGAATGGCTGCGGCAAAAGACACCGAACGCTCACCCTGTGATAAAGGATGCCATATCGCTGATTTCATGCCTTTTAAAGCAACGCACGTCTTGTGCGTGAGCCAGGTCCCTGATGACAAAATCCAGAGGATCATCGGTAACAATGGCCCTTATACCCGGAATATCCGGGAACAGCAGGGGCTTTCCCAGGATCTTGCGCCAGACTTCGATCTTGCTGTAGGGCCCGTTTATCCAGCCTTCAATGAGGACAATGTCCAGGTGGGAATAGTATTGCTCCATAATGACGGACGGTGTCATGTCCCGGGTTTTGGGCAGATAAATGGCCGCCATGTCCCGGGCCATCATTGTCACGGGTGATGCCCCGGCCTGCCGGTGAAGAAATGAGTCCTTTCCAGGCCTGTCCAGCTCATGGGCGTGGGAACTGTGTTTGATGGAGCCCACGGTGAAGCCGCTTCTGCCCAGCTCGGTTATAAGATCCACCACCAGGGTGGTCTTCCCCGAACCCGGTTGTCCGATAATTTGAAACGGGATCATTTATCACGCCTTGCCAAAGGAGCAGTTTGGAAATCTGCAGGGTTTGCAGTTCAGACACAGGCCGCCGTGGCTCAAGCTTGCCAGATCCCGCGCACCGGGTCTTTCCCCGGCCATGAGCCGAGGCAGGATCAGATCGAAAATGGTGATCCTGTGATACAGGCCGCAGGCAGGAAGACCCATGACGGCAGTGTCACCGTTATAACCCAGAAGAAACATGGCCCCAGGGAGCACGGCTGCCGAATAATGAATGGTTTCAAAACCGGAATCCTCTATCCCGGCCCTGGTTACGTCGTCCGGATCAACGGACATGCCGCCGGTGGTGATTATCAGGTCCGTATCCTTTTCAAGATAGGTCCTGACCTGACGGCTGATCATATCCCGGTTGTCAGGAAGAATGACAGCCTCTTCAAGGGTTGCCCCCAGGGCAGATGTCTTGTCGGCGACAATGGCCTGGAACCTGTCCTCGATCAGTCCTTTATAGACTTCATCACCGGTGATGATCAGCCTTATTTTCAATGGGTTGAAAAGCTTGACGCTGAAAATGGGGTAATGCTTTCCGGCAAAGTTTACGGCATCGTCAAGATCGCGCCTGTTGATTACCAGGGGGATGGCCCGTGTTGCGGCCAGGCTCTGGTTTATGGTGACAACGGTATTGGTGTGGATTGAGGCGCACATCACGTCCTGGAACATATTGAATTCCTCCAGGGCCTCACGGTTGACCTTGAAAAGACCTGGATAGGCTGCCCTGAGTTCCAGTTTACCCTCCCGGGGCGCCCCGGAGAACGTGACCCCCGGACCTGAGAGCGCTGACGCCAGTTCAAGAACCGCATCATCCTCATGTACCTGATCATCTGCGAGATCCAGAACATAGAGATTGTTTTTACCCATGCGCATCAGCCTGCACACGTCACCGCAGGACACGGTGTGCCCTTTTTTAAATACCGGCCCTTTGGACTTTCCCGGTATGATTTCGGTCATATCGTGGGCAAGGGTGGTGCCCACTGCCTGCTCAACAGGTATGGTCCTGAACGGCATGCTCCTGGTCTCTTCTCCCATTGGTTTTTCCTTGTTTCAAAACAGGTTGATAATAGGTTCCCAGTGCACAGGGTCTGCAGAGAATCCGGTTGTTTTTCATGACCTCCCTCTTATCCCGGACAACCTGACCGCATTTTGCGCAAACAGCCTTGAACCGTGTGGGTCCTGGCCAGTCCGGGGCACCCACGTCCACCCGCACCTCTTCAATTTCAAATAACTGGTCAAGGGCCATCCTTTTGTAGGCAATGATCTGCTGTTCTCTCTTGTCCGGGATACCAGGCGCGTACCGGGCTGCCAGGTCCCTTGCACTTTCAGTGGATACGATCCTGAAGGCCCTGGCCGTCTCGAGATTGACAAATGTGGCTGCCATGATCCCGTTATCCACAAACTTCAGGGACCGCCTTCCCAACCTGACCCCGGTAACAAAAGCTATGGCATCCGTAGCACACCGGTCCATTTCAACATACACAATGAGCTTTTTGATCTGGGGCATTTCCCTGGGATTATCCAGCCCGATGAGCCTGCATCCTTCCATTGCCATGCGCACACCCACTACCTGGCCTGGGCAGAGATGACCGTGGGCGGCTGCAGCCCCCTGCAGCAGGGTTTCAAAATTGTCCATCTGTTCCTTCCCGGTTGATTAAAGGCCGTGAATATGCCACGGACCGACCTTATGTTAAATTTACCATAAGGTCAATATGGAATATTCGTTTTTATAAATTTTCCCGGCCGCCGGCTGTCTGGCTCAATATCCCTTTAAAAACCATGTACAGCAGGCCCGAAAGACTCTATACTACCCAAATCGATATATGGGTTTTCAGTAAAAGGGGTCAGATGAAGATTAGATCCAGCCAGTTGATCATCAATGATAAGGGCGATATCATCATGGGTACGGGACGGATGATCATTCTTGAATCCATTGACCGGACCAACTCCATCAATCAGACCGCCAAGGAACTCAACATGTCCTACAAAACGGCCTGGAGCAAAATAAAAGCCACTGAAAAAAACTTTGGGAAACCCGTCATTCTCTCCGACAGAAAAAGCGGCACACGCCTGACCGAAGACGGCAGACTCCTCTTGGAAAAATACCAGCAGCTGAAGCAGCGATGTATCCAGGCCGATAACATCATCTTCAAGGATATTTTCCAGGAACAGGGCTGACAGGCCCATTTCCATCCGCCCCCCGGCACAAGTCGTCTCGACCAAGCGTCAGCGACAATCAATTCCCTCTCCTTGTGTGTTCACAGATTCAACTGCAATTCACCAAATGAACGATGATAATAAAATATTTATCATCGTTCGTTATGTTTTTCTTGACATATAGCTACGTTGTAGTTATTAAACTGCCACATTATAGTTGTGACAATTCTGGCATAACGAATAATTTGCCGTCAATCCCATAAGTTCTGCTCATGGATAAAGGCAATGGTCCCCTGGCTTTGGCGGAAACGGCAGCGGGCCAGTTCCCGGGTTTGGACAATCCAAAATATGGAGGTGATTTATAATGCGGTACGCTGAGGCAGGATACAATCTGGAAATTGATTTAACGAGGGGAAACATTGAACGGGTGGAAACCGATCCGAGGCTGATGGAACAGTATCTGGGCGGCCTGGGTACCAGCGTCAAGCTGCACTACGACAGGGTGCCGCCTGAAACCAGGGCCTTTGATCCTGAAAATCTGCTCATATTCAGCAATGGCCTATTATGCGGAACGCCGGCCTTCAGCGCCAACCGGACACTTATCAGCTTCATTTCTCCCCAGACAGACCTGCTGGCATACCCGATGATGGGGGGATTCTGGGCGGCTGAACTAAAGTATGCCGGTTATGACAAGGTGGTCATCCGAGGCAAGTCCCCTGAACTGGTTTATCTGTGGATACACAATGATACCGTTGAAATACGTGATGCCTCCCACCTTAAGGGCAAAGGCGCCATTGAAACCCAGGAACTCATCAGGGATGAACTCAGAGATCCCAGGATCCAGGTGGCTGCCATCGGCCTTGCCGGTGAAAACAGGGTTTTTACCGCTTCCATAGAGCAGTCCAGGTCAAGCGCCAGCAGGCTGGGCGGGGGGGCCATCATGGGGGACAAAAAACTCAAAGCCATTGCGGTACGGGGAACAAAGCCGGTCCACCTTGCCCGGGGCGCTGAATTCATGGGGCACATGAAAGAGGTGACAAAGTATATCAACTTCCGGAACGCCAACCCTCTTCCCGGGGTGATGACCATCCTCTCCGGCATCGGCTCGCCCCAGGAGATGAAACACGTTGACGAAAAATGGCACACGGAAAGCTTTGCCTGGGGGAATGCCCGGGAACGGAGAAAAAATTTCTGGACCAGGGAAATCGAGGAGAGCTGGAAGGGAACCCAGCTCAGTGCGGTAAAGCGCTTCATCAGCTGCTTTAACTGTCCCCAGCAGTGCGGCGGATTGATCGCCTATAAAGACGTTCCACCTTACATGATGAAATGTTTCTCAAAACTGACCTATGTCATGGGCGCTTACGTCGATGATCTGGATTTCAGCTTCAGGATAGCCCAGCGCGCATTCGAGTACGGCGTTGATTCGTTCTCGACCCCCCAGATCCTGGCCTTTGCCGTTGAGCTCCTTGAGGCCGGTATCCTGACTGAAAAGGACTTTGAAGGATGTCCTTCAGACAAAGAAGGGCGGTTTGTCTGGCTGCTGGACAAGGTGTGCAAGCGGGAAGGCATCGGAGATATCCTGGCAGAGGGGACTTACTGGGCGGCCAGGAAGATCGGTAACGGCGCGGAAAAATTCGACCATAACACCATCAAGAAACACGAGCAGATGAATATCAAACTGGGCATGCTGGACCCCCTCTATTATCTGATGTTTGCCACCAACGAAAAGATCAGCATCACCCAGATCGAAGGGAACTGGCCCCAGGCGCCCTTTGCCTCCAAAGAGGACAGGGAGGCGTTTGTCAAGGATTGGCCCCAGCTTCCCGACGAACGTTTCAAGGAGTATTTTGTTAACTGGGAACCGCGCGGTGAGAATGCCAACCCGTTCTATCCGACGCCGGACATGTGCTGTGAAATTGTGGACTGGATGGAAATGCTTCACAATGTTGATGACGCCCTGGGGCTGTGCGCCGACATGGGCTCATTCTGCCTTAAACCGCCCTACCACATCCACAACTACCCGAAATTGATCTCAGCGGCTACCGGAATGGACCTGGACAGGCATAGCCTGCAGAAAATAGTCAACAGGAGCCGGAACCTGCACCGTGCCGTCAACAATCTCAGGGGAATGAGCAGGGCTGACGAGAAGCCGCCCGAAGACCACTGGCGGAAACGGTATCCCGACTACGAACAGGACCTTCAGACAACCTATTACAAGTACAAGGGATGGAATTATGACGGTATTCCGACAAGGGAACGTCTGGAGGAACTGGATCTGGCGTATGTCGCCGACAATCTGGAAAAAAGGGGGATCTTGAAAAATGGCCAAGATAACAAAGAAAGTAAAGACAATCCGAATTGAAGCGGACAGGTGCAACGGCTGCCGGTCCTGTGAGATAATCTGCTCGGCATATCACTCCCAGCCCAGATACAGCAGCATTAATCCGGCAGCGGCCCGTATTCACGTGACGACCCACCGCCTGAGGAATATCTGGCTACCGGTATTTGCGGGTGAGTACACACCTGCGGAATGCAACGGCAGGGATAGATATGTGATCGACGGCAAAGAGTATGATGAGTGCAGTTTCTGCAGGGCGGCCTGCCCCTCCAGGGATCTGTTCAGGGAGCCGGACACCGGCCTGCCCCTGAAGTGCGACCTGTGCGAGGGTGAGGAAGTGCCCCTGTGTGTCGAGTGGTGCCTCAACGATGTGCTTATCTACGAAGAAAGGGAAGAAACCGTTGAGGAAGGGATGCCGTTGAATGCGATGGATGCCGGACTGGACGCGCTCATAACCCGGTACGGGTTTGATGCGGTTAAAACCTCGATTGCACGCATGATGCACAGGGACTGAACCAGAAGTTCCGGTCAATGATCCAGCCATCATGGGAGCAATGCCATCTGACCCGCAATTTCACCCATTATGCTTTTGGATTTTATATGTAATTGCCTGATACGGCCATGAAATATCCGGGATAGGGCAAATCAAGAGGTTTTATCCATGAACAACGAACCGCCAATCGGGTACAAGGAAGCTCTGGCACTGGTCCTTGAGACAGTTTCCCCCTTAAAAGGAGACCAGGAGCTTGACCTTGCCGACAGCCTGGGCAGGATTCTTTCCCGGGACCTCTACTCCCGGGTGGACTCACCGTCCATCAATGCCTCCATGAAAGACGGCTATGCGGTCCTGTCCCATGAGGTAAGACACGCAACGCCGGACAACGGGGTTCAACTGAAGATAACAGGGACAGCCGCCGCAGGACAGCAGCCGGGTCATGATCTGACGCCGGGGACAGCCATCCGGATCCTGAGCGGCGCAAGGGTCCCAAGCGGCGCAGATGCTGTTCTGTCTGAGGAGTTTGCAACCCGGCAGGAGGATCTTCTCACGGTTTTCAACACGGCAAAACCCGGCCGGAATATTCTGCCCCAAGGAACCGATGTCAGGGCAGGTGAAATGATTGCCACCTGTGGAAGCCGCCTTAACCCAGGCACTATCGGGACCCTTGTGGCAGCAGGGCACGGCACGGTACCGGTTTTTCACCTGCCCAGAATAGCCATTGTTGCAACAGGCGATGAGTTGGTGATACCGGGCCAGCCGCTGCCCGAGGGAAAGCTGTACGCAAGCAACATGGCAATGGTAAGAGCGTGGTGTTTAAAATACGGCATGCCAACGGACGTATCGATCCTGGGGGACAGCCCCGAGGCCATTACCACTAAAATCAGGGAGAAGCTTGCCACCCATGATGCGGTTCTGACTTGCGGGGGAGCCTGGACAGGAGACAGGGATTTTGTCGCCCGCACCCTTGACGCCCTTGGATGGAAATGCCTGTTTCACAGGATTCGAATGGGCCCTGGAAAAGCAGTGGGTTTCGGTATGAAAGACCACAAACCCATATTCCTGCTGCCCGGAGGGCCCCCGTCCAATCTCACCGCTTTTCTCCAGATCGCGTTGCCTGGTCTGTTGCGGTTGGGTGGAGCTGATCAGCCGGGGCTGCCCCGGATCACGGTGAAACTCTGCCATGAACTCACAAGCCGGGACATTACGTGGACCCAATTCGTATACGGAAAGCTGACTGAAGAAGACGGCCACACACTGTTCACGCCACTCAAGCTGGCCAGCAGGCTGCAGTCCCTGGCAAGGGCCGATGGGGCAGTTGCCATTCCGGAAGGATTAAAAACCCTTCGCTCAGGCGCCATGGTAAGGGCACAGCTTCTCTTTTAACAACACGAGGTAGACAGATCCCATGATTCAATCAGCAGGACCAACAGAAAACCCGGAAACCCGACCGGCAGTAATTCATACTGCCGACAGTCCCAGGCTTATGGGGCCAGGAGGCTGGGAAAAGCTCCCCATGTTCTGGTTCATCCTGTTTATGTCCTACAGGTGCACAAGAAGGTGCAGCTACTGCTATGCATTCAACCAGGTGGGTGAAAAAAATACGGGAGAGATGGACGAGAACACCTTTTCACGGTTGCTGGACTGGATACCGGAAGTCTGGGAAGCCAATAACATCAAAGAGAACATCATCAATTTCCTGGGAGGAGAACCCCTTATCAGAACCGACAGGATCAGGAGAGTCATGGAATCGGTCTCCAACGCCACGAACGGCATTAAGGGTCTGGTGAACACCAATGCTGACCTGGTAGATGCCGTGAACTGGAGTGATCTTGAAAACATTCACTGGATGACAATTAACATTACCGATATCAGCATCCATGAACTGGCACGGAGGATGACCATTATCAGGGACCGGTCCAATGTCATCAACCAGACCATAGCAGTCACACTTGATGAGAACAACCTGGACAGGATTATGGACATTTCCAGGTTCGGGATAGAAAACGGATACCGCTTGCGGTACAGCAAAAACCTGTTCAAGGGGGTGGATCCGGAATACAGGCGCCTGCTTTTGAAAAAATACCATGAACTGTGCGATCTGCTTGAAGACTACAGCTGTCGCGGATACGAGATCCACACAACCTTTCTGCTGGATACCCTGGTTCCCCTGTGGGATATGGAATCGTCACCATACCCTTGCGGCAGAAGGCTCGCAGCCGTTTTCCCGGATGGAACCATAGGCCCATGCATCAGGGACCATTCCTTTAAAGCCGGCTCCCTGTTTGATCCTGATCCCCTGGAAAAGATCCAGTGCAGAACCTTCCATTATGACCTTTGGCAACCTGACATCCCGGATGAATGCAGGCGATGTGAATCCGGGACAGCCTGCCAGGGAGGATGCCCCCATGACAAACGCCTCCTGACAGGCACACGGTCAGGCAAATCCGTTGTCTGTGAATTGCACAGAGAAATCATACCAAGGCTGAAAAAAGTGGCGCAATTGAAAAATAAAAACCGGAAACCCCGGACCCGGGAAGCGGATCAGCGCGGTGCAGATATGGATTGCTGAATCGCTAAAACAGGGCAGTCTGACTTGTTTGCCACAATCCTGCGGGTCCGGATGGCAATACCAAGGAAAAAAAGGGCGTGGCAATCATCTAACTTGTTCGGCAAAAGAGGTTTCCAGAATGATCGATCTCAAAAAGGTTCAACAACTCATATTAAAGGCAACACCTGTCCTAGGGCGCGAGAGCGTGCCCATTCTTGAAGCACTCAGGAGGGTTCTTGTCCAGGATATCGTTGTTTTCGAGGATCTTCCGGCATCGGATATTTCTGCGGTGGACGGTTATGCCGTGCGTCATGCCTCTGTGAGGAGTGCCGTGGACCACAACACCCCATGCCCCTTGAGAATCATCGGAGAATCCCCGGCGGGCAGGCCCTGTGGTGCAGTTGTGGGTGATGGCGAAGCGGTCCGGATCATGACCGGAGGGTTGCTGCCCAGCGGTGCCGATACTGTGGTAAAACAGGAAAACACGACGGAAATAAACGGTCATGTCATTTGTACGGGTGATCCGGTATTCGGAACAGGCATTCGTTTCCAGGGGGAATCCCTGAAAAAAGGTGAAGTCCTTCTGCGTGCCGGAGATGTCATCGGCCCCCTGGAAGTGGGAGCCCTGGCAAGCCTCAGACGTGCCTATGTTCACGTCCACCAGAAGCCTCTTGTGGCCATTCTTTCAACCGGGGATGAACTCTCGGACTTTCATGAACCGCCCTCATGCTCAAAGGCCATGTGCTCCAATGTGTATGCCCTGGCAGCACAGGTTGTGGAAGCCGGCGCAAGACCATTATGCCTCGGCATCGTTCACGACAATCTGGATGAGCTCAAGGATGTTCTTTACGAGGCACTCCGGGCGGATGTCATCGTCACGTCAGGCGGCACCTCCAAGGGCAAGTATGATCTGATCCACAAGGCCTTTGGATCCCTGGGCATGGAAATGCGATTCTCCAATATCTTCGCCAAGCCGGGAAAGCCGACCGTGTTCGGGACCATTCAGAAAAAACTGATCTTCGGACTGCCCGGGAATCCTTCCGCCACCATGCTCTCCTTTGAACAGTTCATAAAACCATCTCTTCTGAAAATGATGGGCCACCAGATTGTACTCAACGGATCGCGCAAACCAAGTGACCCTTTCTCCCTTATTGACTCGTTCAATTATGAATCAGGAGGCAACAAAGGGCACCACCGGGCTCCCCAGGTTCCTGTGGGAAACGCCATATCACGGAACAACAAAAACCCGGGCAATCAAAAACCGGCACCCGACCCTTTGCCCGAGCCTATGAAACTGACAGCCAATTGAAAAAGGATTCAGTCTTTTTTCCATCCCTCATGATGTCCATTGGTTAGCCTTTAAGGAGAGCGTCCAGATCAACGCCAGACTGTGAATTCTGCTTTTCCCCCTTGACTTGCAGTGCCGGTACGAATAAAACAAACAACGATCATATGCGACAATTTACCTGTTTATGGCGTAATGATGAGCCTGGGCCTGAAATGCATCCATCAACATGACAAAGGTGATCAGCCAATGGCAGCAATCAACAGTCGACAACGGCAATCGGAACGGAAAAATCTGGATCCCATGGGAATCGGGATTGCCCATCTCGGAAATGGAGCACATCTGCCCGACGAGGCAACCGGATCAGAAAAGCAGGCATATTACATTGATATCGCAAATAAAAGTGAGGGCGGAGTCTGCCTGTGCGTACCCTGCTCGGTCAATACGGACCTGCCCTTTCACCTTGAGGTTTACGACGATGACAGCAATACCTGGAAAATGCTAAAGTGCAGGAGCGTATGGAAGCAGGCAGACTGTAAGAATCGTGTCCTCCTGATGGGATGTCGCTATGAGGATGCCAACCAGTATCAGGCATGGAACTGCACAGACAAAGACCTGTCCGTACCCTGGCCCGATGAATATTCATTTATCAAACAGACGCGCTTTTTCAAGGCGATCGATCGCAGCGGATGGTGTCCGTTTTTGAACGCATTGAAATTCTGCAGAGTAAAATCCGGCGAACTGATCATGAAGCAGGATGATGAAGGTGATGCCTTTTTCCTGATCCAGAAGGGCAGCTGCATTGTTTTTATTGAAAAGGACGGCAACCGGCATCAGATAGCAAGAATAAACGAAGGTGAACTGGTGGGAGAAATGGCGATTCTGACCGGAGAAGTCAGAAATGCCAGCGTCATTGCTAAAACCGATATGCAATTATGGTCCATTGAAAAATCAAAGTTTGATGCGCTTCTCAAGGAATACCCGGGTGTCAGGAATTTTTTGACTGAACTTGTTGCAGAACGGTTTGCATCAAGAAAAATCATCGCGGACAGGAAGATCGGCAAATATCTGATCCAGGATAAAATCGGACAGGGTGGTTTCGCACTGGTGTATCGCGGGAAACACGATCTCTTGAATATGCCGGTGGCCATTAAGATGATGAAGCATGATATGGCCATGGAACAGAGCTTTCTGGATAAATTCAAGGATGAAGCACGGACAATTGCCAGGCTGAACCATGAGAACATCGTCAAAGTCTATGATATTGAGGAAAGGTATCAGACAATTTTCATTATCATGGAATTGCTTGAAGGGAATTCCCTTGAAGAAATCCTGGAAAACGGCACAACGCTGCCCTATCCCAAAGCCGTTGATTATCTTGCCCAGCTGTGCGCGGGGCTTAAGTACGCACACACAAGGGGAATCATCCATCAGGATATCAAACCGGCAAACATTTTCATCACCCACGGGGATACTGTCAAAATTCTCGACTTCGGGCTTGCCTGTCCTGTAGCAGCAAGAAATATCGATCTTCCCGGAACCCCTTTCTACATGGCTCCCGAGCAGATTGAAATGGAACCCATTGACGAACGCTCAGACATCTACGCTTTAGGGATAACGATGTATGAGGCGATAACCGGCCAGCGGCCCTATCCGGAAGACAACCTGATAAAACTCATGGACCTTCACGTTGAAGAGGACATCCCTGATCCCTGGGAATCGGATCCAGACATTCCAGGGGCGCTGAGAAATTTCATCGTCAAAGCCTGCAGCAGGAACAAGGAAGACCGGTTTGCGACCATGGACGAGGTCCTGGCCCACATAAACCCGTTAAAAAAAGAATACGGCCGGGAACCGGAGGAAAAGGAAAAAAGGGAGATGACCTGTATGCTGCTGCTGTCAAGCAACAGGCAACAGCTTGAACTGAAAAGACTCATTGAGGAATTCAGCCTGAAAGTCCAAAGCCTTGGCATAGCAATCACGGTCCATCAATAGACCTGGTCTTTCCAGCGGTCATTGATGCTTATCCGGCATTGGTGATCAACGCTGTTTTCATGGGGGCGCCCTGTCAGAATTCCAGGGCAACGGCAGTGATATTATCTTTGCCTCCGGCATCATTGGCAGCCTTTAACAAAAGATCGATCTTCGCTTCAATCCCATTGTCCGCGTCCAATATCTGTCTGATATCATCATCGGCAACTTCGGAGTAGAGGCCATCGGAGCACATCAGGATGGTCTCTTTGTGTGAAAGGTCAAAAGAACCTGTTGCAGGTTCACAGTTTCCGCATCCAAGGCTCTGTTCAAGAAGATTCTGCATGGGATGGGTCAAGGCCTCTGCGGGTGTTATATCCCCTTCCTCGACCAGAAACTGGGCCATTGTCTGGTCCGTGGTGATTTTCATCAACATGCCTTGCTTCAGATGATACAGCCTCACATCACCCACATGGGCCCAGAAGAGCCTGTTTTTTACTATCAGAGCAACCGTCAGCGTGGTCCCCATGTATTGGAGATCCGGATCACTATCGGCAAGATCGGTCACACGCTTATCTGCCCCAAGAATCAGATTTGCAAGGTCTTGCGTCACATCATGGGAACCGGGCATCCAGGTGTCCAGGGCATCAATGGCGGTTTGGGCCGCGATGTCGCCGGCGGGCTGTCCTCCCAGTCCATCCGCGATGGCAAGGAGCAGTATTTCAGATTGAATTTTTTTTATAAGAAATCTGTCTTCATTTTTATTCTTAGTTTTTCCGATCGCACTTTTTCCAACATATCTCATGGTCATCAGCCTGTATTAATAAGGGAGTCTGAGTTATTCCGGCATAGTGGTATATGGACTCTTGACACGGCGCTCCTTCCTGCTATCAGAAGGAGATCCAGTTGGCAAAACAATTTTTTCCTGACCCTGCATTTTTCTGCAGGGCTGAAACAGCGCCTCTGAAACTTTCTGTTAATGCAAGCCCTGTTCAAGCTCAGATCCAAAAACCGGTCCAGGATGGACAGGAGCCATGAACCCGCTCAAGGACAAAGATTGACACCATCCATGAATGGCAGTAGTATTGAAGTTACAAGAAACTCTCAATATCCCGTTCGCGGCATTTTTTGATTGTATCCATGAAGGACATGAAAGGACTGTTATGGGCAATCAAACACAGCAGAAGATATTCCGGGCCATGGCAGAGCCGGAATTCTACCCGCATCAGGTCTCACGGATCCGGCAGAAGGATACCCATATCTCCAAGGTTTTTCTGACCGGGCCCTATGCCTATAAAATCAAAAAGCCCGTTGATCTGGATTTCCTGGATTTCTCCACCCTGGAGAAACGCCGCCGCTGCTGTGAACGGGAAGTTCTCCTGAACCGCAGACTCACGGAAGATGTTTACCTGGACGTGGTTGGCATTACCAGGGACAAGGGAGTCTACGCCATGGGCGGGGACACAAAAGCCGTTGAGTACGCGGTCAGGATGCGTCAGCTTGCCGATTCCCGGATGTTGGAGAATCTGATTTCCGGGGACAAGGCCATCCCACAGGACATGGCTGCCCTGGGCCGCACCTTGGCCCGGTTCTACCTTTCAAGCCCGCGGCAGGACTCGCTGGGCGCAGACCATGTGTGGCAAAACCTGTTCAACGCCTGTGAGGAAAATTTCAGTCAGACTTCGGGCTGCAGCAGGACACTCTTTGACAGGGATCTCTGGGAAACGGTGAGGGATGCCACCCTGTCCTTTCTGAAAAACCGACGGACCTGCTTTGACCAGCGCTTCAGGGAAGGCTGGATCCGCGATTGCCACGGAGACCTGCGTTGCGGGCATGTCTACTTTACGGACAAGGGCATTCAGATCATCGACTGCATCGAATTCAACGACCGGCTGCGCCGCATCGATATTGCCAGCGACCTGGCATTCCTGCTGATGGACCTGGATTTCAGGGCCAGACCCCAATACGGTGATATCCTGCTGGATGAATATCTCAAACTGACCGCCGACACCCGGGCGTTCCAGCTCCTGCCTTTCTACAAATGCTACCGTGCTGTCGTCCGCTGCAAGGTCAACTGCATTCTCCTGAGCTCCCAGGGGCTTGACAGACGCCAAAGAAAAGAGGCTCACCTTGACGCCCTGGGCTATCTTGACCTGGCCCGCCAGTATGTGCTCCAGTTTTCCCGTCCCGGGGTCTGGGTGGTCTGCGGAGTGCCTGCATCGGGCAAGAGCACCGTGGCAGAACGCTTGTCCCGTGCCCTTGGGATCAAAGTGTTCAGGTCCGATGAAATCCGCAAGGGGATTTTCGGTCTTTCCCCCCTTGACAGCGGTATTGCCCGCATGGGCAAAAAACTGTATTCGGCACAGGCCACCGCCCTGACCTACGAAAAGATGCTGAGCCTGGCCCGGCAGAAAATCGATGCGGGCTGTTCAACCGTTCTGGATGCAACCTTCAGCCTTGAAAAGCATCGCCGGGACCTTATGCGCCTGACCCAGGACAAAGCCATCAGGCCGATTTTCATCGAATGCACTGCCGACGACCGTATATTGAAACAAAGACTGGCGTCACGGGAATCCACCCCATCGGTTTCCGATGCCAGGATCCATGATTTTGAAACACTCAAGGCCAGGTATGAGCCTTTCAAGGCTGACGGGAGGTGTCTCCATATCCGGATTGACACAGCCACACAGGTGGACGAATCAATCCGGCAACTGTTGATACAGTCGTTTCGGATCAGCCCTTGCTCCATGAACTCACCATCCCGGATATTGGGAGAACAGAAAATTGATTAAAGGAGGGCTTCATGTTCAAGAACATACTGGTTGCAACCGACACGATAACGGGCCCTGACGCGCCCGTACTGGCAGCCATCGATCTTGCACAGCTTCGCGGGTCTGGACTCCATATCCTTCATGTACTGGAATCGGCATCCGCCCAAGATCGGAATCTGGTAAAACATTTTAAGACCAATCAAGAGATTCGCGCGGACGGCGCCTACGTTAAAACAGTTCAGGATGCCCTTTCAGCCGCCTATGGAAAAGAGGCGGACAGCGCCGGGAAAGCCTGCTTCCATGTCACCACCGGGTATCCCTGGGAGGAAATCCTGCGGATCGCACGTGAGGTTGACACGGATCTGATCATGGTCGGACCCCATTCAGACCATGCGGCAAAAAAAGGCGTTATCCGGGGTACGGCCAGGATCGGCAGCACGGTTCAGAACGTTATCGCCCATGAGCACTGCCCGGTGATGATCGTCAGCCGCCCCATCGAAAAAGACAAGCTCCTGTTCAAAAGAATCGTCGTCGGGATTGATTTCTCAGTGGCCTGTGAATGTGCCCTGTGTCTTTCCGTGAAGCTGTCCAGGAATTTCGGATCCATCCTCTACCCGTTCTTCATGCTCCCCGTACCTCCCTACCCCAAACATTCCGAATCCGACTCCAGGGCGGACATGACCGTATTGAGACAGAGGCTGGAGGAATTCTGCGATATCTACCTGGACGGGATAGACCATGAATACAAGGTATGGGCAGGGGTTCTGCCCCACCAGGAGGTCCTTGAGTGTGCCCGGAAACTTGATGCGGACCTCATCATGCTCGGATCTCACACCAAAAAAAGCAACGGGAAATGGTATGCGGGAAGCGTGGTGGAACAGGTGAGCCACGGCGCCCAATGCCCGGTTGTCTCCGTGAGCGATCCCCAGGCCCTGGAAAAGTGGAAGGATATCCGGGTGCCTGCCCTGGACGGCGAAGCGCCCATGGACAGGTCCATTCACCTGTTTACCAACACCCCGTCACCTGATGGGGATGGGACCTGAACATACCGGCTGACTGACCAGAACCGGCCCGGCACCATACGAATCACAGCTTGAAGAACTGGAAATTCGTATCGGCCATCAGGGACTGGCAGGCGGAAACCGCCTCAGCATCATACTGTTTGCCTTTCTTCTGCTCAAGTTTCGCCAGGGCTGCGGCCATTCCGTTGGCCGGACGATAGGGGCGGAATGAACTGTTGGCTTCGGTAACGTCGGCCACCGCCAGGATTCTTGACCCCACCAGGATTTCGTCTCCCTTGAGCCCCTGGGGGTATCCAGAACCGTCCAGGCGCTCGTGATGCTGGAGCACCATCTGGGCAACGGGCCAGGGGAAGGGTATGTCCTTCAGGATATCAAAACCGACCCGGGGATGGATCTTGATCATATCGAATTCCGCCTCCAGCAGACCGCCTGCCCGGCTGAGGATGGAAACCGGGATGCGTATCTTTCCCACGTCGTGCAGGACTCCTGCGGTGCGGATCCCTGCTGCCGTGTCAGGATCCAGCCCCATTTTCCCGGCAATGGCAGCGGCCAGGTTCGCAACACGCTGCTGGTGCCCCGCAGTATAGGGATCCCTGATCTCGACCATGAGAGCCATACTGCTGATGCTGGCATCCAGCATCCGGCGTATTTCAGCTGTTTTTTCCGTAATCTTCCTCTCCAGAATTTCATTCTGGGATTGAAGCTGGTGACGCATCTCCTCCAGTGTCAGGTGGGTCCTGATCCTGGCCCGGACCTCATCGGCATGAAAGGGTTTGGTGATGTAATCCACCGCACCCAGTTCAAAGCCCCGGGTCTTGTTTACGGTTTCATCCATGGCGGTGATAAAGATGATGGGGATGGATGCCGTACCGGGATCGGCCTTTAACCGGATGCACACCTCGTACCCGTCCATCTCAGGCATCATGATATCCAGCAATACAAGATCAGGTTTATGCCTGGCAACGTAATCCAGGGCTCTTAAACCGTTTTTTGCAATACCCAGGCGATAGGTGTCCTGCAGCGTATTCACCAGCAGATCCAGGTTTGTTGCATTGTCATCCACGATCAGAATCAGGGGGTTGGACGTATCCATGGTTTTTCCTGTCAAGGCTTGTCAAGCTCCCGGATGGTTTCCAGAGCCTGGTCATAGTCATAGCTTAAGATCTGCCCTTCCAGAGTGTTAATGCGGGCGGGATCGATTGTGCCCAGTCTGCCGGCCTGCCGCCTGAGGGCGGACATGATTTTCATGATCTGCTGCGGATCAGCCCGGTCCACGGATTCCGCCAGGTCGGCAAGAAGGGATTTCAAAGAAATATCGGGTCCCGGAGATGCCGGGGAAGATACATCATGGGGCAAAGCCGCCGCCAGGGATCCAATGGAGGAAAGAACCTGTTCTAGCGTTGCCTCCACACGGGCCACCAGATCTTCCACGCCGGACGGTTCCCCATCCCGGGCAAGCTCCCCGGAGCAGGCCGATTCCAGGGCACCCGCCGCCAGGCTCAGATCACGGGCACCGATGTTGGCAGCGCTTCCCTTGAGACTGTGGGCCAATTGCCCCAGGGTTTGGGCATCCCTGCTGACCCACGCCTGGCGCAAAGCCTTTGCAGTGCTCCGGTTGTGGGTCCCGAATCCGGCCAGGATGCGCGCCAGCGTCTGAAAATCAATGGCCAGCGTCTCCAGGGTTTTTTGGATATTGATTCCAGGAAGACTGTCAGGGAAAGGCATATCCCGGGCCCCCTCAACTGCTCCGGATTCGCCGGAGCCGCTTAGCGGACCGGCAGGCAGGTCATCCTCCTCCTGTCCTGGCCGATCGTCTCCCTGGGGCCGCAGCAGGCGCCAGAGCGTCTGGAACAGACGGTCCTGTTCCACCGGTTTGGAGATGTAGCCGTCCATGCCTGCTTCCAGGCACTTCTCCTCGTCACCTTTCATGGCATGGGCTGTCATGGCGACAATGGGCAGTTTCCCCCCGGGCAGTTCACGGATCAGGCGCGTGGCATCAAAGCCGTTCATCCTGGGCATCTGGATATCCATGAGAACGGCATCGAAGTGCCGGTTCTTCACGGCTTCGACCGCCGCCTCGCCATTGCCGACGATAAAGACTTCTATCCCGGCCCCTTCCAGGATTGCCTGGGCGACAAACTGGTTGGTTGGATTGTCCTCGGCAACCAGTATCCGGATGCCTTTCAAAGGTTTCCGGTAAATGGAGGCCTTGGTCGTGAAATGGTTACGGTGTGCGCCCTGCCTTGTCCCCTGTCTGCCGAAACCGTCCATGATGGCGTCAAGCAGGGTCGACGGGTAGATGGGCTTGGTCAGAAAACCATTGATTCCAGCCTTTTCAGCCTCCATGCGTTCCTTGTCCCTGCCAAAGGCCGTCATCATGATGATGGGCATGGGCAGGTTCAGTTCCTGTCGGATCTTCCTGGCAACCTGAAGGCCGTCCATGGTCGGCATCCTCCAGTCCATCATGATCAGTTCCACTGGGTTGCTGCGCATGAGACCGTGTTTCAACCGGCCCAGGACCTCCTGGCCGGACGAAAAGGTTTCGACCCTTAACCCGAGCGACTCCAGCATGGCACGCATGATTGTCCTGGAGTCCTCCAGATCGTCGACCACCAGGACATTCAATCCCTTGATATCAGGGGGAACCGTCAGCTTTGCAACCGTTTCGGCTGGCGGACGGCGAAGACGGACCGTAAAAAAGAAGGTGCTCCCCCGGCCGGGCTCGCTTTCAGCCCGGATGTCCCCGCCCATCATGGTAACAAGCTGTTTGCAGATACTGAGCCCCAGGCCGGTTCCCTCATATTTCCGGGTCGACGAGGTGTCCGCCTGGCTGAAGGGCTGAAACAGAAGGCCCATGTATTCCGGGGGGATGCCGCATCCCGTGTCTTTGACGGAAAAGGCCAGGACCAGGTCCCTGGAAGCCGGATCGGGAACAGGTGCCTTCTGTTCCCGGACGCGGACCAGAATCACACCGCCCGTTTCCGTGAACTTGACGGCGTTGCTGATCAGATTGGTCAGGATCTGCTGAAGGCGCAGCGGGTCACCGTTGATGAGCCTGGGGGTGGCCGTATCCATGTCCACCAGGAGCTCTATCCTCTTTTCTGCGGCCTTGTTGACGAACAGCTCCATGACCCGGTCAAAGATCTCGTTCAACCGGAACGTCCTCTCCTTCAGTTCGAACTTTCCGGCCTCGATCTTGGAAAAGTCAAGGATATCGTTGATAATGCCCAGCAATGAATAGGCAGAACTCTGGATTATCTTCAGGTACTTCTCGATCCTGGGCGGCACATCTTCGCCCAGGGCCAGATCTGTTGCGGCAATGACACCGTTCATGGGGGTGCGGATTTCATGGCTCATGTTGGCCAGGAACTCACTCTTGGCCCG
>JAZDGN010000124.1:0-22679 GCA_043806875.1 Pseudomonadota bacterium
CAGACGAGCCAAAACCAGCTGAGGAATCCAAGCCCGCAGCAGACTCCGGGCCGACCGACCCATCAAAACCGGAAGCAGAGACCAGGCCGGCGGCAGAACCCTCAAAGCCTGAAAAGAAACAGCAACACCCCAGAAAGAAACCCCCCAGGAACAAATTCCAGGATAAACCGCGGGATGGGGCAAAACCGGACCGGAAACCTGCTCCGCCCAGGGGAAAACAGACTTCTGCAAGGGAAAAACCCCCGGCTGAAGATTCTGAAAACCTCCAGGTGATGGATTCGGCCGAAAGCATGGACCCGGGACTTCCCGGGGCAGACACCATGGAGGGTATGCCTGAAGCTGAATCAGATACCGGGAATCTGGAAATGGACACTGTAGATTGCCCGCCCGAAGAAGAGGAAGAGATCGATGAGTGGGAAGAGGGTTTTCCCCCAAAATACAAGGATGAAATTCCGGTTGACGTGCCCGAGACAGCCATCAAAACGGGCGTTGAAACCCTCCAGAGGATCGTGGACCTGATCACCACCGAGGCTGTTGTGGAAGCGGAAACCGATCAGGACAGGCTTCTTCTCAAGGTCAAGGGTGGCAATTCGGGCGTCCTCATCGGCCGCAGGGGCCAGACCATGGAAGCCATGCAGTTCATTACCGACAAGATCATAAACCGCAGCAGTGAATCCAGGGTCCGGCTCAGGGTCGATGTGGAAGGGTACATGGAAACCCGCAAAGCCAACCTGATCAGCCTGGCCCACAAGATGGCGGATAAGGCCAAAAAAACCGGGAAACCGGCCACCATAAACCAGATGACCGCACAGGACCGCAGGACAGTGCACCTTGCCCTGAAAGATGACGCCGGTGTCAGGACCCAGAGCATGGGAGACGGCTACTATCGACGCCTGGTCATTTTCCCGAAAAAAGGGTCGTTCAAAAAGAGACGGCCCCCTAAAAATTAGGCCATGACAAACGATACAATAGCTGCCCTGGCAACCCCTCCCGGGAGCGGGGGGATAGGTATTATCCGAGTGTCGGGATCCCAGGCGCGCCCCATTGTATCCAGGCTTTTCGGTACAACCCGCAAAGGACCTGATCCGGATCGGACCCTGGAGTCCCACCGGCTTATCCACGGCTACATCTTTGATGCCGCATCCGGAACACCCATTGACGAGGTCATGGTTGTGGCCATGCATGCACCCCGCTCTTACACGGCCGAGGACGTGGTGGAAATCCAGGCCCATGCAGGCTCCATGGTCATGGGAACTCTCCTGGACCAGGTGATCCGGAGCGGAGCACGGATTGCCGACCCCGGCGAGTTCACCAAACGGGCGTTCCTGAATGGCCGCATCGACCTGACCCAGGCCGAAGCGGTCATGGATATCATCAATGCCAGGTCCGCCATATCCCTGAAACTGGCCGCATCCCAGAGTCTCGGCTCCCTGGGCGACGCCATTGCCGGAACCCGCCGGCAGCTTATCGATTTTCTGGCATTGATCGAAGCCGCCATTGATTTTCCCGACGACGCCCAGGAATTTGTTCCGCAGGACCAGGGGCTCAGAGCCATTACCCAGGCCCTGGAAACCTGCCGGAGTTTCCTGCGCCACTACACGGATGCCCATTTCCTCAGGGACGGTATTAAACTTGCCATCTGCGGAGCCACCAATGTTGGCAAATCCAGCCTCATGAACCGGCTCATTGCCAGGGAACGTTCCATTGTCACTGCCCAGCCCGGGACAACCCGGGACCTCATCGAGGAAAGCATCACAATCCAGGGCATTCCATTTTTGATTACCGACACGGCCGGCATGCGGCCCACCGATGATCTTGTGGAAAAAATCGGTATTGAAAAAGCCAAAAAAAATATCCGGGAATCGGACCTGGTTCTTTACATGAAGGAGGCCGGATCCACCGTGACCCAGGCCGAAATCAGTGCCATCATCCCCCCGGACAAAAAAGTCATTCTCGTGATCAACAAGACCGATCTCATTTCCGGAAACGAGCCGGAAACAATACCCCAGGCCCTGGACCACATACCGGTTGTCAGGATCTCGGCCCTGAAAGACCAGGGAATCGACACCTTGAGAAAACAGATCACCGATATGGCCGTGGGATCCATGGACACCTTTTCCACCGTGGTTCCCAACCTGAGACACAAGCTTGCCCTGGAACAGGCTGCAGATCATCTTGAAACAGCCCGGGCCGGATTTTCACAAACCCCCGAACCCGAAACCCTGGCCATCGATATCCGGTCGGCCGCGGAACTGTTGGGCCAGATAACCGGAGATACGGCAGGAATCGATATTCTTGACACGATCTTCAGCAAATTCTGCATCGGAAAATAAAGGACCAATGCCATGACCATAGACTTTACAGAACACTTCAAAAAATACGAAGCCCTGGTCGCCACCGTGGACTCCCTCTTCGAAAAGGTGAGGCAGGAATACCCCAAAGAGGTCTTCTGCCGGGAAAAATGCAGTGACTGCTGCTATGCCATCTTCGATGTCACCATCATCGAAGCCATTTACCTGAACCAAAAGTTCCGGGAGAAATTCTTTGGGGTTGACAAGATCCGCCTCATCGACGAGGCAGCCAAAATCGACCGGGCTTTGACCAAGCTCAAGCGGGACGCTTACCTGGAGATCAAGGACGGGAAGACCGAGCTGGACGTCCTGGGCAAACTGTCCATGGAGCGTATGCGCTGCCCCCTGCTCGGTGCGGACAACCTGTGCATCATGTACGAAAACAGGCCCATCACCTGCCGCCTGTACGGCATTCCCACATCCACGGCAGGTGCCAGCCACATCTGCGGCAGGACCAATTTCAAACAGGGAGAAAAGTACCCCACCGTGAACATGGACAACCTGTATGCCAGGCTTCAGCTGATTTCTGCAGAGTTCACCAGGGACATCAAATCCAAAAACATCAAGATGTGTGAAATGCTGGTCCCGGTGTCCATGGCCCTGATTACCGATTATAACGAAGAGTATCTTGGAGTCGACAATGGATGAGTTCACCCCGGAAGAAATAGCGGCAAAGAAAAAAGCCATCTTTGACAGCATGGGACAACGCGGTCAGAAACATATCAATAAGATCGGTTACGACCGGTGGGACCCTATCCAGACGCCCAAGGATCCCATTGATATCCGGTCCGATAAAACCAAGCGGACCACCCAGCAGCTGATCCGGCTGTTTCTGCAGCAGACCAGCCACGAAAATTATTCCAATTCCTTTGGCCAGGGCGCCTTTGACATGGCCATGGGCATGGTCAACAACGATGACCGGACCCGGGGCATGTACGAATTTTCCCTCTGGTACAGGGATCTTTTGATCAAAGAAGGCCATGAGCCTGTCTGAAGACCAGGCCATCCTCGACACCCTTGAAGCCTCCCGGGAGAAACTGACTCCCGGCAGGCTCCAGCAGGCGGCAGCCGCCCGGACCGGCCTGGCCGGGCCCGCCCTCAAGGCAGCCCTGCGCCGCCTGGTGGACCAGGGCGTCCTGGTCTATGCCCAGCAGTTCGGCTCCACGGTTGTCGAGATTTCCTTTGCCAGGCCCGTCAGGATCTCGGATCATTTCACGCTGACGCCGCCGGACCCGGCAGGCCCTGCCCCGGATGTAAGCTCCGCACACCAGAATCTCTTTGAAATCAACCAGGCCTGCACCACAACCCTGATCATCGAACCCGGCATCTCCTTTGGCTCAGGCAGCCACCCCACAACGCGCCTCTGCCTCAGGGCCATCGACCACCTCGTCTTCTCCACCCGGTATCTCCATGCCCTCCAGCCCCTTAAGGCCGTGGACATCGGTACCGGTTCGGGCGTTCTGGCCATTGCAGCACTGAAACCCCTGGCAGGGTCCTGCCTGGCCCTGGACACCGACCCCAACTGCGTGGCCGAGGCCCAGCGCAACGTGGCCCGCAACGGCCTGTCCACCCGTATAAGCGTACTCCAAACCACCTTTCAACCAGACACAACAGCCCCGGAACTCTCCCTGGTCCTGGCAAACCTCCGGTCCCCGACCCTGAAAACCCTGGCCCCGCTCATCCGTGAAACCACCCTGCCCGGAGCGCTCATGGTCCTGTCCGGCATCAGGACAACGGAGACTCCTGAACTCCTGACCACCTACGAGAACAAGGGTTTCAAACTCCTGTGGCAGCAGGACGAAAAGGACTGGACCGGGCTTATCCTCCGGAAAATCCTCCATTGACACCTTTGGATATCCTATATATTATATTCAATATACCTGAAGGAGGTTGAATGCAGAAAATTCTTGTATCCTTACCCGATGAGTTAGCTATCAGGATGAAAAGGGTTATCCCTGCCAGACAGCGCAGCTCTCTGATTGCGGAGCTGTTGACAGGGGAAGTAAGCAAAAGGGAAAACCTGCTGTATCAATGCGCCTGTGACGTAGAGGCGGATGATCAGTTAAACTCGGAAATGGCTGACTGGGATGTGACAATTGGTGACGGAATTGAATCTGACCCGTGGTAATGTGTTCTGGGTAAACCTGGACCCGACCCAGGGATCTGAAATATCAAAGTTACGGCCCTGTGTACTGGTCGGTGCAACGCCCGTAAACCAGGCAAGGCGGACGGTTGTCCTAGTACCCCTGTCAACTGGGGGGACACCCCGCCCGCCTCTTGCAGTATCTGTAACCTGTCTTGAAAAAAAATGTATCGCGGTCTGTGATCAGATCAGGGCCGTTTCAAAAACCCGTATCGTAAGTAATGCAGGCCGCTTATCCTCGGAGGATATGCAGGCCATTGAAGATGGGCTCAGGCAGATCCTGTCAATCTGATACCGTTAATTACCGTCAAGGAGCCGTCCCAGTCCGCCCAGCACAGATCCTTCTCCCTCGCTGTTAAGCACGTTTCAGACTTGACTAATACTTTTTAATGCTAAATAATGAACAAAAATCCTTAGAAGCGCTACCATTTGATATTTTCAGGTGACATCATGGCGATTTCAGAAAAGTTGTTGAGCTTGAGAAAAAAGAACGGCTGGAGGTCCAGGATAAAAAAACGATTATTCATGTGATCGACAGCCTGCTCAGGGATGCCAAGGCAAGAAAAACCTATGCTGCCGGTTAACAAGGAGTCTTATGATCGAACGTATTGCAATAAATTCAAAGGTCTGTCATGGCCAGGCATGCATCAAGGGGACACGAATCCCTGTCCACCAGATCGTGCGCATGCTGGCTAATGGGGACAAAATCGAAGAGCTTCTTGAAGATTATCCTTCCCTTGAACCAAACGATATTTATGCCTGCCTGGAATATGCGGCATCGCTTGCAGAAGAACAGGTAACCCCCATTGAACATGCTGTATGAAACTGTTTGTTGATGAAAATATCCCCCTGATGACGGTAAGGGAACTTGTTCGACAGGGATTTGATGTTATCGATATCCGCGGCACAAAGGACCAGGGGATTGCTGATGATGTCTTGTGGCAGAAAGCCCAGGAACATCAATGCCTATTGATCACGACGGACAAGGGGTTCACCGCCCACCGGGATGAACCCCATTATGGTCTCTTAATCATCCGGCTCAGGCAGCCGTCCCGAATTAAAATCCATGAACGGGTCCTGCAGGCTGTCAAACGATACTCTCAAAACGACTGGCCGGGACTCATGATTGTGATGCGTGACACGGTGCAGAGCTCCTGGATGTCTCATCGTAGATGAGTAAGCATGAACGGGATTTTTGTCTGTTTCTGTTATTGCATTAGATACCTTTTTGCTCATGAAAAAGCCAAATACCAACTGCAATTACGACAAAAATCAGCCCAATTAGCTTAGAGGATATAAACATTTTGAAAAAGCATATGAATATCCTTAAAAAGGCGCTGACACCAGAGATATCAGCGCCTTTTCAGGGGGGCTGTCGAACAGAACTGAACAAACTGATGAAAAAAATCACCAACCGCCGACACCCATGATCACCCGGATTCTGGAACACCCAAAATCACCCGGGCGATCCCGGGTTCATCTGTCACCGTCAAGGAGCCGTCCCAGACCGCCCAGCACCGATCCTTCCCCCTTGGCCGTACCGCCTGCTGACGGGGCATGCTGGAGCACCCGGTCCGCCAGCCTGGAAAAGGGCAGGCTCTGGAGATAGACCGTTCCCGAGCCCTTGAGGGTGGCCAGGAACATGCCCTCGCCCCCGAAGAACATGGATTTCAGGTTCCCGGCCCGTTCGATACTGTAATCGATCTCCGGCGTAAAACAGACGATACAGCCGGTATCCACTCTCAGGATCTCGTTTCTCAGCTCTTTTTTCACGATGGTTCCGCCTGCGTGGATAAATGCCATTCCGTCCCCGCGCAGCCGCTGGAGGATGAACCCTTCCCCGCCGAAGAACCCGGCACCCAGGCGTTTGGTAAAGGCGATGCTGATTCCGGTACCCATGGCTGCGCACAGGAAGGCATCCTTCTGGCACAGGAGTTCTCCGCCTTCTTTGCCCAGGTCAAGGGGGATGATCTTCCCCGGATAGGGAGCCCCAAAAGCAACCCGCTTCTTGCCCTGGCCCCGGTTGGTAAAATGGGTAATGAACAGCGACTCCCCGGTCAGGGCCCGTTTCCCGGAATCCAGGAGCTTGCCGAACAGGCCCTTTTCGGGCTGGGACCCGTCGCCCATCTTGGCCTCGAAAACGATGCCGTCCTCCATCCAGTTCATGGCTCCGGCTTCTGCGATAACGGTCTCGCCGGGATCCAGCTCAACCTCCACGACCTGCATGTCATCTCCAAAAATCTCATGATCTATTTCATGACTTTTCATCAAAAAACCTCCTGTTAATACTGTTGTTTGAATCAGCCGGCCAAAACCCTCCCCCTTCCCAAACTCTCCCCCAGCAAACTCTCCCCCAGCAAACTCTCCCCCAGCAAAATCTCCCCCAGCAAAATCCTCCCCCTGGGGTCTTACACATACCCCTTCTGGGCGATATACAGGAGCACTTCCTGGGCTGCTTCGTCAGGGGAAAGGGCTGTGGTGTCGATGCGCAGCTCAGGGGAGACCGGCAATTCATAGGGATCGTCAACACCGGTAAACCCCTTGATCAGTCCGGCCCGGGCCCTGGCATACATGCCTTTGCGGTCCCGCTTCTCACATTCGGCAAGGGGTGTTGACACGTGAACCTCGAAGAATCCGCCGTGTTCTTCAATGGCTGACCGGATTTCTTTGCGTGTTTTCTCATAGGGGGCAATGGGGGCGCAGATGGCAATACCCCGGTTCTTGGTTATCTCGCACGCCACATATCCGATACGCCGCACGTTGATATCCCGGTGCTCCCGGGAGAAATTCAGCTCACTGGACAGGTTTCTGCGGACGATATCCCCGTCCAGGAGGGTTACGGGCCGGGTACCCATCTCCATGAGCCGGGAGTACACGATCTTGGCAATGGTTGACTTCCCGGCTCCTGAAAGACCTGTGAGGAAAACCGTAAATCCCTGACCTGAAGGCGGCGGGTAGGATTTTTTCAGCTCGGATATGACCTCCGGGAATGTGGCCCATTCGGGAACGGTTTTTCCTTCCCGGATCCGTTTTCGGATATCTGATCCTGACAGGGAAAGTCTCTCCTTTGACTCGGGAACCTTTGAAGCGGCCCTGTGTTCATCCTCAAAGGGAAGATACACCATCTCCTCGAACAGGATAACCTCAAGCTCGAGTTCCCGGGCGGCCCTATTAGCCAAGTCCATGGCATCGTCCGCACCGTAAAAGGATTTTCCGTCACTGCTTTTTCCCGGACTGGCGTGGTCGTGGCCGATGATAAAATGGGTGCATCCGAAATTTTTTCCGATGATCAGGTGGAGCACCGCCTCCCTGGGGCCGGCCAGGCGCATGCTCAGGGGCAGGAGATTGAGCACAAAGGAATCGGGCGGGTAGTGGGAGGCCACCTGCCGGTAGCATCTCATGCGGGTGTAGTGGTCAAAATCACCGGGACGGGCCACCGTGGCTGTGGGCAAAAGCAGCAGGTTGGCCCTGGCCTGGCGCATGGCCTGGATGGTCATTTCAAACTGTGGCCGGTGGAGGGGCTGCCGGGTCTGGAATCCCACGACCCGTTTCCAGCCGAGCCGAGTGAAAACACCGCGCACCTCGGCCGGTGTCATGCGGATCTGTTTGAAATCCGAATGGATGGGCATGTTCACTGCCTCCACACGCCCGCCGATGTAGATCTTTCCCAGCCGGTTATACAGGTAATCCACCCCGGGATGCTCCATATCCGTTGTGCCGTAGACTGCCAGGGCTTCCTTTTCCCTGTCCACCGGCCACATGTCTTCCACGGTCATGACCCCGAGAAGGAACCCCTCAGGATCCCGGAGCGCCACGCTCTGGCCGGCTTCCAGGAGAGCGGCCCTGCTTTCCGAGATATCCAGGCATACGGGGATGGGCCAGAGTTCACCGGTCCAAAGGCGCATGCGGTCAAGGACCGCCTCATAGTTGATCTGGGTCATGAATCCGGTAAGGGGTGAGTAGACGCCTGTTACCAGAAGTTCGAAATCGCAGATCTGCCTGTCGTTCAGGATAACGTCCGGCATGGTGGCGGCAAGCCCTTTGAGCAGGGCTGCCCGTTCCGGGTCCGCCAGAAGATTGACCAATTCCTGTCCTGCACCGTGGGAAGATAGAGTATCCATGCCAGTATCCATATCCAATCTGACTCATCCTGTCAATAACCACAGATCTTTCAAGTGAGTTCTTGCGGCAGCAGAGTCCCGGCGTGTCACCCTCTCAAGTGAATTCTTGCGGCAGCAGAGTCCCGGCGTGTCCCCCCTCTCACCGGGACGTTAAGGGCCAAAGGCGATAAGGATTGTTGCCCTGGCGGGCGTTAAGAAGCCCAAACTGTTTGAGGACCCACTGGACCGGAGTTTTTGGGCTTTAGCCTGACAGGGCAACAATCCCGCCGACGCCCTTGTCCCGGGAGAGGGGGGACACGCTGGGACGGTGATATATATACAATTTCCATCTCAGATTCCTATGAGCTCCTATGAGCTCCTCATATGGATTCATATGAACTCCTATGAACTCCTATGGATTCCTAGAAATCCCCGCAGACCCCTGCAGATCCCTGTTGACCGCAATGCCCCAAGCTGATATCAGCATCCCATGGATAATTGGACCCTTGTCTTCATAGCCGTTGCCCTGGCAATGGATGCCTTTGCCGTTGCGGTCACGGCCGGATTCCAGATCCGGGACCTGAACCTGCGCCACGTGTTCAGGCTCTCCTGGCATTTCGGCCTGTTCCAGGCCCTGATGCCGGTCATGGGATGGCTGTCCGGTAATGCCGTCATCTCCTATATTGAAGCCTATGATCACTGGGCAGCCTTCATCCTCCTGTTATGGATCGGTGCCGGTATGATCCGGGAGTCCTTTGATAAAGAAGGATCCCGCGCACCGGCAGACCCGACCCGGGGCAGGCGCCTGGTTATCCTGTCCCTGGCCACCAGCATAGATGCCCTGGCTGTGGGATTCAGCCTGGCTGCCCTCAAAGTGCCCATCCTGCTTCCGGTCATCGTCATCGGTCTGGTTGCAATGATCTTCACCTGCGTGGGCCTTGTCCTGGGGAACCGGTTTTTCTCTTCAGGTCAGGTCGGGAAAAAGGCCGAACTGGCAGGGGGCATCATTCTGGTCGCCATTGGGGTAAAAATCCTCATTGAGCACGGTGTGTTCAGGCATAGCATCCCCTGAAAAAAATCTGCCCACCCGGCAACCCACGGCAACCAACATCACTCCACGGCACTCCCGGCATCAATAAACAACAGACTTCCCAGACTAGGGGAAAACCATCATGAACACCCTCCAGTAAGTGAAGACAAATCGTTCACAGACAGCCCTTTCACGAGCTGCCAAATGTTCATTAAATAATCCGGATAAGGCTTGACATCCCCCCGCATCGTGTGGAACAGATAGATTCCTGTTTTATCATCAGTCCGGAAACGGCGAAGCCGGCTGACTTGAAATCGTCTGCTTTGTGACTATATTAGCGATTCAGGCGTCACGGTAACGGCACCACCTTGAGATTCAGGATAGAAGATACCGTCGCCTTTGGGCTGACCATGGAGGTTACCAGTGGTAAAAGGAAAACAAAAGCGTCTTGAAGAGATCATGGATTCCATGCGCCCCCACGGGCGAATCCTTATTGTCGGCTGCGGGGGATGCGTTTCGGTCTGCCTGGCAGGCGGCCAGAAAGAGGTCACCGTACTCAGAAATGAGGTCCAGGCATCGTTCAGGGCTGAAAACCAGATCAAACAGATCGACGGGTATACCATTGAGCGCCAGTGCAACGAAAAATTCCTGCAGGAGCTGGATGACATGACCGGTTACGACTGCATGGTGTCCATGGCCTGCGGCGCCGGGGTACAGTACCTTGCCGAACGGTTCCCGGATATTCCCGTGTACCCGGCCCTGAACACCGTAGCCATCGGCATCGACCGCCAGATCGGGGTTTACGAGGAGCGGTGCCGGGCCTGCGGGGAATGCGTCCTGGCCTATACCGGCGGCATCTGCCCTGTCACCCGGTGTTCCAAAGGGCTGTTCAACGGTCCCTGCGGCGGTACCAACCGGGGGAAATGCGAGATCAGTGACCAGGTACCCTGCGCCTGGCAGGATATATACGAAAGACTGAGCCGCCAGAACAGGCTGGACGACATCCTGAAACTTCAGGAGCCCATGGAATGGCAGAACCAGATTCCGCGAACCCTTGTCCAGAAGGGGTATGAATAAAGCCGATGACCGTGGATACGATTCTGACCCTGAACTTCTGGTTTGACATGGCCAGGGGACCCTTTGTATGGCTCTCCCTGCTCATCGGTTTTCTTGGCAGCGTCGTCATGACCCGCAGGGTGCTGGCCGTGACCAGCATGAACACACCCTTCAGGCAGCGATCCGGGAGAACGCCCCAAAAAAAATTCCGGCTCTTTGCTCTCCTTTTTGATGGTCTCGGCACCTGGATCCGGAATTCGGTCATGGGCAGCTATCCCGGGGTGATAACGGTCAGCATCGTATTCCACGTGCTCCTGTTTAGCATCCCTCTGCTGCTTCTGGCCCATAACATGCTCCTGGAAGATGCCGTGGGGCTGTCCCTCTGGTCCATGCCCGAAGAGGCTGCAGAAAGTCTGACCCAGGTATTTCTGGCCTGCCTGGGATTTTTCCTGGTGAGGAGAATAGTATCGCCCAGGGTTCGCTCCATAACGGAGATATCCGACTACGGCGTTCTGGTCATGACCGCAGCCCCGTTTGTCACGGGTCTCCTGGCCCTGCACCAGATCGGCGACTACAAACTCATGCTGACCCTGCACATGCTTTCAGGAGAGCTGATGCTGCTCATGGCCCCCTTTACCAAGGTCTATCACATGGTCTTTTTCTTTGTGGGCCGCTTTATACTTGTCAACGAACATACCCTGGGCAAGGGCAGCCGTACCTGGTAGCCCCTGACCGGTCAAGGAGATTCAATGGATTCAACCGTCAATATACTCCAGATCGACAAGATGCTGGAAAAACGAAAAGCCAAGATGAAACTCTCTTTAGGCGTCTGCGCCCACTGCTCCCTGTGCGCGGAAAGCTGTTTTCTGTTCAACGCCAACAACAGCGACCCCAAATATATGCCCTCCCACAAGGCCATCAATTCCGTGGGAAGACTTTATAAAAAACGAAAAAAAATCAACAGGAAAATGCTCGAGGAGATCAAGGAGATCGCCTGGAACCGCTGTGCGCTGTGCACCCGCTGCTACTGCCCCTTTGGCATCGACATCCCGGACATGATAGCCTTTGCCCGGAGCATCTGCCGCAGCCAGAATGTGTATCCGGACTTTGAAGAGATGAACACCGGGACTTGACTCGGATGCATTTCCTGCATACTGTTTTGCATTGGCGTTTCCGATCAGGTTATTCACCATGAAGGACGTGATCGTTCCAACAAAAAACATTTCAGGAGGATACCATGAAAAAACTCTCTATTGCTTTTCTGGCATTTATGGCAAGTGTCCTTTTCTGTACCACCTCGCATGCACTGCAGGTTTATCTGCCCCATCTGACAGGAACCACAACCGAATGGGTGGACTACCTCCAGGCAGACAACCAGGGCTCTGAATCAGCCGGCTTTACCCTGACCCTGTACAACACCGCAGGCGCCCAGATTTTCAGCCAGAATTATTCTGTACCGGCCAAAAGCAAACTGCTTGTGGACATCAAGGTCCAGGCATCGTCAGCCGGGACAACGGGTATCATCACCTATACGGATCCGGGCCTGGGGTTCAGGCTCTCCTATGAATACCAGAGCGGCGGCCTGGCTGAATTTTTTCTCTCCAGCCAGCTCAGATCAGCCCTTGCCCTGTACTTCAGCGATTTTTCATCGGTTTTGCTCTATAAGGGAGGGGTTATAGCCAACCTGAGCAACGCATCAACAAGTGTAACCCTGTATGCCGTTGGCAACGGACAGATACAGGGCCAGTATTCAACCACCATCGGTCCCCGCGGCAAGATTTCCGGGAACCCTGGGGCATGGTTTCCCTCGGTTTCGGCAGACCTGATAGAAAAAATCATTGCCATTGCCGGCACTGATTGCCTGGACGGGTTGGCCATAGGCAGTGACGCCACCCTGGAACATATGGTATTTGTACCGGGCCAGGACGGCAGCCCGTTTGCCCTGTCCCTGCTCACCCCGCTTTTCTCGGACACCTTTGACTCCAATACCAATAGCTGGCCCATAAATAATTCTGCTGAATCCCAATCCAGCATTCAATCCGGATGGTATACCATGACCCATGTCGGAGACGGAGGATGGTACTTCCCCAACTCTGTTCCCGGGTTCAATCAGAACAAGAACTATGCCATCGAGGCATCCTTGAAAAGAGTCTCGGGATCAACGGTTGACGAATTCGGATTATCCTTCGGCTACCTGGACGTTGACAATAAGTTTGATTTTTCCATATTCTCAGACGGCTGGTTCGGCGTATACAAAAAAGAGGGCGGCAGCTGGACCACTCTGGCGGAGCTTTTCTCTTCGGCAGTCCAGCAGGCAGACAACAGCACCAATATTCTCAAAGTTATCAAGATCGGTTCAACAATGAATTTCTTCATCAACGGCGTCCAGGTTCATACCATGCCGGCACCGGTACTTTTAGATGACAGGGTGGGTTTTCATATCTGGGGAGATCAAAGTATTGCCGCTGACTACATAAAAGTCACCCAGGCACCCTAGGCCGGATATGTCACAGCCCTGAAAGTTTCATGAAACACCCGGGGCAGAAACCCTGAAAACAACAAAAGCCCCCCTGCAGTAAATAGCCGCTGCAGGGGGGCTTTTCATATGGGAAACCCCGGGTTTCGGGACACCCCGGGTTATACCGGAGATTATACTGAACCCGGCAGCATGCTCCCGTACTTTTCCAGGTTCCTGTGCAGTTCAAAACAGGTTTCCAGGTTGTGCCGGATATGACCGGGCCTGGACTCCCGGAGATACCGCATCAGGTAGTCCCGGTACATGGGGTGGGCACAGGTACCGATAATGGCCTCAGCCCGCTGAACAGGTCCCAGGCCCCTGAGATCAGCCAATCCCTGCTCTGTTACAACCACCTGCACAGAGTGCTCGTTGTTGTCGATGTGGGGGCACATGGGCACAATGGATGAAATCCTGCCGCCCTTGGCCACGGACGGCGTCATGTATACCGACAGGTAAGCGTTGCGCGTAAATTCACCGCTCCCCCCGATACCGTTCATCACCGAGGTTCCGCCCACGTGGGAGGAGTTGACATTGCCGTAGATGTCGATCTCCAGGGCCGTGTTCATGCCGATGACTCCGAGACGCCGGATGATGCCCGGGTGGTTTGAGAACTCCTGGGGCCGGAGAACAATCCTGCGGGAAAAATAGTCCATGTTGTCCACGATGGTTTTAAGGCGCCCGGGCGTAACGGTGAGGCTGGTTGCGCTGGCTCCGGTGAGTTTGTCCTCAACCATGAGATCCACCATGGCATCCTGGAGAACCTCGGAGTACATCTGGAACCTGGGGATGCCGGGATGCTCGCCCATGCCCTTGAGCACCGCATTGGCAATGTTGCCGACCCCGGCCTGGAGCGGCAGAAATTGCGGCGGAATTCGTCCGCACGCCATCTCCTTCAGGAAAAAGTCCACCACATGACCGGCAATTTTCATGCTCGCTTCATCGGCCGGGGCAAACTCGGCAATGTCGTCGGCCTCATGGGTCTCCACCACGCCCAGGACCTTTTTCGGGTCCACCGTGCAATAGGGCCACCCCACCCGGGTCAGGGGCTCATAGATGTGGATGGGGTCCCGCCTGGGCGGCGGGGGCATGATGCGGATGTCGGCCAGCTCCCTCAGCCTGGGGGACTGGGCTCCGTTGACCTCCACGATCACGGCGTCGGCGCACTCCACAAAGGTCGGGGACGCGCCGATGGATGTACTCAGGTAGATCCTGCCGTCGGGAGATATTTCCGTGGCCTCCACCACGGCCAGGTTCACCCTGCCGAAGAAACCCTCTTTTACGGCCTGGGGCAAGTGGGACAGGTGCATGTCCACATATTCGGTCTCCTGGGCGTTGATCAGGGTCCTCAGGCTCCGGTTGGACATGTAGGGCGCCCGCCAGGCCACAGCCCCCGCCTCCACCATCTCCTGGTCGATGTACCGGTTGGTTGACGCGCCGGACAGGACGCGCAGCCGCAGGGGCCGCCCCTTTCCTGCCTCGTCCCCGGCCATCCGGGCAATGGCGGCCGGAACCGCCTTGGCTGCTCCTGCAGCCGTAAACCCGCTGAATGCAACGGTATCCCCGTGCTTTACAAAAGCTGCGGCTTCATCGGCCGACAGTGTTTTAAATGCTCCATATCGTATCACAGCTATTCCAGACACTCCTCTATCTGATCAATAAACCGGCTTTTCACCGAAAACTGTCCTTTCCTGTACGAGGCATGGGACAGGTACAAAAACCGCTCGGCCCGGGTCATGGCAACATACATGAGCCTGCGCTCCTCCTGCAGGGCCTTTTCTCCGGCATCGATGGACCGCCAGTGGGGGAACAGCTTCTCCTCGCATCCCACCACAAACACCGTGTCAAACTCCAGCCCCTTGGCCGAATGGATGGTCAAAAGGGCCACACCGTTCTTGGAATCCTCGTCATCGTCCTTGTCCTCCCGGATCAGGGCCGCCTCTTCCAGGTACTCGTGGATGGTGGACTTCTGGAGGGCCGAATACCGGAGCTGTTCCAGGTTCTCCTTTTTGGAGATGAACTCGCCGTCGCTCTTGGCCTGCTTTTTCAGATACGTGTAATAGTCGGTGGCGGCAACCACCGTATCAATGGCCAGGGCCGGTCCCAGGGTGCGGATGGTGTCCAGAAGGTCAAGCAGGCTGCTGAGACTTTCGTGGACCTTGGGGGTCAGCACCCGTTCCCGGACCACGGCCCGGGCAGCCTCCTGGAGACCCGCGCCCACGCTCCGGGTCATGCCGATCTTCTTGATCATGGCCGGGCCGATGGCCCGCTTGGGGGTATTGATGATCCGCTCAAAGGAGACATCGTCATCCGGGAACACGGCCGCGTTCAGGTAGGAGTTGATGTCCAGGATTTCGGCCCGCTCAAAAAACCCCTGCCCTCCCATGAGCCGGTAGGGGATCCGGTAGGTCCGAAAAGCCTTTTCAAAGGCCAGGGAGCAGAACTTGGTCCGGTAGACCACCGCTATCTTGTCCCAGGCTATGCCCATGCCCTGGCTGTTCAGGGCCTTGAGCCTCATGGACACCCACTGGGCCTCTTCGTCCTCGGTAAAAAAATCATGAATCTCCACCGACCCGCCCCGCTTCTTGGAAAAGCATTTCTTCTCCATCTTGTCGGCATTGAAATCAATGAGGCCGTTGGCGGCCTGGACAATCTCGTTGGCAGACCGGTAATTCTGCTCCAGCCTGAAAATCCTGGCATTTTCATAGGCCCCGGAAAACTTCAGAAAATGATCCACGTTGGAGCCCCGGAACCCGTAAACAGCCTGCCAGTCGTCGCCCACGCAGAACAGGTTGCCGTGGTCGCCCAGAAGAAGCCGGGTCAGCTCTTCCTGGAGATTGTTGGTGTCCTGGTACTCGTCCACCAGGATGTGGGTGAAAAGAGTCCTGTAATAATCCCGGACATCAGCGTGGTCACGCAGGATGTCCCTGGCCTTGAGCAGGATATTGTCAAAATCCACCGAGTTTGCCAGCCTGAGCTTTTCCTCGTAGGCCGAGAAGATGTCCGCCACCCGGATACCGCCCATCCTGGGCCTCTGGTCGATGTACTTTTCGGGATTGCCAGAGTTCTTTGCCCTGGAAATGGCGGACAGAAGGTTTGACGCGTTCTTCTTGTCGATGTTCAGGTTGACGCACACCTCGGTGACCAGTTTCTGCTGGTGATACACGGTGCAGATCTGGATGGGCATGGTGTAGCCCAGAAGATGACAGTGCTTTTTCAGGATGATCAGGCAGGCGGAATGGTAGGTCCTGACCCAGGGGAACCGGGCATACCCCATGCCGGTCATCTGGTACAGGCGCTTTTTCATCTCGTCCGCGGCCTTGTTGGTAAAGGTAATGGCCAGTATTCTTTCAGGATCAAATCCTGTTTCAATCAAATGCATGATCTTGGCAATCAGGGTCCGGGTCTTGCCCGAACCTGCCCCGGCCACAACCAGGGCCGGGGACCCGGTGTGCCGTACTGCTGCCTGCTGCTCTTCGGATAATTCCATAGTCACTTTCACACCGCCCGGGGGCGGTCATGGGTCTTGATAATCGATTGAAGTTCTGTTTCGACCTCGGCCCGGATCCGGTCCAGGCTCTCCCGGGTAAAGGCCTCGAATCTCAGTACCAGTGCCGGCTGGGTGTTGGAAGCCCTTACCAGCCCCCAGCCGTCGTCGAACAGGGCCCGCATCCCGTCAATGTCAATGACCGGATACCTGGCCTTGAACACCCCGGTGATCTCCCGGACCACATCAAACTTGATGGCATCATCGCAGTCCACCCGGATCTCCGGGGTGGTGAAGGTCACGGGCAGATCACTGATCAGCTCGGACACGGTTTTTCCGGTGTCTGCAATGATCTCCAGGAGCCTCAAGGTGGCATACAGGGCATCGTCATACCCCAGGTACCGGTCCTTGAAAAACATGTGGCCGCTCATCTCCCCGGCCAGTTCCGCATCGTCTTCCTTCATCTTCTTCTTGATCAGGGAATGGCCTGTCTTCCACATGATGGCCCTTCCCCCGTGCTTTTCAATATCGTTGTACATGGTCATGGAGCATTTGACTTCCGAGATGAACGTTGCCCCGGGCTTGCGGGACAGGATCTCCCTGGCAAAGATGACCATGAGCTGATCCCCGTAGACAATACCGCCCTTCTCATCCACAACACCGATGCGGTCGGCATCCCCGTCGTACCCGATGCCCGCATCCAGACCCTTTTCCCGGACCAGGTCGATCAGCTCCAGCATGTTCTTTTTCACCGTGGGATCGGATCCGTGGTTGGGAAAGGTGCCGTCCATGTCGCAGTACAGGTCGAACACCTCGCATCCCAGGCCCCGGAGCACCGGAAGGGCTGTAACGCCCCCGGTTCCGTTGCCCGCATCCACACCGATCCTGAGCTTCCTGGACAGGGAGACGTTTTCCATCAGGTAACGGGTATACGGCGTGGTCACATCCTCCCGGGTCAGCCGGCCCTGCCCCCTGGCAAACACCCCGGCATCGATGGCCCGGCGGATGTCCTGGAGCCCATGGCTGTGGATGGAATCCGAGCCGCTCATGAGCTTGAACCCGTTGTACTCCGGCGGGTTATGGCTGGCCGTGACCATGGCTCCGCCCTGGACCCCCAGGTGGTGAATGGAAAAGTACAGGACCGGCGTCGGGATCACGCCGATGTCCACCACATCGCACCCGGTGGACAGGACGCCTTCCATGAAAGCCCGGGCAAGGGCCTCGGACGTGAGTCTGCAGTCCCTTCCCACACTGACCTTTTTCCTGCCCTGCTGATCCATGAGCGACCCGTAGGCCTTGCCGATGAGAGCCGCATCCGCCCCGGTGATATCAACCCCCGCCACTCCCCGTATGTCGTATTCTCTGAATATTCCAGGATTCATGTCTTCTCCTTGTCTATATCAGTCCAGCCCCGAGGGCGATCAGCCCCACTGTCCAGCAGTAGGGTGCAAACAGGTACAGCCGGCCCTGCCGGACAATCCTGAGCAGGACAATCAAAGCAAAATAACCCACCACAAACGCGGCCAGGGTTCCGTACAGGGTCGCCGGATCCAGATCCAGCCCTGTCCCCATGGACTCCCTGAGGCTCAGCGCCTCGGCCCCCAGGATGGCCGGCAGCGACAAAAGAAACGAGAACCGGCCGGCCGTTTCCCGGTCAACGCCCAGGAGCAGGGCCGCGGATATGGTGGATCCGGACCGTGAAATCCCGGGCAGGACGGCAACTCCCTGGACCACCCCGATCCACACGGCTTTGGAATAAGACAACCCAGGCACGCCCACCCCGCCGCCCGGCAGCCGACGTGTAAACCACAGGAACGTGCCGGTCAGAAGCAGCATGACGCCAACCAGGCCCACCGACGCGAAAGCGCCCATGGCGTATTTCTTGATAACCAGACCCAGGACTGCCGTCGGCACTGACCCGACGAGGATCAGAAGGACCAGTTTCAGGTCCATATCCTCCCGGAGCATGGCTCCGGCACCCGAGCCTGCCCCTGCAAAGCGTGCCAGGGCCCGTATCATGGCAAGAATTTCCCGGAAAAAAACCAGAAAAACCGCTGCCAGGGTCCCCACGTGGAGACTGATGTCAAAGGACAGGGCCGGTTCCATGATGCCGAACAGGTGCTGCCCCAGAACAAGGTGTCCGGAACTGCTCACCGGCAGGAACTCCGTAAGTCCCTGGAGAACGCCCAGAGCCACTCCCTGATAGATTTCCATGCTCTTATGCTCCCCTGGCCGGTGAGGGTTCCTTCCCGGACCATCATTTCATGGGTTAAACGCCGTCAATACATATAATTTTCAGCTCGAAAAAGCAAGGCAAACACCAGGGAAAACCAGGGAAAACCCCTGGGAGACACTCCCCTGATATTAAATCAGAAAACGGCAGCGATCATGTTTCAAAACAGATTGGACACGGGAATTAGGACTTTACGGCTGCCATGGCAGATTTTGCGTACTCCACAATGGAGCCCAGGGTTGCAATGATGACAATCCAGGACAAGGCGGAAATGGTCCATTTGCCGGTATACTTCCAGTACAGGGGTCCGATGACAATGATAAAGGCGCACACGCCTTGTATAATCGCCTTGATCTTACCGCTGAGCTTGGCTGAAACAGTCATGTTATACCGGGTCAGGGTAATCCTGCAATAGGCGACAGTGATATCACGGAACGCCATTGAAATGGGGACAAGGGGGGTGACCAGCCCTGAATTTGAAAACCCCCAGAACACGATCAGCCTTGATATGCTGTCAGCATAGGGGTCAAGCATGGCTCCCCATTCACTGACGATATCAAATTTTCTGGCAAGGTAGCCATCCAGCAGGTCGCTTATTTCAATCAAGGCAATAATGATAACAGCGGTAATGATGATATTGAATGCGGTGTTGTCGAAAACAAACAGGACAGAAGCCAGGAGAATGGCCAGAGGTATGCGCACAACAGTCAGGAACTGCAGTAGAATAAATGAATTCCGATTACCACTTGACATAAAAAACAATCCTTCCCAGTATCATGATGTCCTTTTATCTTCCTTATCCGTCGCCTGGAAGCGTTTCAGATCACAGGAGAGCACTATATCACAGATAACAATTCAACCGCATCAAAATATTTTGAAATTCTTCTAAATTAACCTGAAACTAATAGTGGCGCAGGGTGCTGCCTGCGTAATAGGCCTCATCGGCGAGTCGGAGCATATCCACATCCCCGTTGCTGTTTCCGTAGGCAAAGATCTTCTCAAACTGCTCAAGGTCATACTCCTGGCGGATCCTGACAACCTTTTCCGGGCCGTTGCACCGGCGGCCCAGGACAGCTCCGGTCAGAACAGCGCCGTCTGCCTGGAGCTGTGTTGCTATCAGGCTGACATGATGGTTGTCACACCACGGTTTGAGCCAGATGGACGGAGACGCTGAAACAACCGCCACCGTATCACCGGCTTCCAGGTGGCTGAGAAAACGCCTGCAGGTATCAGCCCTCAGAAGTCCCGGCAGCCGCTTCCGGGCATACTCCGCTGCAATGGATTCGAGTTTATTCATATCCTGCTTTTCATAAAAAAAGCGGATAAACCTCAAGGCCACGGTGTCACGATCCAGTTTTCTCAAAAGGTGGAGAAAAAACAGGGGACTCAGGGAAATGAGCCCGGAAATGAAACGGATATTCCCGAACGCGTACCTCGTAAAATCGATGAGCGTATCCCTTGTGGTCAACGTACCGTCAAAATCAAAAAACGCTATGGACTTCATCTTTTGCATAACTTCATAATTCAATCATTATTTCAAATAGTTGACTGCCGCCATGGAAAACCGGACAGGAACTGGAGCAAAGTAGTATCGAACCCTGTAAAAGTCAAAAGATTTTTTCCTTTACCGGATCCTGCCCTGCCCCATTGAAAATCCTGTTGACCAATTCGCATTTTCCTGTGTTTAGTGAGTACATGAACACCACAGACACGCTCCTGAATGAACTATCCGCGGAGATCGATATGGAGGACTACCCCCAGGTCATCCTCCTGTGCGAAAAACAGTCCCCCGGGGAAAATGAAAACCTTGTGACCAGGGCTCTGGAGTTCGCATCCAGACATCACCGGGGCCAGGTCAGGAGATCCGGCGAACATTACATCACCCACCCCCTTGCCACCGCTGAAATCATTGCATCCCAAATGGGAATAACGGATCCGGAAATCGTTGCGGCAGCAATCCTGCACGACCTTGTGGAAGATATCGACCAGGTGGAAAACAGCCACATCGTTGAACAGTTCGGAGAAACCGTGGCCTGCTACGTCCAGGGGTGCACCAAAATAAGGCTGCTCAGCGCAGAACCCAAATTCAGCAAGGATGAAACCTATAAACAGATGCTGACCATGGGCAGCGAGTATCCTGAGATCCTGTTGATAAAAATCGCGGACCGCCTCCACAACATGGAAACCCTGGCTTCCCTGCCGGAAAAGAAACGGCAGCGCATAGCCCTTGAAACCATCGAAGTGTATGCTCCCCTGGCAGGGATGCTCAAAATGTTCCCGTTCAAACGCCGCCTGTATCACCTGGCCATCAGGCAGCGCTTTCCCCAGAAGAGCAAAAAACTGTCCCGGGCCATCCAGACCTTTATCGAATCCAACAACGGGTATGACATCGAAAAACTGCTCGAACAGGGGTATGCCGGGTATCCATTCCCGGTGAAGGTCAGAATAAGACCCAAGACCCTGTGGTCCTATTATTCACCCCAGACCAATACCATCAAATTCGAGCATGCGGAAAATCAGCTGGACATCACCATCGTTCTTCACACCGATGACCCGGGACAATGTTACACGGCCCTGGGCTTTATCAACCGTAATTTTTCCCCTGTCCCCAAGACCATCAGGGACTATATCGCCAACCAGAAGGAAAGCGGTTACCAGAGCCTTCACGTCGGGATCAAATTCAACAACCTGGATTACCTTGTAAAAATACGCACACACCAGATGGACCAGTCCGCCCGGAAAGGGATACTCCTGCACAGCGGCAGCCAGGAGGTCTTTGCCAGGTTCCGCAGCAAAATTACGGATGAACTGCGCCACATCGGCGAGTACAAAGGTGACCCCCTGGGCAGGAAAAAAATGCTGCACGGACTCAGAAACTTCGATGAGATCTACGTGTACACACCCAAAGGCGATATCTATACCCTGCCCAAGGGCAGTATTGTCATGGATTTTGCCTACAGTGTGCACACCGGTCTCGGGGATGACTGCAGCCACGCCAGGGTCAACAAGCGCAGGGTTGAAGCCTCCCAGGTCCTGGAGGACGGGGACACGGTTGAAATCGTAAAAGAGGGACCGCCCGTTGAAATGACCGCTGCCCTGGAGAACAGGTGCCGGACAACCAAAGCCCAGAATTTCATCAACAAGCGGATCCTGACAATCCGGAACACCTATGCCGCCTCAGCAGGAAAGACCATCATCCTGCAGGAACTGGACAGGTACCTCCTGGACCCGGCCATCCTGGAATCCCGTGAGGTGTCGGACTTCCTGGTATACAAACGCTATAAGGACCTGGATCAATGGTTCACCAGAATCGGCCAGGACGTGGATTCACCCCTGGAGCTTCTGAGCGAATTCGGCATCAAACCATACCGGGATGCTCCGCTCAACAGACTCCTGATATCCGGACTCATTGCCTGCGTACACAAGTTTTCAAAATGCTGCAATCCCATTCCTGCGGACAGGGATGTGGTGGCCGCCCTGAGCGTCAGGGGCGTTTCCTTCCACCGGGAAACCTGCCAGAAACTGGCAGACCTGGAACCGGAAAAGAAAAAAAGGCTTGTCAACATCCGCTGGGACATGGACAGGCCCTGGCAGCATCCCATCCGGTTCACCATCACAATTCACGGCATACAGCTCAACCAGTGTCTGTCCTACCTCTCTGCCATCCCCGCAACCATCCGGGTCAACACAATCAGGGAAAAAACCGTTGCCAGGGGAAAAGCCGCGGTAACCATTGAACTGGATCTCGCCGGCTTCCAGGAGTC
>JAZDGN010000125.1:0-5678 GCA_043806875.1 Pseudomonadota bacterium
CTCATACTGGCGAAGGAGGGTAATCCTCCGGAAATCAAGATTCTTTTTCATATCAAAATCATTTTCAGCCAGCTCGACGGTCCTGTCCAGGAGATCGGCGATATCATGGTACTGGAATTCAGATGTGGTTTTACGGCTGAAGGAGAGCATATTGCTAAAGACTCCGGGTACGAGTGCCCTCCCGGTCCGCATGCCGCAGGTCGATACAAGGGGCTGGCATCCACGCGGCCGGGCACGATTCCTCCCGGCGCATGGACCGTCCAGCACCTATCCCGAAAACCCGATTCACAATGCATCACTAATATTAATAAAAATTTAATATTCGTTATTGACATAAAAAAGTTATTTATATATGGATCAAAATACAACCGAACTTCGATTCGGCCAGTCTGGATCCGGGACGGCAACATACCATCGGCAGCACATGGACAGATTGTGTCAGGAAATGATGTTATGTTTTAAATTTTAACTAATTATACCCATAAATGGATGCTTTTCACGTTTAATGATACCCCTGATGCCGACCGGTTATCGAAGGCATCACATTTGTCTTTTAAAACGAAACAGGCACTCAGCATTACATTTTTGTTTAAAAGTTTATTTTTTATAGACTATTTGCTCGTGATAATCCATGTATTTATTCTCACATTATTAATCAATACAAACAGACAGACACCGGCACTCGTGACTCCCAAGGAAATCGTCCCAAAGGAGCCTGACCGGTTCCAGGGCAGCCCGCATACGGGCGCAGGAGAAGACCAATGGGTTCACTATCACAATGGAATGTCATGAACCGTGTCATCACAATCACACTTCTCATTGCGGCCGTTGTCCTTGCGGCCTCAGCATCGCACGGAAACACCGTGACCTATTCCTACGACGGGATGGGCAACCTCGAATCCGCAGTCTATGAGGACGGTGCCTCGATCACCTACACCTATGACGCCATCGGCAACAGGCTGAACCAGAGCGTCATCGTCCCTGCAGGTGAGCTTGTCCTCCGGGTTGAAACCGGCACAGGTATCCCCCTTGCAGGACTTCAAGTCCGGGTGTTCCGTTTAGACGGCTCCGATACCGGTGTCGGTGCTGTCACAGGTCCGCTCGGGACAGCAGTTTTCGACACTTCCGCTTTTTCCCGGGGAAGTTACCGGTTTCGGGCCGACTATCTGAACAACGCTTTCTGGTCGGCTTCCGCGGATCTGCCCCTGTCCGGGGAGGTCACCCTGACCATCGATGAAACCCAGCTGAGCCTTACCCTGATGGCGGCGGATCTTCCCCAGACGGGCGTCACGGTCACCCTGTGTGACAAAAACGGTACGGACCTGTCTGTCCAGGGGATTACGGGACCTGACGGCACTGTCCTTTTCCTGCTTCCCGTGGGCGGCGTCTTCATGTTCAAGGCAGATTGCCTGGGGAACCGGTACTGGAGTGATGCCGTCGACGTAACAGGCGGCGGCATGGCGGTCACCCTGGATGCGGGCGGGGGAACCCTGACCGTTACCCTGGGAAAAGATCCCGCCACTCCCCTTGCCGGTCTCGACCTTTCCCTCCTGTCCCCCGACGGAAACTGCCTGGAGCGGCACGGGCTCTCCGACGAGGCCGGCCGCTTCTCGTTCCAGGTTCCGGAAGGGGATTACCGGATAGGAACCACCTATCTGGGATATGCCTTCCGGACGGATACGATCCGGGTCGACTCGGATAGGGATGTTTTCTTTGATATTCCGCACAGGGACGTGGCCGTAACCGTGGAAGGCAACTATGACGGGGGTATCGATCCGAAAAGTGATCTGCCGGTTTCGATCGTTTCCGTTCAGGATTCGGATCTGGGGCTTACCTCGCTCACCGATTCCCTGGGAACAGCATCCTTCAGCCTGCCGGAAAAGGAGTTTAAAGCCCATGTTTCCTACCTGACCCGGGACTACTGGTCCGGGACCTTTACCTGGACCGGCGAGACCATCACCATTGATGAGGGCATGGCCGAGGTGACTGTGTCCAACGCGAACACCCCCCTGTCAGGCGTACCTGTCCGTATCTATACTCCCCTGGGGACTGACCTGGCCGTGGAGGCTCTCACCGATGCCGGCGGCAGGGCCCCTTTCCGGCTTCCCGAAGGCGGCTATAACTTCGTGGCCGAGTACCAGGGAACCTGTTACTGGAGCGGCGTTTCGGAGGTGGTCAGTCACACCATCAACCCGGTGGTCATAACCACCGGCGGCGGCACAGTGACCCTGACAGTGCTGAAAAACGGAACCGATCCCATGGAAGCCGTCACCTGCCGTTTGTACGATTCGTCAGGGAACCCCCTGGGGCAGGAAACAATCACTGACAGTACCGGCAAGGTCTCCTTTGACCTGTCCGACGGCAGCTACCTCATCAAGCTGGATTATATGGACTACCCGTTCCAGACAGAAATCTTCACGATCCCCGGTCTTCTGGACCTGACCCTCGCCATCCCCCACAGGGCGGTGACCCTGACCGTCCGGGGAGACTTCGGCGGTGATATCCTCCCCCTGGAAGGTGTTCCGATCACCCTGCTTACTCCGTCCGGAACAACGCCCCAGTGGCAGGGGGCAACCGACGCCCTCGGCCAGGCGACACTGGATCTGCCCGAGAAGGCATTCGTCATTCAGGCCCGGTTCATGGCTGAGAACTACCGATCTGCCCCGTTTACCTGGACCGATCCCATAGTCGACATCGGTCAGGGCATGATCCTAGTGACCCTGAAGCAAGGAAAGAAGCCGGCAGCCGACGCCCAAGTCACCGTGTTCTCCTCCCTGGGGGTCGATCTGAACGTCGCAGGCCACACCGGAAACGACGGCACGGTATCCTTCAGGCTGCCGGAGGGGACATACACGTTCAGGGCCGAGTGCCATGGGGAGTATTACTGGGCAACCCAGTCGATCGGCATTGGTGAAACCGTATCCCTCATCATCCAGGCCGGCGGCGGAGACACGACCCTGACGGTCCTGACCGACTCCGGCGATCCCCTGGCCGACGTTTCCGTCCGGATCTTTGATGCCAATGGAACCGACCTGGGGGTGTCAGGCGTAACGGACCGGAAAGGCCGCTTCAGTGCAGATCTTGCAGGCGGCGCTTACCGGTTCCGGGCCGACTGGCTTGGGTACGGGTTCTGGACCGACGAGGTCTCCGTGCCGGCAGCCTCCCCGCCTGTCCTGACGATCCCGCACAGGGATGTGAGCGTCGTGGTCCGTCAGGCCTATGCCGGATCCTCCATGCCCATCGAGGACATCGGCGTCCAGGTGTACTCACCCCAGGGCCCGTGCGGCAACCGCACGGCCGTGACCGACAGAAACGGCCTGGCCGTATTCAGCCTGCCCGAAAACGAGTACCGGATAGAAGCCGGCTACTTCGGTCAGGTCTACTGGAGTGATTTCTTTGTCTGGAACGATCAGACCATCGTCATCAACCATGGAATTGCGGCCCTTCACCTGACGGCGGACGGAAAGAGCGTCAAGAAAAACGCGAAGGTCCATGTCTGTGAGGCTTCCGGCGGATCCCTGGGATTAGGGGACAAGACCGATGCCTCCGGAAGTGTCAGGTTCATGCTGCCGCCCGGAACCTATACATTCATGGCCGACTATAAGGGAAAGCGTTACCAGAGCAGTGCCGTCATTGTTACGGCCAATGAAGAGACTTTCCTTGAAATGCCGCTGGATCAGACCCCTTGAAACAAAGGAGACAGGAAATGATGGCATGGATCACCACCCGGAAGAAAACTTTTCACAGCCTCACGGCCTTGATCGTCTCAGTAGTCGGACTCGGTATCGCCTGTCTTGGGGCGCCCCGGGCCCTGGCCGGCCAATCCGACATTCTGCTCGGTGACCGGGTCCTCGGGACCGTCAGTAACTGGCAGGACGGTAATGCGGCTTCGAAAATCGAGAACTATATCAACGTGGTCAACGCCAATATCGCCTATATCCTTGGGCAGGCCGACTACTGGTGGGAGATGTACCTGTACTACGCCAGCATCCAGGACGGCATCAATGCCGCCAACGCCTATAACGCCTACCAGGCTTTTTTGATAACGGCCGACAGCGTGACCATGGAAAAGAATTACTGGGTAAAGTACTACGGAGCCGCCATCAATGCCCGGAACTCCGCCACCCGTTTCATGGGCGGCATCCTGGATGATGATTTCGGATCCGGAAGTGCGCCGGGCAGACTGTCGCAGCTGCAGGCCTTTTACGAGACCGGAGAGCTGCCATCCTCATCCATACCCGGCTGGGACGGCATGCCCGAAGCATCGGCGTCGCACCGGCTCATCTCGGCCCTTACCAACGGCAGTGATTACCTGCTGCTCCTCATGTTCGACACCCGGGCTGCCACCCTCCCGGGATCGACGGCCGGAGCCTTCCTTGCCCGGAACTTCATCGTCAGCGCCGCCTATCTGGATCAGCCGCAGCTGACGGTCAAACTGGACGGAAACGTGTGGTACAGTTATCCGGACATGGCCGGCGCCAGCCTGTCTGACAGGCTGGACCTCAATGTCCCGCACAGGGTGGAGGTCGCTCTCTCCAGCGCCGTCATGGACGGCTCGGCTTTCCCGAGCTGGGGTCACACGACACGAATGGAAATGACGCTCTTTTCCTTTGATTATACCCTGAAACCGGTGCCGGTGCTCCGGGTCGACAAGGATCCGATTCCCCCGGGAGATACGGCCACCGCCTCGGTTCGCCCGGATCCGGGTGTGGACCTGACCTGGTCCATCGCACCCAGGGACGGGGACAAGGGGGATGCAGCAGCCAGCCGATATCCGCGGCCGGGGCACCACGGCCCGGATAACCAACGTCTCGGGTCAGGGATGGATGACCGTACGTGCCCAGGGTCCGGGTGTGGATCTTGAGCGTGACGTGGAGATCGGTTGCCCCTGCGCCGGGGAATCCTGCGACGGCAGCTCCACGGTCATGGCCCTGGGCTGCATTGATGCCCGGTTCCGCCTGGGCAAGACCGGTAAGGGCCTCAATGCCGGAGACATCTTCCTCCACGCCGACACGGCCGATCCAGCCAACACCACCCCGGCGGCCCTCAGAGTCTATGCGCCGGATCCGTCCACCCGGGCCCTGTACCAGGATGATGTGCTCCGCCAGATCGTCGCCCCCGAGGTCTTTGTTAACATTACCCCCACGGACGCCTATGCCTATACCCTGAATTTCTTCAGGCGCAGCGCCATGGGCACCACCCTGACCGACGGTCTCTACAACCTGGTGGAGGGCGCAGTTCCCGTTGCCGTCTGGCGGGTCGAAAACCCGGACGGTGCAGGGTCCTGGGACCGGTTGCGCATCACCCGGGACAACGCCCTCGACGCCCATGAATTCGCCTGGGACGGGATTGAGCAGACCTGGACCCTGAAAACGGGCGACGGCCTCCAGGTCCGGACCCTGAAGGAGGAAGAGATCTCGGGAGTCAGGGTCGTCACCCGCGGCATCGAATCGAATGACGGGGTGCCTGCGTCAAAGACCGAGACAACCTACGGTTCCCTGGAGATCAACGGTGTATCCCGGCAGGTCATCCTCCGGGAGGTCACGGACCCCGACACCCTGGCCCTGACCACCGTAAAAACCTGGTACGACACACCCGGCGAAGACGGCTACGGCAGGATCAGGTCCCGGGTCAACCCGGACGGCTCCTGGGTTCGTTACGAGTACGACGCTAAGGGC
>JAZDGN010000126.1:0-2653 GCA_043806875.1 Pseudomonadota bacterium
TGACCAGGGACGGATCATTACATCTGCCGGTATCTCGGCAGGAATCGACATGGCCCTGCTGGTCGTGAAGCGGTACTGGGGTGAAACCGTCGCCCGCAACACGGCAAAGCACATGGAATACCCGTTCACGGAATCCAATGCGCGACGCATACAGATCTAAAGGTTTTGTGGAGTTCCTGGATGAAACCCTTGCCCGATGAAACGCTTTTCAAAACCAATCCTGCTTATCCATGATCAGCGGGACAAAAGGATTGCCGGAATGAAACTGTCCGTACTGCTTGCCCATCCTGACAAATCAAGTTTCAACCATGCCGTGGCGAAAGAGGCCGTTGATGTACTGATCAGCAACGGACACCACGTCCGTTTCCATGATCTCTATGAAGAGAGGTTCGACCCCCTGCTCCCTGGCGGGGAAATATCCAGGCACGCACCCCTGCCACCCGAAATAGAAAAGCATTGCATTGAAATTGTGGAGGCGGACGGGATCATTGTCATCCATCCCAACTGGTGGGGCCAGCCGCCGGCTGTTTTGAAAGGATGGATCGACAGGGTTATCCGCCCTGGGGTGGCCTACGAATTCATCGAAGGGGATACCGGGGAGGGTGTTCCCAGGGGGTTGCTAAAGGCTCGGTCCGCCCTTGTTTTCAACACCTCCAATACAGATAGGGTGCGGGAGGAGAACATATTTGGAGATCCCCTTGAAACCCTTTGGAAGAACTGTATTTTCGGCCTTTGCGGTGTAACAGGATTTTACCGGAGAACTTTCGGCATCATTGTAACCAGCAACGACGAAGACCGCAAGGCATGGCTAAAGGAAGTCGGCACAACGGTTGACAGCTTTTTTCCCAGGGACAGACAACAAACCTAGGCCTGCTGCAGCAGGCCCCGGAGGTGATCCTGAAAACGACCCGCGCAGCATTCCTGTCTTTTTCAATTTCCAGGTTCACCGGAGTCTGGTATAGTTCTCCTGTAACCGGGAATTTGTCTACCCCGTGACAGTCAAAACCCTTCAGCTTTACCTATTTTAAAGGAGGAACAATGAAACCGATCCTGAAATACGTTATATTGGTTTTTCTAATCTCCTTCCTGGCCATGGACTCGTCTTGGGCAAGCGATCCGGATCCGGACATTGCGTTTCACCCGGTGCACCATGCATCCCTGGTCATCCAATCAGCGTCATGGACCATTTACGTTGATCCGGTGGGAGATCTTCAGCAGTATGCCGGGTATCCGAAAGCGGATCTTATTTTGATCACCCACACCCACAAGGACCACCTGAACAAGGAAGTGATTGATGGGGTGAAGCAGCCCGGCACCCTGATCATCACAAACAGTGACGCTGCAGCCCAGCTCATGGAAGGGAAAATCCTGAAAAACGGTGAGAGTCTCGATTACAAGGGTATCACCATTGAAGCGGTGCCTGCCTATAACATGACAGGAGACCGCCTGGATTTCCACCCCAGGGGCAGGGATAACGGCTATGTCATTACCCTGTCAGAAAAACGCATCTACCTGTCAGGAGACACCGAGGATACCACGGAAATGCGGCAGCTGAAGAACATCGACTATGCCTTCATCTGCATGAATCTTCCCTACACCATGACCGAAGACCAGGCTGCGTCCGCAGTACTGGAATTCAAACCCAGGGTGGTCTTCCCTTACCACTACAAGGGGAAAAACGGGTTCAGCGACATCAACAGGTTCAAGACCATGGTGGAAAAAGATCCGGCTATCCAGGTCAGACTGCTGCCCTGGTACTGATGCAGCCCCGGAACTGGGGGGCCGTTGATTCTTTACAGAACCTGTAAAAGCCTATATGATTGCTCGTCTTTCAACAGAAGAATCCTTGCCCTGCAGGCCTTGGCTTGGGGCAGGAGCCATCAACCATTTTTATCAGGACAGTCAGCACATGGACCAACAGACAGGGACAAAAACAGCCATCGTAACCGGCGCAAGCCGGGGCATCGGCCGCGCTATTGCGGTTGAGCTTGCCGGCCAGGGATATTTCATTGTCATCAACTACCGCTCTGACCAGGCCGGTGCGGCCCAGACCCTTGAACTGGTACAGCAGGCCGGCTCCCAGGGAAGCGTCATGCAGTTTGACGTGGCAGACAGGGAACAGGCAAAAACCGCCGTTGAAGCCATCATAGAAAACCGTAAAACCATTGATGTCCTGGTGAACAATGCCGGGATTACTGCAGACGGCCTGTTCATCATGATGTCGGAAAAAAACTGGGATTCGGTTATCAATACAAGTCTCAGCGGGTTTTACAACATGACAAAACCGATCCTGAAAAAAATGGTCAGGCAGAAATCCGGATCCGTGGTTTCCATCGCATCCCTTTCCGGCCTTACCGGAAACCGGGGGCAGGCCAACTACTCCGCAGCCAAGGCAGGCCTCATCGGTGCCAGCCGCAGTGTGGCATCCGAGGTGGCCCGCCTGGGCATCCGGATCAATGTGGTTGCTCCGGGTCTGATAGAAACCGACATGATAAAATCCCTGCCATTGGACAACATCAAGAACATGATTCCCATGGCGCGTGTGGGCAGGCCCGAGGAAGTAGCCCGGGTCGTGAAATTCCTGTGCTCGGAGGATGCCTCTTATATCACCGGCCAGGTCATTTCAGTCAACGGCGGGATGTTCTAAGAACCC
>JAZDGN010000127.1:0-124891 GCA_043806875.1 Pseudomonadota bacterium
TCAAACAGCACGGGTATAGCCCCGTCTAAAAGGTAAACTGGTACGCGTGCAGACCCGACCACATAAAATCCATTACATATTTCTCCAGTTTCTTGAATAATCATTGGGGCATCACATCATAGTTGAAAGCCCGGGACAACAACGGGTGCCAGAGAAAAAAATGCGCCAACATACAAGTCAATATATGATGATGCCAGCCGGGAAATTTCCGCACCTCGTAGTGATCCATTCCCAATTCAGTTTTTGTCTCCTCGAAACACTGTTCTATAGCCCAGCGAAGACCACTCAACCAGATAAGGGTTTTGAGTCGAGTGCTGACCATAGCGTTGCTTATGAAGAAACTGTATTCGGGATTTTCTCCCAATGATCTACGGATCAATAGCCAAACTGTCTTTCGAGGCAAACCATCAACTGCAAGCGCTACTCTTCGTCGGGTGTATTCGTAAACGATAGGTCCTTTGGTGCCTTCGGATACCTGCCTGCGGTACCAGAAAAAGTCGTTTATGTTCTTGGCAAGGAAATCGACGGATAAAGGCCTAGTCTCGGGGTCAGACAATAGGGTTTTCGTTTTGGTTTTGCCACCCCATCGGTAATTTTTTGTTATCGTCATGGGTTGTTTCAGCCAGCACTGGGTGTTCTTCGGTACAGAAACAAAGTATGTTTTGTCTGTTATGTTCTCTATGGCCGATATGAAATCAGGACTTGTCCCATATACAGAATCTGCAAGCACATATTTGAAGGGAATGCTTCCCTCCTTGACAATGTCATTAAAGATATCTGCTGCCAACTGCGGTTTTGTCCTGAAGCTGATCTCGGAAGGCAATTTGCATTTCAACCTTCGGAGTTCGAACTCATCAGTAAACCATTGCTCAGGAATAAACAATTTTTTATCAATCAGCGCATAACCATTTTCTGATACATATGCTGCTAAAACGCCTACCTGGCAATTGTCCACCTTCCCTATGGTGCCACAGTATTGCCGGGCAACGCCTATCGAGTCTTGCCCTTTTTTGACGAACCCGCTTTCTTCAAAGATCAGAGCTCCATCAGGATGGCCGAGATCATCATCAAGCCGACTATGATATTTTGATAATATTTTTGACTCATCCCAGGGAGTGTCACTTACAAAACGCTGGAGAGCCCTTACATTGACACCTTCCATCGACAAGGCGATTGGCTCGATGGATTTACGTTCTATTGGACTGAATTGTCCAGCCATGTATGTTAGAAAGTGCTCCCTGGATTCGCTGCGCTGAAAGCAATCGGCAAACTGTTCATGGAATCCTCTTAATTCATTCATGAAATTGTTGACAACGACCTTTGACAGATCAAATTTCGGAACCTTATAGCGGTATTCTTCTGACCGCACATTCGGTAGCATAGCCGCCCTCCTCTATATAAGAATTTTTGGCTTAGCATACCATGGAATTCACTATCGATCAAGAATATTTAAATATAAACGTCGTTGCAGGGTTAAGGGAGCCTCCTCAAAAATCTGATATAATAAAAAACTCATTAACCGAACCACATTCATTCAGTTCTTGAAGGATGAAAATAGACCATCCCATAGATTCCTGAGTCAAGGTTTCTCACCGTAAATTTTTCCGTACCAATCCAGACTGACCTGGTCAAGTAATAGTGGACAGTTTTGTTATGGCCTCCTTCTAAACAAGGAAGTTCCTTCAGAATTATGATTCAATGAGAGTCATTTGGCTATGCCAGACCGAAAACAAGAAAAAAACAGGAAAAAAATGGCAATCACCGGATAGCCTTGCGATAAGTACTGTTTTAAGAGATAATGACGGCAACACAATGCGGCATGAACAGAATACGTCTTAAACAATCTTTGAGGAAGACTGTCAGAAGGTGAAAATTGATTGCTAATTGCACATTGTAATTTATGGACAAATCTGGATATAACAAACAGGGTTTAAAATATGGACCATTTATATAAATGCAGAGTATGCGGGAAACTCGTTGAACTGAATGCTGGAGTCTGTCCCTATTGCGGGACAAATTCTCCGGTCACAATAATGCTTTGGACTAAATCCATTGCGGTGCTGGTCGGGGGCGCAATCCTCGTTTTCTTTAACAAAGAAATCGTGAACGCGCTTCTCTGGCTGTGGGGGAAAATACAGTCCTGAAACCCTGGCCCCGACCGTTCAAACAGTTTTAACTGCAGTTATAAAGGATTGGATAATGCTGAACTTCCTTGATCGGATACCTTATCCTGTTTTAATTCTTGTCACCATAATCATGTTGCTGGCTCCATTCAGACCCATGCCCCATATTGCAGAAAAGATCCTCATGCTTAAGAACGGCACACTCCATAAGCCCATTGATATCTTTGACCTGTTCTATCATCTCATTCCGCTGGTGCTGCTGATACTGAAATTTGTCAAGGATAACCGGTAGAAAAACCAAGGGACCCGTTGATCAGAGTCTGTGTTGGCTGAACAGGTACTCCAGGCCATTGAGCTTGATCTCGTATACGGTTCTCAGCATCTCACCCAATCTGTCTTCTGGAAATCCTTTCCTTGAGAACCAGACCAGGTAGGGTTCCGGGAGATCAACCAAACGCTGTCCCCTGTATTTACCAAAGGGCATTTTCATGGTTGCAAGTTTGACGAATGCTTCTTTATCCGGATTAATTATCAGTCCCATCGTCCAGTGATCCGTTTTCGAGTGTTGAAATTTTATTCTGGGCCGGCAGTTTCTTTATCCGATATTCAAGCCTGAATGCTTCGCTTTTTGTTAAATTATCCCTGACAGCAGCAAGCTTTACAGGCAGTCTGGATCTGGTGTATTTTGAAGCCGTGCCGTTATTATGTTTCAGCAGGCGGCTGTCAACATCCTTTGTGACACCGCAGTACAGGGAGTTGTCAGAACATCGGAGAAGATAAACCGACCAATCCCTCACGCGGCAAGCCCTTGATATACTTCTTTGTGTTTAATTGGACAAAAAAAAATCATAACCCTTGTCATCTTTACCTTGCCATGGAAATCTACGGTATTTGGGTTGTGGTGCCTGTGGAATTAAAATTCTTTCAAGAAGGATCGCGTCTGTTCCTGGATGTAATCGATGAACTCGGTTTCCTGGTGCAGAAAGTCCCAGACCTTGACCAGGTTCTTCCATGCCTCCTCCCTGCCATCCACAACCCTCGACAGGATAACGGACTGGGAGGATAGCGAGTAGTCCTCTACAAAATGAGTAGTCTCGTCATCATCCACATTCACTGGCCGGAATTCAAGGTCTCCTGCCTGGAGTTCCTTTTCAAACCCAAGTTCAATGGCTATTTTTGTCAGGGATTCGATGAGATTGCACGATGGACACCGGATGGTGTGATGAAAGTAATAGACAACGGTTTTGACGCTCCCCTTTTCTTCACAGCTCACCGGTTGTGAAGAGCACAGTACTACCAGAAACATCAGGACCGGGAGGATTTGGATCAACCTGTTCATCATCGATATCATCTGTCACCTTATGATAACTTTAATGTTACCGACATTAATTGATATTTAAAATCTGGCACCGGTCAACGGTTTCGATTTTTTTCTGGAGTTTTGATATTTCAGTGTCATCGTTCAGCCAGTGCCTTAAGTTGCCCAGAAAATTCCCGGCATAGGGACTCTGGCTGCCATCGGAAAGACAATAGTTTACCCAGAGTCCATCTTTCCGGGAGGATACAAGCCCCGCCTCCTCCAGAATCTTCAGGTGTTTGCTTGCCGTTGACTGGGCGGTTCCCAGGGCGGTCTGTATCTCACAGACACACATGGTTTTCTTTTCAAGCATTTTCAGTATCTTGATCCGGGTCGGATCTGATGTGGCCTTCATGACCTTAATCAACGCCTTCATCCCCTTATCCAGCCTCCCATAGGTTTAATCCGGGAATCACCCGGGGTCCAAAACAATGATAATAACCTTCTGTTTAACTCTTGAACAATGATTGCGTCCTGCGACAAATCTTAACCAGCATGAGCATTACCGGAACTTCGATCAGTACCCCCACAACCGTTGCAAGGGCAGCCCCGGAGCTCAGGCCGAACAGCATGGTTGATGTTGCAATGGCAACCTCAAAATGGTTGGATGCTCCGATCATGGCAGCAGGGGCAGCATCTGCATAACTCAGGTTCAAAAGTTTGGCCGCCCAGTATCCAAAGCCGAAAATGAACATGGTCTGGACAAACAGGGGAACGGCTATCCACAGGATGGTCAATGGATTCCCCAGGATAACCTCACCTTTGAAACTGAACAGCAGGACAAGGGTTGTCAGCAGGGCGATAATGGTGACAGGGGTCAGAACATGGAGAAATTTTTCCTGGAACCAGGTGATACCCCTGGATGCAATGAGCCATTTTCGGGAAAAGTAACCGGCAACAAGGGGCAATGCCACATAGATGGCTATTGATAGAAGCAGGGCCTGCCAGGGAACCGGAAGCCTTCCGACTCCCAGAAGAAAACCGCCGAGCACGCCATAAAGCAGAAGCATGGTCAGGGAATTGATAGCGACCATAACCAGAGTGAGACCGTCATTGCCCCGTGCAAGATACCCCCAGACCAGGACCATTGCCGTGCAGGGCGCAACACCCAGCAGGATACATCCGGCAAGGTAGCTTCTCCAGAGCGGGACCTCGAGCATCTTAACACCTCCGTGCAGCACAACGCTTCCGGCACCATGAACGGCTCCCACGGCAAGATCCAAACCGAAAGGCATCTTTACCAGGTCTGTGGCATCAGTCCCGATAAAACCCCGGAACAGGAAACCCAGGAAGAATATGGCAATTCCATACATGGTAAAGGGTTTGATGCACCAGTTGATGAAAAGTGTCAAGAACACAGGCTTTCCGCTTTTCCCAGCCTTGATCACTTCCCCGAAATCAATTTTGACCATGATGGGGTACATCATGAAAAACAGACACAGGGCTATGGGAAGAGAGACAACTGGCGCCCCTTTGACGTAAATGGCCATGCTGTCCAGAGTCCTGGCCAGATCCGGAGCTGCTTTTCCAAGGAGGATTCCCCCCACGATACACAGCCCCACCCATACGGTCAGATATCTTTCAAAGATACTGGTCATCTTCCGGTCTTGTGGATGACTGTTCCCTGAAGTCATTTTATGCCATCTCCTTGTTTTTCCGGGTCAGTTTTCCCGGTTTGCTTATTCAACGAACAACCCACCGATAGACTTTTCCGGTCCTGGTCTTCCAGGTTCAGGGATTAATGAACGGGCTTGCAATAAAATAGCATCCCAGGAGACCGATCATGGCTCCAGCACCTTTTCGGAACCAGGGCCCTGCCCCCTGCCACATCCTGTTCTCAAGAATTTTTCGCACTGCAGCAACGGAGCTTCCTGCAAAAGCAATGGGAAGGCAATGCCCCAGGGCAAAAACAATCAGCATCAAGGTTCCGGTGATTATTTTGTCCTGAACAGTAACAATTGCCAGTATGGGTGCAATAAAGCCAAAGGTGCACGACCCAGACAGAAACCCGTAACCCAGACCCAGGACAAAGGCACCCAGAAGCCCCTTGATCTTGAAACGGTACAGGAGTGAACCAGACATGGAACAGGCTTGAACCCCAAACATGCCAAGGGCAACCCACACCAGCACTCCGCCGACAAAAACCTGCCACCAGGACCCCACATCACCCAGCATTCTCCCAAGCCATGAACATACAACCCCTATGATGGCGATTGTAATGAACAGCCCCAGGGTAAAGGCACCTGCGTACCAACCTGCCCGGCGCGGGTTCACACTGGTTTCCTGTCCGCCCACGTAGGCGACGATCAGGGGAATGGAAGCCATGTGGCACGGACTCAGAAGGACGCTGACCATACCCCAGGCAAAACATCCAAGGAGCGCGGCAACGGAACCGCTTGTCATCCAGCCGTTTATGGTTATAAACAATGAATCCATCATGGGATTGATCCTCCTGAATGAAAATTAACCGTTCTTGGGTGGATCAACGCCCAGGGCTTTGAGTTTTTCAACAATGGCCTCCTCACTGAGAAATCCGACGTGGCGGAATACTTCCTTTCCCGTTTCATCAAAAAACAGCTGCGTGGGAATGGCCTGGATTTCAAATCGCTTAGCCTGGGCTTTGTTCTCCCAGACATCAATAAAAACGATGACTGCTTTTTTGTCGTACAGTTTTTCCATTTTTGCCATGATGGGTGCCATCATCTTGCACGGGATGCATTTGGTGGCTCCAAGGTCAATCATGGTGACCATTCCTTTGGCAGGAAGATTTTCAAAGTCCATTTCCCCTGCCCAAGTGGTCTGGTGTACCAGGGAAAGCACACCCACACCAAGGAAAAACATTAAACACGCACGAGGTATTGCTTTGCCTGGTTTCATGTGTAAACTCCTTGCGGTGATCGTGATGCAGCTCTATCAGGGTTTGATCCAGGAAATCACTTCCTGCCTGGTCGGTATCTTACCCACACTTTTCACCGTTCCGTCTACAACTACCGCAGGGGTTCCAAAAACTCCAAAACCAGCGATCTTGAGAAGATCAGTAACTTTTTCAACCGAGGCCTTGACGCCTGCCTCTGTTACGGCCTCCTTGACAATCTCTTCTGTTTTCCGGCATTTCTGGCAGCCTGGCCCAAGCACTTTGATATCCAAAATCCTCTCCTCATCCTTTTTATTAAAGGGGTTATCATATTTCCATATTTATATATCGCTTTTTTGGAATATATCTCTCTCATACTGCTGTGTCAAGTCAAATTTCCACCCTCGGTCTCGAGGCAGACAGCCGACATTAAATAATCCATGATGGGCCTGGAAAATATCCTGACTGATTAACTGTCCAAAAAAAGAAATGGTTTGCATTGACAATTCAACCCCGATCCAGCAAAGGATAAAACACGGACCAGGAAAACCAGGATATAAAAGTTCTTGCATAGACTTAATATCATAGATTACATAATTAAAAGGTAAAAGCAGGACCCCGGGGAATAATGCATGCATTCATTGATTGACATACTGGGGCTGGACAGACAAGGGGTGATAAGCATCATCGGTGCCGGAGGCAAAACAAGCCTCATGTTTCATCTGGCCCGGGAGATTTCCCTGAAAGCCAGGACAGTGCTCACCACATGTACCACCAAGATCATGATGCCTGAAAAGGAACAGTCACCCCATACCGTCATTGCAGGGTCCCTGGGTGAGCTTTTGGAAAAATCCAGATCAGGACTGACCCGTTTCCATCATTTAACCGCCGCAGAGCGCCAGGACCCAGACACCGGAAAACTAACAGGTTTTCAGCCCTTGACCATTGACCGGTTGCACCAGGCATCCTGTTTTGACTGGATTATTGTGGAGGCTGACGGTGCCAAGCGCAAACCCCTGAAAGCCACGGACACCCATGAGCCGGTGGTTCCGGCAACAACCACACACCTTGTCCTGGTAACCGGCCTGGACGCCGTGGGTTTGACTCTGGATGATCACCATGTCCACAGGGCCGGGATATTCTCACAGACAACCGGTTTGCCCCTGGGAGCGCCCGTTGATGAAAGGTCCATTGCTGCATCTGCTGTCAGGGAACTGAAAAAAGCAGCGGCCCTCCCCTTCCCGCCGCTCACATTTATTTTACTGAACAAGGCCGATACCCCGGAAAGGGTAAATTCAGGCCGGACCATTGCCGGCCTTTGTAAATACAAGAAAATCGTCAACAGGGTTATCGTAGCCTCACTGAAAGACACAAATCCCGTGAGGGTCTGGTTTGACTGCAACGCTGTTGATGATGAAGGATGAAAGGACAGGTTTCTTTTTCATGGATACGATGAAAAAGCAGGTCGCCGGTGTCATCCTGGCAGCCGGCAGATCCTCCCGTATGGGAAGGTGCAAGCAGCTCCTGCCCTTTGGGAAATTCACAATCCTGGATACGGTCATCGACAATGCCAGACATTCAGAACTTGGTGAAATCATCTTGGTTCTCGGTCATGCCTCGGACCTGATACTGGAGACCTCAGACTTTTCAGGGATCAGGACAGTGATCAACATTCACCATGAAAAGGGGCAGGCTTCGTCCCTGGTGGCAGGTCTTGAAGCAGTATCCGGCGCCTGCATGGGGGTGATGTTCCTGCTGGGAGACCAGCCCCTGGTTACAACCGGGATAATCAACCGGCTCATCCAGGCTTTTGAAACAGGGACAGCTCCCCTGATAATACCCTTTTGCAACGGCAGGAGGGGAAATCCGGTCATCTTCCACAGGTCCCTGTTCCATCGGCTTGGGTCCCTGACCGGAGACGCGGGAGCGCGGGTGCTTTTTGGGGAACTGGCCTCACGGACAACAAGGGTGGACATCCCTGATCCGTCAATCCTCGTCGATGTGGACACACCCGAGGACTATGAAAAATTGATGGGAACATGTTCTGCAAATGGCGGATCTCAATGACTACTGTCGGATAACAGGGTTTCCTTTTTGACCTTACCAAGGGATGTCCTTGGAAATTCCGATACAAAGGTGACCTTTCTGGGCCATTTGAACTTTGCCAGCCTGCCCTGGCACAGGTTGATGACCTCGGTATCGGTCAGGATGGAACCAGGGGACAGGATCACAAAGGCATGGCCGGTTTCCCCCCAGATGGCATCGGGCACCCCCACGACAGCAACGTCACTGATTTCAGGGTGGTGCCTGAGTTCAGCCTCGATCTCGGCCGGGTACACATTCTCACCACCTGAGATATACATATCCCCTGCCCGCCCTGACAGGTAAAAAAAACCATCCTCATCCATGCGGGCCAGATCTCCGGTATGAAGGTACCCGTTTTTAATGGTCTCCTCAGTTTTAACGGGATCCTGCCAGTACTCTTTCATCATGATGGAGCCACGGACAACAATTTCCCCTGTCTCACCCGTTTTTGCAGCCTTTCCCTGGTTGTTGAGAATGGAGACCTCGGCATGGAAAACAGGCCGGCCAACAGTTCCTGGTTTTTGCAAGGGATCATCCTCGGACGCCCACAGGAGAATGGAGGTTTCCGTCTGCCCCATGATCTGGCGGAAGGCCAACCCTGCCTTGCGGCACTGCTCGATCAGCTCCTGGGTTATCTGCTCTCCGCCTGCGGCGCAGACTTTCAGTGAGGAAATATCCCCGCGTTTGTCCGGATCAACAGCCAGCATCTCTCTGTACACCGTGGGAACACCCAGGAACTTGGTTACCCGGTAACGTTCGATGTCTCTGTAGATGGCCAGGGGATCAAATTTCCTGTGCAGCAGGATGGTTGCCCCCTTATAAAGGATGGGCGCAGCCTGGATGAACAGCCCACCGGAATGAAACAGGGGCAAAAAGATCAGCATGATGTCGCTGACGTGGAGCTTGAAGAAGATATCGGCGTTCAGGCAGTTGAAAAAGGTCTTGCGATGTGACAGGACAGCGCCTTTGGGTTTTCCGGTTGTTCCCGAGGTATACATGATCACATGGGGCTCCTCGGGATCGGCCGGTCCCAGTGAACGCGTGAGAAAAGCACGCTTGCCGTCAAACTGACGGGTCTCTTCCACAAAATCAAACGCCCTGCTCCTTGTCCGAGCCTTGCCCACAACCGCGACCATCATTGGGGGCAGGTATTTCTCCAGTTCAAGGGAGTTCACCACCTGCTCAACCTGCTCTCCATGGACAAAAAGTCTTGGGCGGCAGTTTCTGATGAAATAATCGAGTTCAACGGGTGTAACACGGAAATTTATGGGAACAAATATGGCGCCAAGCCGTGCACAGGCAAGAAAAATATCTAAAAATTCCGGAAGGTTGTTGAGCATGATAGCCACCCGGTCCCCCTTTTCAATACCGATGGACTGAAGCCAGCAGCTTGTACTGTCAGCCCTTCGGCATAGGGCTCCATAGGTAATGCTCCGGTCTTCGAACAGGAGAACAGGCTTATCGGGTGTCAGTTCTGCCCAGCGCTGTACCCACCAGGCCACATTCATGGATTTTATCATGGATCCTCCAAAAAACCTTGTTTCTATTCATAAGAATTACAACATCCATATTCCATAAATCAAATATAAGCCAAGGAAAAGAACAAAATCGGGATAGTTTTTTTGATTACACTGAAAAAGCATGAATATTTTTCATAGCAATGAAACATTTTATTCAGTATTTTGAATGAAAATTTATAATATATGTTTCAATTCAAACAATTATCACTATTTTCCAACGATTGGAATCATGGTTAAACCGAATTGAAAATTAAGCGTAAACCATGACATATTCTTCTTGACACAGACTGATTGTGTACAGTATACGGTATACAGCATTCCAAAAATTCATTTTTTTTAATGGATAATTCCATTCGGCCGTATCCCTAGGGATGCCTTATATATGATCAGTGCCGATATTGATACCGGCCCCTGTGCCCCCTTTTGACCGTCCAGGGACAAGGGTCCGCACAACCTCTGCCACGGGCCTGCCGGGACCCTGCTTCCGGCAAATGAATAATGGAGATCTCTATGGAACATTTCAAGAAACTAACGGCACTATCACTTGAACAGGCAACCGTTGCTCCCTATCTGACTTATAGGCTGGCACAGGACGGGATGCAGGTCATCCGGCTGGAACACCCGGTGTACGGTGATCCCAACCGTTCAATCGGTAAAAACGTCCTTGATGAAACCCGGATGAACGCCTATTTCCTGTGCATCAACTCAGGAAAAAAAGCTTTGACCCTGAACCTGGGTGCCCCCGAGGGCCAAGAGATCCTTGCGAAGCTCATCCGTGAGCTGAATGTAGACATCTTTATCACCAACCAGCTGCCCAAAAACTATGGGAAGCTGGGGATTGCCTATGACCTGCTCAAAGCCATAAAACCCGATATCATCTGGCTCGGCCTTACCGGGTTCGGCCCTGACTCCAACGAAGGGGCCTATGATCCCATACTCCAAGCCCGGTCCGGTCTCATGGAACTTACCGGAGAACCGGACACCGCCCCCCAGGTTCTGGGCATCCCCCTGCCAGACATGGGGACCAGTGAACACGGGTACGGCCTTATCATGAAAGCCCTGTTTAAGCGGGCGGTCTCTGGCCAGGGATCCCGAATCGATCTGTCCATGTTCGAATCCTCGGTCTCCTGGCTTACTGTTCCCATCACGCTTTCAGACAGTTTCGGAGCTACCATTTCCAGGCGCGGTAATACCCATGAATTTTTCTGCCCGGTATCGGTTTACAGGACCAACAACGGATTTGTCTACCTGGCCGTGGGCAATGACCGCCAGTGGGAGTCCATGGTTTCCCAGGACATGTTCCGGTCTCTTGCCAGGGAAGAATACCGGAAAAACCAGGGCCGTATTGGGGATGTGGCAAATCTCAACAAGGCCATCAATGCTATCACCCAGAAGCACACCTCCGAAGAACTTATCCAGGTGTTCAACGCGATTACCGTACCCATCTCCAGAATCAAGACGGTCACCGAAGTGGTCAAGGACCCCCTGGTGGCCAGACGGCTCCTGACCGCAACCGACCCTGTGACCGGCACCCGCCTGACCCTGGCTCCGCCTCCCAACATGACACCCTTTCTCGAAGAGAACCAGCAGACACTCCCCTTCCCGCCACGATTCGGGCAGCACAACCAGGAAATCTACGGCGGATACCTGGGGTATAATGAGTCTGCCCTGGCAGAGTTGACCCAAAAAGGAATCATCTAACCCTGAATCCGGAGACGACCATGAACATCATTGTACTGATAAAACAGGTTCCCAACACCACCCAGGTAAAACTGGATCCGAGAACCGGAAATCTGATCCGGGAGGGGCTGGAGAGCATTGCCAATCCCGATGATCTCCATGCAGTTGAAGCGGCTGTGCTGCTGAAAGATCGTTTTGGCGGCACCGTGACCGCAGTGTCCATGGGACGGCCCCAGGCCGTGGATGTCCTGACCCAGGCCATGGGCATGGGCGCAGACAGGGCCATCCTGCTCAGTGACCCGGCCTTTGCCGGGGCAGATACCTGGGCCACGTCCCTGACCCTGAGCCGGGCCATCCAGACAATCGGCGGCTTTGACCTGGTCTTGTGCGGCCACCAGGCAATCGACGGTGACACGGCCCAGATCGGCCCCCAGGTTGCTGACTGGCTGGACATTGCCCAAGCAACCTATGTCATGGACATTGAGGATGTCAGCACAGAAGAAATCATTGTAAAACGAAGGCTGGACAACGGATTTGAACAGCTTGCATGCAGGCTGCCGGCACTTATCACCGTGATAAGAGACCTGAACACCCCGCGGTTCCCCCACATGGGGCGTCTCATATCGGCATGCTCGGAAAAGGCTCCCATCCAGGTCTGGAATGCTGCGGACATCAATGTCCAGACACGGGATGTGGGATTGACCGGATCTTTTACCCACGTGATCAAAACCTTTTCACCCGATTTCAGGCGCCAGAAAGAAATACTTGAAGGAAGCAGCCCCCAGGTGGTGTCCCAGCTTATTCAACGGCTCAAAAAAAGCGATACCACCATTGCCCACAAACTCTAACCGGACCTGTACGTAAAGGACGGAGGATATAATGACCATCTGGATAATCGAAGAAAGGTGTGACGGGTGCAAACGGTGTCAGCGTGCCTGTGTTTACGACGCCATTGACATCATCAGCGGGGTGGCCCGCGTTACAGAACGGTGCACCTCCTGCGGCGCCTGTGTGGGTGTGTGCAAAAACGAGGCCATCGGGTCGGATATCACCCCCAGGGAAGTGCCTGATTTTTCGGACTACTCCGGTGTCTGGGTGGTTGTCGAACAGAGGGACGGCCATCTTGCCGATGTGGGGCTGGAACTCCTGGGCAAAGCCCGGAACCTGGCCCAGGACCTGGGCCAGGGAGTGGCTGCCGTTCTTCTTGGAAAAGACGTGGCCCACCTGTGCGACACCCTGGCAGACTATGGCGCCGGAACCATTTACCTTGTCGACCATGACCTGCTCCGGCAATACAGGACCATTGCCTATGCGGATGCCATCCAGGCCCTGGTCAACCAGTACAAGCCATCTATCCTGCTCATGGGAGCCACGCCCCTGGGCCGGGACTTGGCTCCAAGGGTTTCGCGCCGTCTCGGATCAGGGCTTACCGCAGACTGCACGGAACTGACCATTGATCCGGATGAAAAAATCCTGCTCCAGACACGCCCCGCCTTTGGCGGCAATGTCATGGCCACCATAGCCAACCGGTATTCCCGGCCCCAGATGGCCACGGTCCGTTCCGGGGTTATGGAAAAAAGGTCCATACCAGGGCAGTCCGCAACAATCATCCGGGCCGATCTCACCCTGGATGAAAGCAGAATTCGTACAAGGATCCTGGACACCGTAACAGAAAAACCCACGGGTAAAGACATTACCCAGGCCAATGTCATTGTTGCCGGGGGACGGGGTGTTAACGGGAAACCAGGATTCGACACGCTCAGGAAACTTGCAGACATCCTGGGCGGTGAGGTTGCCTGCTCCCGGCTGGTGGTGGAGCAACAGATCCTGTCCCAGGGATGCCAGGTAGGCCAGACCGGAAAAACGGTGAGACCCGAAATTTACATTGCCTGCGGCATTTCAGGAGCCATCCAGCACAGGGCCGGCATGATGGGTTCCAGGTACATCATTGCCATCAACACCGATCCTGAAGCCCCCATCTTCACTATGGCCAACTGGGGAATTGTGGGAGATGTGAATGACATCGTACCGGAATTGATCAGACAGTTACAGGGAGGAACCCTGCAATGAAAAAAATCAGAACAATACGGTCCAATGCCGAAGACATGGTGCGCAGAACCATGAAATCCTTTGTGGAACAGGAAGTGATTCCCATTGCCCGGGAGGTGGACGAATCCGGTGAGTTTCCGGATCACCTGTTCAAGAAACTTGGTACCATGGGCATTTTCGGCATCCGGTACCCGGTCTCGGCAGGCGGCTCCGGTGGGAACACAACCCTTTACTGCATTGCCATGCAGGAGCTTGCCCGGGGGCTGATGAGCCTGGCAGCCACCACGGCCATGCAATGTCTGATGGCCACCAATGGGCTTTATCTCTACGGATCAAAGCGCCTCCACGAAGAGTATCTGTTCCCTGCCCTCAAGGGTGAAAAGATCGGCGCTTTCCAACTCACGGAACCCGATGCCGGATCAGACCTGGGCGCTGTCAAAACACGGGCTGAAAAGGTCGAAGGCGGTTACCTGATCAACGGGATGAAAACCTGGTCCACCAGCGGCCCAAAAGCCGATTTTCATACGGTACTGTGCCAGACAGATCCTTCAAAGGGACTGAAAGGCCTCCGGTTTTTCCTGGTTCCCAGGGATACAAAGGGCTTTTCCTTCAGCAAACCCTTTAAAACCCTGGGTACCCGCACATCGGTGATTTCCGAAATCTATTTTGACAACTGCCGTGTACCCGAGGACCATGCACTGGGCGAACCCGGCAAGGGCCTGGATGTGCTTCTCACCATCCTGGCTGAAATCAGGACCATGACCGCGTCCCTGGCCCTGGGTCTTCACCGGGCAGCCCTGGACGACTCCATCCGTTACTGCAAGGAACGTAGCCAGTTTGGCAAACCCATCAGCACCTACCAGCTCATCCAGGCAAAAATAGCCAACATGGCCGTAAACCTGGAAGCAGGCCAGCTCATGGTGGACAAGGTCACCCACCTTATCGACAGGGGTGTGCCCTGCCTGAACAATGCGTCCATGGCCAAATACTTTACCGTGGAATCGGCCTGTGAAGCCTCAGACTATGCCATGCGGATCTTTGGCGGATACGGCTACTCCATGGAGTATTCTGTCCAGCGGTACTACCGGGACAACCGTTTCCTTCTCTACGGCGGCGGCACCCACGAGGTCCTGCAGACAACCATTGCACGGGAAATTCTGTCAAAATGAAACTGGAGATGGATTTCAAAGAACGCAAATCCCTGGGTCAGGACGTGTTTGACTACCTGAAAAAAGCCATTATCGACCAGACCATTGAACCGGGATCCCGCCTGGTTGAGAGCCGGATCTCCCAAATGCTGGGCATCAGCAGAACCCCACTGAGGGAGGCTCTGCACAAGCTGGAAAGGGAGGAGTGGATCGAAAAAATGCCCTCGGGCGGATTACGGGTAGTTTCCCTGACCCGGGAGGATATTGAAGAGACCTTTGGTATCAGGTGTGCGCTGGAATCCTATGCCGCACGCCTGGCTGCAGAAAACTGGGTGGATGGGGATCTTGCCCCCCTGGAAAAGAAGCTCAATGAGTTTCAGGCCTGTCTGGATAAAAACAACTGTTCCCGGCTCCAGGCCATCAACACCGAATTCCACGACCTCCTGTATGGCCTGAGCAACAGCCCGAAACTGATCAGGATGATCGACCAGCTCAGGTCCCAGATTGCCAGGTTCCGGCAGATGATCCTGAAACAGGAGACCATGGCCGTCCGGAGCAACGAAGATCACATCAACATGATGGAAGCTATGAAAAGACGCGATGGGGATGGAGTCGAACGACTTGTCCGGGATCACATCCTCCGGGGAAAACAGGCGGTACTGGACCAGTTCAGGGAGAAAACAAATTAAAAGACTGCCTGAAATCAGCGACATACTGGCAGGAAATACCAGGGCCGGAGCCCTGCTGATCCGCCTTGTTGAAACCGGTGATCCTGCGGGGTCCGAGATCCTCAGAGGACTCTACGCCCACGCGGGAAAGGCATTTATCATGGGCATCACCGGATCTCCAGGCGCAGGCAAGTCAACCCTTATCAACGGCCTGATAACTGAGTTCCGCAGCCGGGGAATCACCGTGGGCGTCATTGCCGTAGATCCCACAAGCCCGGTCACGCGCGGTGCCATTCTCGGAGACCGGATCCGCATGCAGCGTCATGCAGCCGATCCCGGGGTCTTTATCAGGTCCATGGCATCCCGAGGCCACAAGGGTGGACTGTCCAGGGCAACCCGGGATGCATCCATTGTCCTTGATGCCATGGGCTATGAGATCATTATCATTGAAACCGTGGGTGCGGGCCAGGCAGAGGTGGACATTGCAGGTCTTGCCCATTGTGTGGGCGTGGTTGTCAGCCCCGGATCAGGCGACGGCCTCCAGGCCATCAAGGCAGGTCTCCTTGAAATAGGCGACCTGTTCATCATCACCCGGGGAGATTCGCCCGCTGCCCTGGAGGAATCCGGATATCTTGCAGCCATGATTGGATCGACCGGTGTTTTAGAATCGGAATGGACGCCCAGGATCATCACGATAGAGGCCATAAAGCCTGGGAGTGCAGGGAAAACGGCTGACACCTTTCTGGCTTACCGCGGGTTCATGGCAAAACCAGGCATGGCGGACCGGAAGAAAACGATCATGGAAAGGCAGTACCTGTCGGCTCTGGTAACAGACCTCTTCCTGGAGCGCCTCATGGCGGTAATGGACAGCTCCAGGGACTTCAGTTTGGCAGTTGACGCTATAATCAGGGGAGACACTGACCCGCTGAGTGCGGCAGAGATCCTGGTCAACCAGATCATGGTATCAGGGACCAGGCCCGCCGGGTCCGGGCAGCACAGCAATTCAGACCCTGCCGGTTTTGCCCGGCAGATTTGAGAAACATTCACGACATGAAGGATACCAGTTCATGAAAACCAGACAACAACTGCGGGTACTTATTGCAAAACCCGGCCTTGACGGCCATGACAAGGGCGCAAAGGTTGTGGCCCTGGCCCTCAGGGACGCTGGCATGGAAGTCATCTACTCCGGGCTTCACCAGACCTTGGACATGATCATTCACACCGCCACCCAGGAGGCAGTGGATGTCATCGGGCTGAGCATCATGAGCGGGGCACACCTGCCCATTGCAGAAAAGCTTGTGGCTATGATGAACAAAGCCGGACTTGGCGACGTTCACCTGGTGGTGGGCGGGGTCATCCCCCTCCAGGATATTGACCGGCTCAAAGCCATCGGGGTGGCCCGTGTGTTTCCGGGTGGAACCTCCTTTGACGAGATCATTTCCGGAATCAACTCGCTGTTTGACTGAACCATAACCCTTTGGCTGGAGGAAAAACATGGGGGTTGCAAAATATATCAAGGATGACAAAGGCGCCATCAAGGATGTGATCTACCAGTCCGGGATCAGGGTAAAACCGGTTTACGGGCCCGGGGATTTATCCGACGCAGGATTTGAATACCAGACCGACCTGGGGGAACCGGGCGAGTATCCGTTCACCCGGAGCATCCATCCCCAGGGCTACCGGAGCCGCGCATGGACCACACGCCAGTATACGGGTTTCGGGACACCGGAGGAGACCAATGAGCGGTTCAAGTTCATGATCGCCAATGGGCAGAATGGACTGAATGTGGCCTTTGACCTGCCTACCCAGATGGGGCTAGACTCCGACGATCCCAGGGCAGAAGGCGAAGTGGGCCGCGTGGGTATGGCCGTCGACTCCCTCCGGGATTTCCAGACCGCTTTCAGGGACATCCCCCTGGACCGCATCGGGTCGGGCCTGACCATCAATGCGGTTGCTACCATCATGTTGGCCATGTACCAGGCTGCAGCGGAAACATTTGGGTATTCCAAGGACAAAATCTCCGTAACCCCCCAGAATGACATCCTCAAGGAGATGATCGGCCGGGGAGCCTGGATTTTTCCCGTTGAACACGGGGTCCGCCTGGTAGGTGACAGTATCGAATACGCGGTCAAAGAGCTGCCCAGGTCAAACCCGGTGAGCATCTGCGGCTATCACATCCGTGAATCCGGTGCAACCCCTGCCCAGGAGATAGCATACGCCTTTGAAATCGCCAGGGCCTACATCGACACGGTAATGCAGCGGGGAATCCGGCCCCATGATTTTGTGGGGCGGTTTTCCTTTAACTTCAATGTCTACGGAAACCTCTGGGAACAGGTGGCAAAGTTCAGGGCTGCCAGAAAACTGTGGGCAAAAATGCTCAAGAACGACTACGGAGTGACAGACAAAAAGAACCTGTTCCTGCGGGGCCTGTTCGGCGGCGGAGGTTCGGGGCTCACCAAGGACCAACCAGAGAACAACATCATGCGCGGGGCCTTTTATGCGTTGGGTGCTGCCCTGTCCGGGGCACAGACAACGGCACTGTGCTCCTTTGACGAGGCTTATACCATCCCCACCCCTCGCTCGGCCCTTCTCTCCCTGAAAACCCTGGAGATTCTCATGGACGAGGTAGGGCTCAGGGACACGGTGGACCCCCTGGCCGGTTCCTATTTCATTGAAACCATCACCCTGGAAATGGAAAAAAAGATCATGGAGGAGATGCAGGAAGTCCGAAAACTTGGGGGAATGATAAAATGCATCTCCAGCGGGCTCATCCAGAAAAAGGTATCCAGGCAGGCCTATGAATTCGAAAAAGGCCTCCAATCCGGTGAGTACCGGAAAACCGGGGTCAACCCGGCAGGCCAGGCAGGAGATACACAAAAGACCGATGTTGAACTCCACGAGTACAACCAGGCCTGGGCAGAACAGTCCAAAGCCGGACTCAGGGAACTGCGCCGTACCCGCAGCCAAAGGGAGGTGACAGACAGCCTGAAACACCTTGAGTCTGCTGCCAGTGGCAAGGAAAACGTCATGCCACACCTGGTCAGGTGTTGCCATGCCTTTGCAACGGTCGGGGAAATGGCAGGCGTGTTCAGGCAGGTATTCGGGGAATGGGACGAACCAGACTTCTTATAGGGACCCAAGAGGAGGTTTAACGTGAAACAGGCAATCTATCGTCTGGGATGTGATATCGGGGGAACGTTTACGGATTTCGTCCTTGTCAACGATCTGAGCGGGGAGTTTTATACCAACAAATGCCTGACCACCCCGTCGGATCCCTCCGACGCCGTGGAGCAGGGCATCCGGGAGATGGCCGAAAAAATTCCGGGGTTCATGGGCTCTGTGGGAGAGGTCATCCACGGCACTACTCTGGTCATCAATGCCATCATTGAACGCAAAGGCGCCAGGACCGGTCTGATCACAACCAAAGGGTTCAGGGATGTCCTGGAGCTTGGCCGGGAAATCCGTTATGATGCCTATGATATTTTCAGCCAATACCCCGAGCCCATCGTTCCCAGGCCCCTGAGGCTGGAGATCGACGAGCGGCTCCTGGCGGACGGGACGGTTCTCAGGGATGTGAACGAAGATGAAGTCCTGTCCGTGCTTGAATCCCTGAAGGGCCAGGGCGTTGAATCCCTGGCTGTGTGCCTTATCAACTCCTATGAAAATCCGGTGAACGAGAAAAAGGTCAAAACCATCATCGAGAAAGCAGCACCCAACCTGTTCCTGTCCGTATCTGTTGAAGTTTTACCCCAGATCCGGGAGTACGAGCGGACCTCCACAACAGCCGTAAACGCCTACGTGAAACCCATTACCTACCGGTACCTGGAAAAACTTTCCACCCGCCTGGAATCCATGGGATTTAAGGGCAGGCTCTACATCATGCTCTCGTCTGGCGGGATCACCTCGGTGAACACGGCCAGGGATTTTCCGGTCCGGATCATCGAGTCCGGCCCCACGGCAGCTGTCATTGCCTCCCAGTACTATGGCAGACTCTTTAATATCAAAAACATGTTCTGCTTTGACATGGGCGGCACCACGGCAAAATCCTGCCTGATCCAGAAGGGCCATGCAGGGCTTGTGTCCACCTTTGAGGTGGGACGTGTCCAGAGGTTCAAGAAGGGCAGCGGCCTGCCCATCCAGGTACCGGTGGTGGATCTCATGGAGATCGGTGCCGGAGGCGGCAGCATCGCCAGGATCAACCGCATGGGCCTGCTCCAGGTGGGGCCGGAAAGCTCGGGCGCAGAACCGGGTCCTGCCTGCTACGGACTGGGCGGGACAAATCCCACGGTTACCGATGCGGACCTGGTTCTGGGATACCTGGATCCCGACTTTTTCCTGGGCGGAACCATGCGCCTTGACAAGGGCCTGGCCGAAAAAGCAATCCAGGATAGTATAGCCGATCCCCTGAAAACCACCCTGGTGGACGCGGCCTTCGGCATCCATGACCTGATCAACGAAACCATGGCTGCGGCAGCCAAAACCCATATCGCAGAAAAGGGCGGAAATCCTGCCACAGTAACTGTTTCGGCTTTCGGCGGCGCAGGGCCTGTCCACGCCTACGGCCTGGCCAAGAAAATAGGTGCCCCTGCCATCCTGGTGCCGCCCCTGGCCGGTGTCGGGTCTGCCCTGGGCTTTTTCACGGCACCCGTGGCCTTTGACCTGTCCAGGAGTCACCGGGCAGCCCTGGATGATGCCGATTTCGCAGACATAGAAGCCCTTTTCAGGGATCTTGAAAAGGAGGGCACCGCCATCCTGGAAAACTCGGCCGCAGGCGAGTCCTTTGTCCGTGAAAGGACACTGCTCATGCGGTTCAGGGGCCAGGGGGCGGAAACAGACCTTGTGATAGAACCAAAAGATTTTTCAACCTATTCCAGATCAGACATTCGGGACCTGTTCGACATCCAGTACAAGAAGCTCTACGGCAGGACATATCCGGAAACCCCTGTGGAATTCGTGACCTTCAAGGTCAGGGTCAGCCTTCCCAAAAAACCCTTTGTCATCCCCAAACTAAAAACAAAAAACCGGGATATCAACCAGTGCATCAAAGGGGAGCGTCCGGCTTATTCCATTGTCCGCAGGGACTATATTCCCTTTTCGGTCTATGACCGGTCAACACTCTTCCCAGATGCTGCAATCCAAGGTCCTGCCATCATCGAGGAGAGGGAATCCACAATTGTGGTGGGCGAGGATGCATGGGCACGGGTGGATGATTTCGGCTTTGTATGGATCCAGTTCAAAGGTGAAAACCCATGAAAAAAAATACCAGCAGCTTTGACCCCATTACCCTGGAAATCCTGTGGAGGCGACTCGTATCCATTGTTGACGAGGCCGATGCCTCCGTTGCCCGGACCGCGTTTTCATCCCTTCTCAGGGATGCCCACGATTACACCTGCATGTTCACGGACAGCCGGGGTCAGGAACTGGTCCAGGGGACCTTCTGCACCCCTGGCCAGGCCGGAGCCATGTCCCTTGGGGTAAAGAAGATCATCAATTCCATACCCCTGGAAAATTACCGGGAGGATGACGTTTACATCGTCAACGACCCCTGGCTCCTTGCAGGTCACCTGAACGATGTCTGTGTCATGAGCCCCATTTTTTACAAGAACAGATGCGTCGCCTTTACTGCCTGCGTGTTCCATCACTCGGACATCGGCGGCCGGGTTGCATCCGACAATCGGGAGGTGTTTGAAGAAGGTCTGTTCATCCCCCTGACCAAGCTCTACGATGCCGGAATTCTCAACGACGACCTCCTTGCCATGATCCGGTGGAATGTGAGAACCCCGGAAGAGGTCACTGGAGATATCCGCTCCCAGGTGGCTGCCAATCATGTGTGCGCCAGGAAAATTCTGGAAATGATGGAGGATGAGGGTCTGGAGACCCTGGACGACCTGGCCGACGAGATCATTGCCCGGACCGAGGCGTCCATGCGCTCGGCCATTGAAAAAATTCCGGACGGCACCTACGCTCACCAGGGCATTATCGAGGGTGCCGGAAAACGGCCGGACATTACCATCAATCTTACAGTCCGGGTAACGGGTTCGGACATCCAGGTGGATTTTTCCGGAACATCCTCCCAGGTCGACTGGGGCGTAAACGTGGTCTACAATTTCACCTACGCCTATGTGTTCATGGCCATCAAATCTGCTTTTGACCCGGAGGTTCCCATCAACGAAGGGGCCATCCGGCCCGTGCACATGACTGCACCCGAAGGCACCATCGTCAACTGCCGCTTCCCGGCGGCCGTGGCGGCCAGGATGCAGGTGGGCCACTTCATGACTGAAATGGTATTCAATGCCCTGGCCAAGGCAGCACCCCACAACATCATTGCCGGATCAGGAGGCACCCCTGCCCAGACCAACATCCTGTACGGCAAAAGAGCTGGCGGCAAACCCTGGCACACCATGATAATCCGCGGCGGCGGCATGGGGGCATCCTCCAGAGCCGACGGTCATCACTGTGCCATCTTTCCGGCCAACGGGGCCAATACCCCGGTGGAAATCCTGGAGAGCGACACCCCACTCCTGGTTGAAGAGCGCGGCCTGGTTATGGATTCCGGCGGACCCGGAAAAAACAGGGGCGGCATCGGACGCCAGATGATCATAAACTCCCCACGCCGTGGTGAGGCATCACCGGGACGGACAACCATAGCGGTCCAGGCCGGCCGGTTTGTGTACCCGCCCCAGGGAATTTTCAGCGGGAAACCCGGTTCCAGGGCCAGGTTCCTGAAAAACGACGTACCCGAAGATCCCAGCGGTCTAACCTTCTGCGATCCAGGCGACCGGATCGCCTTTGTGAGTGCCGGCGGCGGTGGTTATGGGGACCCCCTGGAACGGGAACCGGAAGCCGTGGTACAGGACGTCCGCTGGGGATATGTGAGCATTGACAGCGCCCGCCAGGATTACGGGGTTGTCATTGATCCCGGAACCCTCACCCTGGACAGGACGCAAACCCTGAATTTGAGGAAAACCCTGACACGATGATTTTCATCAAAGGACCTTCATTAAAGGAAGTACAACATGACAAAAAGCTTTAAGCCCCGGTTTAAGGGCAGACAGGAAATCGCCGAGCATCAGCTTAAGGGCCTGAAATGGACCGTTGCCCACGCTTACACCGGATCACCCTTCTACAGAAAGCAATTTGACCATGCAGGTATTAAACCCGGGGATATACAATCCCTTGAAGACATTGCCTGTCTCCCCTTTACCACCGGCAGCGACCTGAAGGACGGGTATCCCCTGCCCCTTTTGTCCGTACCCGAAGATAAGGTGGTGCGTGTCCATGCCTCCTCTGGCACCACGGGCAAACGAAAAGTCCTGTCCTACACCCAGAAAGACCTGGACACCTGGTTTGACATGTTTGCCAGGTGCTACGAGATGGCCGGCGTTACGTCCAGGGACCGGGTCCAAATCGCCGTGGGATACGGCATCTGGACAGCGGGCATGGGTTTCCAGCTCGGGTGCGAACGTTTAGGTGCCATGGCCATTCCCGTGGGGCCGGGAAATATCGATATGCAGTGCCAGTTCATGGTGGACCTGAAACCCACGGTATACTGCTGCACGGCGTCCATGGCCCTTCTCATGGCTGAAGAGATCAACAAGCGGGGACTGAGGGACAAGATCGCCCTGAAAAAAATCATCTTCGGCTCAGAGCGCAGCTCGGACGCCATGCGTGCCAGGATCAAGGAACTCATGGGTCTGGAAGACATGTTCGACATCACGGGCATGACAGAACTCTACGGACCGGGAACCGGTCTTGACTGTGCAAAACACGAAGGCATCCACTATTGGGAGGACATCTTCCTCCTTGAAATCCTTGACCCGGTTACCCTGGAACCCGTTGCTGACGGAGAAATGGGTGAGATGGTGGTGACAACCCTGTGCAAGGAAGCCGCCCCCCTGATCCGGTACCGGACCAGGGACCTGACCCGGAAGATCTGCCGGCCCTGTTCCTGCGGGAATATTCTTGCTCTGCATGACAGGATCCTGGGCCGGTCCGACGACATGATCATTCTCAGGGGTGTCAACATCTATCCCGGACAGATCGATGAGGTGCTCTCTTTGATCCCGGATCTGGGCAGCGAATACCAGCTCCACCTGGACCGCAAGAACGACGGCAAGGACTACATGACCATCAAGGTGGAAAAAAAGCCGGGAGCCAGCCACACGACCACCGAAGAGATCCGCAGCCGAATCCGCAAGACCATACACTCTGCCATCATGGTCAGTTGCGATGTGGAGGCCTTTGAGTATGGCGGGCTGCCCAGGTACGAAGGCAAATCCAAGCGCATTTTCGACAACCGAGGATAACAGGAGACTGCCATGAAACCCTTTACCTACCTCTCCCCAACAACCGTTGATGAAGCCCTGTCATTTCACGGGCAGCACTCGGAGACAGCCCGGTACATTGCCGGAGGGACCGATGTGATCGTCAAGCTCAAGGAAGGCTGGATGGAGCCCGATTATCTCATCTCCCTGAAACGGATCACCCAAATGAACGAACTCATGAAAAATGAGGTCACCGGAGAGCTGTCCATCGGTGCTCTGGTCACCCATTCAATCCTTGAGCGGTCCGTGATGATCAAAAACGATTACCCCATTATCCATGATGCGGTCTCTTGCATCGGGTCGGTCCAGGTGAGGAACGTTGCAACCATCGGAGGCAACCTCGTCAACGCGGTGCCGTCTGCTGACGGTGCCATCCCCATGATAGCATTGGACGGAATCGCCCTGCTCCACGGCCCTGAAGGAGAACGCTCCCTGCCGGTCAAGGACCTGTTCCTAGGGCCTTACAAAACCGTGCTGAGACCCGGCGAAATCCTCAAAAAAATCACCATCCCGCCCCAGGTTTCAAATACCGGCAGCGCCTACATCAAATTCGGGCGCAGGGCAGCCATGGAACTGCCCCTGGTGGGCATCGGAGTTCTCCTGGTTCTGGGCGATGACGGCCGGACCTGTACCCGGGCACGAATCTGCCTGGGAGTGGCAGCCCCGACCCCCATGAGGGCCGTGGAAGCTGAAGCCCTGCTCACGGGAAAAATTGTGGACCAGGACATCCTGGCCCGGGCCGGAGAGATCGCAGCCAATGAATCCAGTGTCAGGGACAGTATCCGGGGCAAAGCCTGGTACCGGAAAGAAATCATCCGGGTCGAGGTACGGCGCATGGGGCTCAAATGCCTGGAACGTATCAACAACAGCAGATAGGAGACCTGATTTCAATGACAACACCCATATCCTTTACCCTGAACAATGATCCCATTGCCTGTGATATCAAGGATCACTGGACCCTGCTCCACCTGCTCCGGGAAGAGCTGGGTCTGATCGGAACCAAAGAAGGATGCGGCAATGGTGAATGCGGGGCCTGCACGGTGATCGTGGACGGCCTTGCCGTGAATTCCTGCCTGTATCTTGCTGTGGAGGCCAACGGCAGGGTCGTGGAGACCATTGACGGTCTGGCCCCCACCCAGGGATGCCTGCACCCCCTGCAGCAGTCCTTTGTGGACAACGGCGGCATCCAGTGCGGGTTCTGCACACCCGGCATGATCATGTCGGCCAAAGCTCTCCTTGATAAAAATCCCCAGGCATCCCGTGAGGAGATCAAACACGCCCTGGCCGGGAATATCTGCCGGTGCACCGGGTATATCCAGATCCTGGAATCGGTGGAAGCTTCCAGGGGTATTCTTCCCAAAGGAGGTAAAGAATGTCTGATCTGAGCGTTGTCGGAAAAAGGATCCCCAAGCTGGATGCAGCCAAAAAAGCCATGGGCAGAGCCGAGTACATCCAGGATCTTGTTCAGCCCAACATGCTCTTTGGCAAGATCCTTTACAGCAGGCATGCCCATGCCAGGATCGTCAGCATGGACACCTCCCGGGCCAGGGCCCTGCCCGGAGTCCATGCGGTCATCACCGGGGATGATGTTCCGGAGACCATGCGCATGGGATTCTATAAAGACAATCCGCCCATAAAGAAGGGCAAGGTCTGCTGCTTCAGGGACGAAGTTGCTGCCGTGGCTGCCGCAAGCCCTGAGATTGCAAAAAAAGCCCTGGGGCTCATCGAGGTCGTGTATGAAAAGCTCGAAGGCATTTTTGATCCTGAGAAAGCCATGGAACCAGGCGCTGTCCTGGTCCACGAAAATCATAAGAGCAATATTCTCAACCTGCCATGGAAACTCCATTACGGAGACGTGGACAAAGCCGCAGAATCGTCAGAGTTTGTGGTGGAAGACCGGTTCACAACCACCTGGGTGACCCACTGCTGCCTGGGCACCAGCGGAGCCATTGCCTCCTTTGACGCTGCGGACAACCTGACCATCTACTCCAACACCCAGATCCCGTCCCTGGCCCACAAGGACTTTCACGAAGCCCTGAAAGCCATGGGTCTTAAAAACAAACGGGTCAGGGTCATAAAGCCGGTGATCGGCGGTGGGTTCGGCTCCAAACTCGATACCTACGCCTATGAACACATTGCCATTCTTCTGGCCCACATCTGCAGGAAACCGGTCAAGATCATGTTTGACCGTGTCGAGGAATTCAAGGCCACATCAACGCGCCAACCTGCCATCATCCACATCCGCCAGGGGTGCGACAAAAACGGCAGACTCACCTTCCGGGACATGAACATGGTCCTGGACAACGGGGCCCGCACCTCCTGGGGCGCCACCACGCCCTCTGTCATGATGATGCCCATCACCTCACTCTACCGGGTCGACAATGTCCGGTACAATGCAAAATGCGTATACACCAACAACACCTATTCCCAGGCCATGCGGGGTTACGGCAACCCCCAGGCCACCTTTGCCATTGAGAGTGCCATGGATATGCTGGCAGAAAAGGCAGGCATTGACCGGGTGGAGATCCGGCGGATCAACCGCAACCAGCCCGGGGATGAAACGCCCCAGGGATTCAGGATCACATCCTGCGGCCTGGCCGAGTGCCTGGATGCGATCGAATCGGAACTGTTCAAGCCAGGCCCCAGGGAAAAGGGCGTGGGTGTGGGCATCGCATCCCTGATCCATGTGGGCGGCGGAGCCCGGATCTACAAGTCCGACGGGTGCGGCGCCATCCTGAAAATGGATGATTACGCCAAGGTGGATGTGTTTACCGGCGGAACAGACATGGGCCAGGGCCTGGACAACATCACGGCCCAGATCGTGGCTGAAGAGCTGGGACTGGCAGTGGAAGACATCAATGTGATCCATACGGATACGGACGTATGCCCCTGGGACGTGGGCGCCCATGCCAGCCGTTCAACCTTTGTTGCGGGCAACGCTGCCCTGGGTGCTGCCAAAAAGATCAAGAAAGCCATTCTGGACCTGGCATCGGAATACCTGAAGGTACCCCCTGAAAATCTTGTGCTCAAGGACAGAATGGTGTACGTTCCGGGAGATGTGGAAAAGAGCATGCCCATTGACAAGGTATTGCGCAAAGCCCACTTCACCCCTGGTGGAACAATGCTAATGGCCGATAACTTCTATGATCCAGTAAACCAGAACATGGGACGCGACTGCAGGGGCAACATGTCCATGACCTATGCGTTCGGCGCCCACGGCGTACGGCTAAGGGTGGACGAGGAAACTGGCAAGGTCCAGATCCTGGACTATGTGGCTGCCCATGATGTGGGCAGGGCCATCAACCCTCTGCTCCTGGAAGGTCAGGTCTACGGCGGCGTGCTTATGGGTCTGGGCTATGCCCTGTCCGAAGAAGTGATCCTGAAGGACGGAGAGATCATGAATGCCAATTTCAGGGATTACAAACTCTTTACAGCCAAGGACGCCATTACCATCAAGGCCCCGGTGATCGAAACCCACGACCAGGACGGACCCTTCGGGGCCAAGGGCATCGGGGAACCGGGATGCGTGCCCACGGCTCCGGCCATTGCCAATGCCATTTACGACGCGGTGGGCGTCCGTATAAGGGATCTGCCCATCACCCCGGAAAAGATACTGGCTGCGCTCAAGGAGAAAAACGGTTGACCCGATGGAAGCGGTTTTCTTAGCCGCCCATTATAACAGAGCAAAATCTGCTCGCAATAACGGAGGTTAAACCCATGGTAAAACGTTCGATGCTTGTTGCAACATTGTTGTTGGTCTGTGCCGCCGCGTGTGTCCTCTTGTTTCAACCCACTGTATCGGCAGAAACTATTACCCTCAGCTATGCCAATTTCCCGCCTGCTCCCACATTCCCCTGCGTCCAGATGGAGCGATGGAAACTTGAAGTGGAAAAACGTACAAACGGCAAGGTCCTTATCAATACCTTCCCGGGCGGAACCCTCCTTGGCGCCAAGGACATGATGGATGGCGTCATTGCCGGCCAGGCGGATATCGGATGCCTGTCCATGGCTTACCAGCCGGGCCGGTTCATGGTCACCAATGCCACAGGCCTGCCCATAGGCATCCCGGATGCCACCAAAGGCAGTGCCGCCCTGCTCAAACTCTATGAGAAATACAAACCCGAGGAATTCAAGGACGTGGTGGTCCTGACCATGTTCACCAATGCACCGGGCAACATCATGTCCAAGGTCCCTGTCCGGACTCTGGAAGACATCAAGGGCCTGGACCTGAGAGCATCAGGCGGTGCCGCCCAGATTCTGTCCGCCTGGGGCGCCAATCCCGTGGGAATGCCCATGCCCGCAACGGTTGAGGCATTGCAGAAAGGAACAGTCAAGGGTCTGTTCTCTTCCCTGGAAGTCATGAAGGACTTCAAATTCGCCGAAAACTGCGCCTATGTAACCATGACCGAAACCGGTATCTACCCCTTTGCCGTTGTCATGAACACGGCCAAATTCAATGCACTGCCCAAGGATGTTCAGGACGTGATGATGGGCCTCAAGGAAGAACAGGCCCTGTGGACAGGCAACTACATGGATGAACAGATCAAGGCGGCTATTGCCTGGTCAAAGGAAGCCCACAAGGTCGAATTCATCTCCCTGTCTGCTGCTGAAAAATCCCGCTGGGACAGCAAACTGACCTTCATGGTCGACAACTGGATCAAGGAAGCCGCTGGAAAGGGGCTCCCTGCCGAGGCGATTATCAGCGACATCAAAACATTTATCAAGTAACACGAATGCACTACCCCCCCCCGGCCGATCCCTGAAGGACCGGCCGGGGAGGGGCCGGAGATTTTCCATGAACAGTTTACTTAAAATCACCCGATTTATCAACCTGCTGCTGCTGTGGATCGGAGGGATCTGCCTCGGGGGCATGATCCTCTTGACCTGCGCCAACATCGTCATGCGCCAAATCTGGGTTCCCATCCCCGGGACCTTTGAAATCATGGGATATGCCGGGGCCATAGCCGCAGCCTTTGCCTTGGGCTTTGCCCAGACTTCCAGGAGCCACATATCCGTGGATGTGCTTGTAAACACCTATCCCAGATCCCTGAAAAGGTTCATGACCCTGGTTAACAGCGGGGTCTGCTGCCTTTTTTTTGCCATTGCCGCCTGGTATCTCGTCCAGAAAGCCCTGACCCTTAAAAATGCCGGGGAACTGTCCGAAACCCTGAGAATCATCTACTATCCGGTTACCGTTGCCGTAGCCCTGGGATGCCTCAGCCTGGCCCTGACCCTGCTCACGGATTTTTTGAAAGTGGTATTTCCTCCCAAGGGTGGTGCTGCATGAGCATTACCCTGATCGGCATTGTCGGCATTCTGGGCCTGCTTGCCATTCTTTTCCTGACCGGCATACCCGTGGGATTTGCCATGGGCCTGGTGGGATTTGCGGGCTTTTCCTACATTCTCCACACCGCTGCCGGGGTCAACATGCTGGCATCGGTCTTGTGGGATACCTTTTCCAGCTACGGACTCACCGTAATCCCTTTGTTCATCTTCATGGGGCAGATTGCCTTTTATTCAGGCATCAACGAGAATCTTTACAAAGCCGCCTATGCCTGGGTGGGACATATCCGGGGCGGCATCGCCATGGCAACGGTCCTGGCCTGCGCGGCCTTTGCGGCCATCTGCGGGTCCAATGCAGCCACGGCAGCCACCATGACCACCGTTGCTCTGCCCCAGATGAACCGGTACAAATACAACCCCATGCTCTCAACCGGCACCATTGCCTGCGGATCAACACTGGGCGTCGTGATTCCACCCAGTGTTGTTCTCATCATCATCGGACTGTACACCGAACAATCCATTGCCAAACTCTTTTACGGCGGCCTGGGGGCCGGTATTCTCCTTGCAGTGCTCCTGGCTCTCACGGTTTATGTGGTCTGCACCATCCACCCGGACTGGGGCCCGGTGGGTGAGCGCACGTCTTTTAAGGAAAGAATCCGGTCCCTTGCCGGTGCGGTGGAGATGATTGTCCTTTTCATGATCGTTATGATCGGGCTGTACCTGGGTCTGTTCACACCCACTGAGGCCGGGGCCATCGGTTCCTTTTTCGCCGTTGTCATCGGCATGTTCCAAAAAAGCCTTTCCATGAAAGATATCTATAACTCCTTTGTGGACACCCTGAAGATCTCTTGCATGGTCATCGTCATCATTGCCGGGGCCATGATATTCGGGCGGTTTTTGGCCATCACCCGCATCCCCTTTGATATCGCCGACTGGGTGGTTGCCCTGCCCTTTTCAAAATCGGTCATCATGGCCATCATCTTTTTCATCTATATTATCGGCGGTGCTGTCATGGATGCCCTGGCCCTGCTCCTCATCACCCTGCCCATTTTTTTCCCTGTTGCAAGGGAACTTGGGTATGACCCCATCTGGTTCGGGGTGACAATCACCGTGGTCACGACTCTGGGAGCCGTGACACCGCCCGTGGGAGCCACAACCTATGTGGTGGGCGGCATGGCCAAAGACGTACCCCTGGAAAAGGTGTTCCGGGGTGTTGCCTATTTCTTGCCCGCCTATATCCTGTGCCTGATCCTGATGATGATTTTTCCGGATCTGGTCCTTTTTCTGCCGGGCCTTTTAAAATAAATGGATGCATGTCAAAGGTCTGAAACCAGGCCTTGATATACCGTTGGCGTCAGCTTTTACACAAGGAGTAATACCGTGCGATTGCCGCAATTCAACTACCTGGAACCCCGATCCCTGGAGGAGGCCCTGGATCTCATGGCCGTTCACGGGGATGATGCCAGAATCCTTGCCGGGGGGACCGACCTTCTGGTCAGGATGAAAAAGGGTCTCACAAAGCCCGGATATCTCATCAGCCTCAAATCCATGGAAGCCCTTTCCTTTATCCAGAAAGATAAGAGCGCCATCCGGATCGGGGCCAGGACCCCCCTTGCCGACATTATAGGATCAGACCTGGTCAGAAAGGAAGCACCTGCCCTGGTCCAGGCCCTGGAAACAGTGGGGGCCGTATCCATCCAGCACTTCCGGGGGACCATCGGCGGGAATATTCTCCAGGAAAACCGGTGCATGCACTACAACCAGAGTGCTTTCCACAGGTCCGGCCGCCAGGCCTGCCACAAGGACGGCGGCAAGATCTGCTATTCCAGGGAAGATGCTGACCGGTGCTACTCCACCTGTCAGTCAGACGGAGCAACAGCCCTGATGGCCCTTAACGCCGCCATAACCCTGGCCCGGAAAGGGGGCGAGCGCACCGTTGACCTGTCAGAATTCTATACCATGGACGGGATCATGCCCTTTGCCATGGAATCCCAGGAACTTCTCACCGAAATTATTGTCCCTCCCGGCAATTTGCGCAGCGCATACAAACGTCTGGCCTACCGGTCTGCCATTGACTTTCCAATCGTGAACGCAGGGGTGGTCCTCAAACCATCCGAGACCATCGCTGATGAGATTGCCGATGCCAGGATCGTTGTCGGCGCCATGGGTCGCTCCCCCCTGTTCCTGGCACAGGCATCCGCATCCCTGAAAGGGAAAAAACTGGGTGACCCGGATGCCTTCAAAAAGGCGGCGGACACAGCCATGGACAATGCATCCACATTTGCCGTCAACAACGTGGGGTCCACCCTGGCCTACCGGTGTGCCATGGTCTCCCCCATGGTGTTCCAGGCCCTGGTTCAGGCAGCCCGGGGATAATCATCAAGGAGAGTACTATCATGGAAAAAAAATCGATTACATTGACCATAAACGATATTCCCTTCCAGGTCCTGGTTTCCCCCAATGACACCCTGCTGGAAATCCTGAGGGACCAGCTGGATCTTACCGGTTCCAAACAAGGGTGTGACGAAGGCGTGTGCGGATCGTGCACTGTCCACATGGATGGAAAACCTGTCCGGTCCTGTTTGACCCTTGCCCTGGAAGCCCGGAACGCAGCCATCCGCACAGTGGAAGGGTTGGCCCATGGCGATGAACTGTCCCCACTCCAGCAGTCCTTTGTGGACCATGGCGCGGTCCAGTGCGGGTTCTGCACCCCGGGCATGCTCATGTCCGCCGATGCCCTGCTGGCTTCCAACCCGGACCCTGACGAATCCCAGGTCCGCAGGGCCCTTGCAGGGAACATCTGCCGGTGCACCGGATATACCAAGATCGTGACAGCTGTGGCCCACACGGCAAGACCCCAGGACCATTGCTGTGACTGCAGCCCAAAGGAGTGAGCCATGAGCGACTACACCTATATAGGAAAAAGGATGCCCAGGGTCGATTCCAGGGCCAAGGTCATGGGAAAGGCAAAATTCACGGCCGACCTGAACCTGCCCGGCATGCTGGTGGGCAAGATCAAACGAAGCCCCTATGCCCATGCGCGGATCATTTCCATTGACACGTCCAGGGCGGAGACCCTTCCAGGTGTCCGGGCCGTGGTCACGGGAAAGGACACAGACGGCACAAAATGGGGGGTGTTTGCCTATACCCGGGACCAGCAGTTCATCCAGACGGACAAGGCCCGGTACATCGGGGACGAGGTGGCCGGCGTGGCTGCCGTGGATGAGGATACAGCCCTGAAAGCCCTGGATCTCATCCAGGTAGAGTACCAGGAACTTCCGGCTGTTTTTGATACCATGGCATCCATGGCATCACAGACCGAGCTAATCCATGAAGGGTTCCCCAACAACATCAACATCCACGTGAATATCGACACCGGTGATGTGGATGAAAATTTCAAGAAAGCCTATTACATCAGGGAAGATACCTTTGTGGCCCCGGAAGAATCCTATTTCCAGGCAGAGCCCTATTCCGTTGCAGCCCGGTTCGACCATGAGGAGTGCCTGGAGATCTGGATGCCCAACGGCGGGCCCCACATGAAATCCAAGCCCCTGTCCAACGCCTTCAATCTCCCCCTGCACAAAGTCAAGGTCAGGAAAATAGCCATCGGCGGCGCTTTCGGGGGCCGGTCCGAAATCTGCCCGGCGGATTTCATCTGCGCCCTGCTGGCAAAAAGGTCGGGGAAACCCGTGAAGATCGTATTCACCCGGGAAGAGAACACAATCGGTACCCGCCAGGGACACGCCATGATCACCACCCACAAGACCGGCGTTGACAGGGATGGACGGGTTCTGGCCCGGGAAACCACCTGCTACATGGACGGAGGCGCCTATTCCAGCACCGGCCCCATTGCCACCAGTGTGCCTTTTTTATCCATGGAACAGGCCTACCGCATGGACAGTGTCCGGTACAACGGGTACCGTATCTACACCAACAAACCCATCCGGGGCATGATCCGGGTACATGGGCGTGGCTTTGCCTGTGGTGTGGACATCCAGCTGGATATGATCGCAGACCACCTGGGTATAGATCCCGTGGAGATACGCCTCCGGAACTCCCGCCAGCCCGGCGACTATACCAACACCCGGTCTCTGGTGACCTCCTGCGCCATGGATGAGACCATCTGGAAAGCGGTTGAAAAATCAGGCTTCAGGGCCAAGTGGGGGAAACTGCCCCCCTGGCACGGCATAGGCATCGGCACCAACTCTGTGCAGACCGGATTTCCCATGGGCATCCGGGGCGGGTCCCAGGCATTTATCAAGTTCAATGAAGACGGCGAAGCAACTCTCATGAGCGGAGTGGTGGACAACGGCCAGGGCAACGAGAACATGCTTGTCCAGATCGCGGCCGAAGAATTAGGCCTTCTGCCCCAGGACATACACCTGGTCTCGGCTGACACGGAAACCACCTCGTCGGATCCTGGATCCTATTCCCAGGTTTCAACCTTTGTGGGTGGCCAGGCAGTCATGAACGCCGCCCGCAACTGCCGGGATAAACTCTTTAGCGTGGCAGCTAAAGCCCTGAAGACCTTACCTTCAAAACTATCTGCAAAAAAACGCATGATCTTTATCACCGACGCCCCTGACAAAACCATCCCCATCAAGAAGGTTGTGCGCATGGCCCTTTTGAACGGCTTTTCAGTCAATGCCCAGGGCGGGTACTGGCCCAAGGTGGACATGAAACGGGAATGGGTTTCCAACCCCTATGGCCAGATGTGCGAAGCCTTTTCATTCGGTACAACCATTGTTGAAGTCAAGGTCGACCCGGATACCGGAAAAGTAGAGGTTTTGGAAGCCACAGCTGTCCAGGATGTGGGGTTTGCCCTCAACCCCCTGGTCCTGGAAGGCCAGTTTGAAGGATCGGTTGCCATGGGCGGACAGGGCGGTATGCTCACCGAATACCATGACTGGAACAACGGTCGGTGCATCAATACCACCATGCTGGACTACAAGGTGCCCCTGGCCTGCGATATGCCGGGGATCAACACCATTATCGTGGAGTCCATGGACCCCGGCGGACCCTATGGGGCCAAGGAGGCCGGCATGTCCATTGCCATGAGCGCTGCCCAGGCCTATTCCGGGGCCGTGAGCAATGCCATCGGCGTTTTCATGGACCAGTTTCCCCTGACCCCGGACAGGATCCTGGCAGCCATCAATGAAAAAAAAGAACGGGAAAACAACAGGAAATAAACCCATGTATTCATTTCTTACAGATCCCGACCAGGCGGTATGGCAGCTGAAACAGGTACTGGAACCGTCAGAAATCAGGCATCTCACCATCGGCATCAAGGGTGCCGGTGAGATGGCAACAGGGGTTGCCTGGCGGCTTTTCCGGTCAAATTTCAGGAAGATCTTCATGATGGAAATCCCAAATCCCATGGCTGTGCGCCGTCAGGTCAGCTTCTGCGAAGCCGTGTATGACGGCTCGATCACGGTTGAAGGCGTCCAGGCCTGGGTAGTGCCTTGTCCTGAAGACATCCCAGGGGCATGGGAGAAAAACATCATTCCCGTCATCGTTGACCCGGGCTGGACCTCCCTGACCCGAGTCGAGCCCCACATTGTGATTGACGCCATCATGGCCAAAAAAAACCTGGGAACCCGGTCCACGGATGCTTCCCTGGTCATCGGCCTTGGTCCCGGGTTCGAAGCAGGAGCAAGCGTTCATATGGCCATTGAAACCAATCGGGGCCACAATCTTGGCAGAGTCCTGACCAGCGGCTGTCCCGAACCCAATACCGGGATCCCGGGCAGCATCAACGGATATACGGTGGAACGGGTCCTCAGGGCGCCGTGCGCCGGGATATTCAGATCCCGAACCGCCATCGGCACCCTCATCAACAGCGGTGAGGTGATCGGAACTGTTGAGCAACAACCGGTGACAGCAAGAATCAGCGGGATTGTCAGGGGACTGATCCGGGACAACACCCGGGTGCCTGAGAGAATGAAAATCGGGGACATCGATCCCAGGGGGAAAAAGGAGCATTGCACCACCATCTCTGAAAAGGCCCGGGCCATCGGAGGCAGTGTTCTTGAAGCCATCCTGAACCGCTATAACCATTAGGTGATTTTACCCCTTTAAACTTCAGAAATACTATCCCATTGTTTTTCAAACTTTTATGTCTGGGTGAGACCACACCCTGATCAGACCTTCAGGAGGAAACAGCATGCGTGCATTGGTACTCGGCGGAGCAGGCGGAATGGGCCAGGGCGTTGCCCGGGACCTGATCAAACAAACGCAGGTCACCCAAGTTGTCCTTGGAGACCTATACCCGGATCCGGCCCGGCTTGCCCCGAAACTCCGTGACAACACCAAGGTGAGCCTTATCCGGATGGAAGCAAACGACCATGACGCCATGGTGAGCCGGTTCAAGGACATGGACGTGATCATCAACTGCGCAGGCCCCTTTTACAAGACTGCGGTACCGGTGGCCAGGGCAGCCGTGGCAGCAAGGAAGAACTACATCGACATCTGCGACGACTATGAGGGAACCGAAATCCTGTTCAATTCGGACATCGATGCCATGGCCCGTGAAGCCGGGATCACGGTTCTCACCGGCATGGGCTCTGACCCCGGAACCAACAACGTGCTGGTCAAATGGTACGCGGACAAGCTGGACCAGGTGGATGACATTTACCTCTACTGGGTGGTCAGCATTGCCGAGCTTGCCGGTGCTGCCTGGGACCACAGCCTGCACATGACCCTGGGTCAGGTGCCCCAGTATATCAACCAGGAACTTGTCCACGTGGAGGGCGGCTCAGACGTGGTGCCTGAAACCTTTCTCGACCCCCTGGGTGTCTGCCACGTGCGGTATGTGGGACACCCCCAGCCCCTGACCATCCCGAGATACATCAAAGGTGTTAAAAACGTCATCATCAAGGGGGCACTGATTCCCCTGTGGGTGGACGAACTCATCAAAGAACAGAAAGACACCGGTTTTCTGGGAAAAGATCCCATTGATGTCAAGGGGACACTGATCACGCCCTATGACCTGGCACTGAAACTCTGGAACTCAATCCCCCAGGGCAGGGACAATGGTCCCCAGGCATCGGGGCTCAAGGTTATTGTCAAAGGACAGCAAGGGGGCAAAGCAGTGACTTTCACGGCTGACATGGTGGGACGCATGGCTCCTGGGACAGGACTTCCCGCATCCATTGCAGCCCTGATGATGGATGCAGGTTTCGTGACTGAAAAAGGTGTTGTTGCTCCGGAAGGGTGCATTGACCCGGGCAGGTTCCTGGGCGAATTCCTGAAACGGGGAGCCAGGATCCATCAGACAGAGCATATCGCATCCATGTTTACCGTTTAATCCAGGAGGTCCCATGATAGAGGCACCAAAGCTAGACATCACCCGGAGCAGGGAACTGTTTAACCAAGCCCTTACCCTTGTACCAGGCGGGGTACTGGGCGCCAGGAAACCAACCGACTTTATCGATGGGGAATACCCTGTGTTTATCGACTCGGGCAGGGGCTGCCGCCTTACTGATGTGGACGGCAATGAATTCATCGATTTTCTTTGCGGTTACGGCCCAATTATCCTGGGCTACAGGGAGCCTGAGGTGGATGAGGCGGTCTGCCGCCAAATCCGGGACAAGGGTTTTTGTTTTACGCTGACCCAGAAGTACCAGAACCTCCTGGCAGAAAAACTCACAGAGCTGGTTCCCAGTTCCCAGCTCTCCATTTTCCTTAAAACAGGATCTGACGCGACCAGCGCCAGCATCCGCATTGCCCGCGCCCACACCGGACGGGTCAAGGTCATGCGCTGCGGCTACCATGGCTGGCACGACTGGTGTGTGGAGATGAAAGGCGGCATCCCCGGAAAGTTTTATGAAGACGTTTTTGAATTCGGGTACAACAACCTGGACCAACTCAGTGAACTGATGGCCCTGCACGGGAATGAAACCGCCGCCATCATAATGACCCCCTTTGGCCATCCCAATCATGAGGTCATGCAGGCCCCGGCGCCCGGGTTTCTCCAGGGGGTCAGGGACCTGGCTGACCGTTACGGAACAGTGCTGGTGTTCGACGAAATCCGAACAGGATTCCGCCTGTCCATGGGCGGGGCCCAGAAACTTTACGGGGTGACCCCGGATCTTACTGTGCTGGGCAAGGCCATGGCCAACGGGTATCCCATCTCTGTGGTGACCGGCAAGCGGGACGTCATGATGGCGGCAGCCCACAAACTGTTCATCTCATCCACCTTTTTTCCCAACAGCGAAGCATTTGTTGCAGCTCTCAAGACCATTGAAATCCTGGAGCGGGACAGGGTTCTTGAAACCATCTGGGAAAAGGGCAACACCTTCATGACAGGTATTCAATCCATTATCGACAAGTACGAAACAGGTGCTGAACTCACCGGGGTTGCCCCCATGTTCTACGTCACATTTAAAAAAGACGATACCGGCGACTACAAGGCCAGAAGGAAGGAGTTCTATACCCAGCTCATCCGCAGGGGGATGTTCTTCACGCCCTTCCACCATGCCTACATCTGCTTCCGCCACACGGACCAGGACCTGGACCTGGCCTTAAAGGCCATGGATGACTCCATGGCGCTTGTCAAGGACAAATACCCCTGATCCATCCCAGACAGGATCTCCTGAAGGGTCTTAAAACATCGTCTGACTGCCCCGGATGCCCGGGGCAGTCAGACACCTTCCCTTGCCCTACAAATTCGTTTGGACTTTCGCGGTATCTCCTGATAAACTCACCACAAAAGTGGAAACCAGGCGATACGTTCCAAGTGGAGGATGAAAGAGATGATTGAGTCCACTGACGATGTGACAGACACTTCAGGGGCTTGCAATGACCTTTCCATTGTTTCCGATACTGGTACAGGCATAGCGGCCCCGGCCAGTAAAACGATTGTGGCGTGTCATGACTGTGACCTTCTCAACCGGGTAGAAAAGGCTGCGATGGCGACACAGGTCTGTGCGCGGTGTGGCTCGGTTCTGCGCCGCTACCGGCCCAATTCCATTGAGCGTTCGCTGGCGTTTGTTTTTGCAGGGTTGATTCTTTTTCTCATCTCCAACACGTTTCCTTTCCTTGCCATAAAAAGTGGGGCCTTTATTCAAAAGACCACATTGCTTACCGGGATTCATGAGCTTTGGAATCAGGGGGAACAGGGACTTTCATTGCTTGTGCTCCTGACCTGTGTGCTTATACCCCTCGTGCAGATAACAGGACTGCTCTATATCATGACTCCCCTGAGATTTTTCACCCGTCCGGCGCCCCATGCCATACATGTCTTGCGTTTACTGACACATGTAGCCCCCTGGGGGATGATGGAAATTTTTATGGTGGGGATTCTGGTCGCCCTGGTAAAACTTGGAAAGATGGCGACCATTATACTGGGCACCTCTGCCTTTTCCCTTGCCGCTTTGATTGTTGTCATGGCCGCTGCCGTGACATGCCTTGACCAGCATCTCCTTTGGGAGCAACTGGATGTAAACCCATGACCACCAAGCCCCTAACAGCCCAGGAACTTAATCTTGTAAGTTGCCATATCTGCCAGTTACTTATTGATCCTCTCTTTGTCCAGGATCGGTCATGCCCCCGCTGTGGGAGCCGCCTGCACCAGCGTAAACCCAACAGTCTGGCAAGGACCTGGGCACTCATCCTGGCCGCTGCCATCTTGTATGTCCCTGCCAATATCTTGCCCATGACGGTAGCGTCCACACTCGGCACCACCCAGTCCGACACCATTATAAGCGGTGTTTTTTATTTTATAAAAAGCGGGTCCTGGGAAATTGCCGCCGTGATTTTTATGGCCAGCATTTTTATCCCGTTTGCCAAACTTCTGACGCTTGTTTACCTGCTCCTGAGTATTCAGTTTCATTCTAGATGGCGCCTGAAAGACCGTGCCATTCTCTACCGTTTAACTGAAATGGTCGGCCGCTGGTCCATGGTAGATATCTACGTGGTGACTATCCTGGTCGCACTTGTAAAACTTGGGGCTTTTGCCACTGTTGAGGCCGGACCTGCCGCCCATTATTTTGCCTCGGTCGTCGTTATCACGATGTTTGCCGCCGAGAGTCTCGATCCCCGTCTTATCTGGGATGCCTATGAGGAGAATGTATGACCAACATTCATCAGGTCGAACAGCACGCTGCAGATGCAAAGCTTAGACCCCGTGCTTCTTTTTCCATTGTCTGGATCGTACCCATCGTTGCCCTGTTGATAGGTGGCTGGCTCACCTATAAGGCAATCACTGAAAAGGGGCCCAGCATCACCATCACCTTTGCCACAGCTGAAGGACTTGAAGCTGGAAAAACCAAGATAAAATATCGGGACGTTGAGATCGGCCAGGTCGAACAAATCAACTTGAGCCAGGATGTTTCCCAGGTGGAGGTTACTGCACAACTGGTTAAGGGCAGCGAACAGTACTTGACGGACATGACAAAATTCTGGGTTGTTCGAGCCCAGATCAGGGGTGGTTCCGTATCTGGATTAAGTACCGTTATTTCAGGTGCTTATATTGGATTTTTTCCAAGCAAGGAAGGAGAACCCTGCAGGACTTTCAAAGGCCTTGAAGTACCACCTGTAGTGACCCTTGGGCAACCTGGCCGCCATTTCCGACTCACCACCGACACCCTCGGCTCCTTGGATATCGGGTCGCCTGTCTATTACCGGAAAATCCAAGTCGGGCAGGTGGTCGGTTACCAATACAATGATGACGGTAATTCAGTGACCATTCAATTCTTTATCGAAGCGCCGCACCACAGATGGGTGACAACCAATACCCGATTCTGGAATGCCAGCGGCATCGATGTTTCACTCAGCGACAAAGGCCTTAACGTTGATGTCCAATCTCTGATATCCATAATCAAAGGCGGCATATCCTTTGATGTTCCCAAAGGGATGCTGCCAGGGGAAGTGGCCGCGGAAAATACCACCTTCTTCCTGTATGATAATCAGGCAGGTATTCAGGAAAAAAAATATTCCATCCGGGAATATTGGATGCTTCTTTTTGATGAATCGGTCCGCGGGTTGAATGTCGGCTCTTCTGTGGAGCTTCATGGTATCAAAATCGGTGAGGTAGTCGAGTTCAACCTGGAATTCAACTACGCCACAAGGGAATTCATTGTCCCGGTAATGGTTGCCATCGAACCTGAAAGAATCCGTATTGTTAACCGTAAGGAGCCTGATCTCCATTTTAATGATAAGGACGAATCCTTTCTCAAATGGCTGGTGGAAGAACGGGGTTTACGCGCACAGCTCAACAGCAGCAACATCCTGACCGGCCAGCTCAGGGTGAATCTTGATTTTCATCCCAGAGCCCCGCGGCAAGACCTCTCCCATTATAACGGTTACCCTGTCGTTCCAACGGCGGCAGGGTCATTCGGGCAAATCCAGGACGGGTTGGTACGGTTTATCGGCCGCCTTGACAAGGTACCTGTTGAGAAGATAGGAAACGATCTGCAACTTATGCTCAAGCAGGCCGAGATCACCCTGAAACAAATCGGCGGATTGGCCACTACCCTTGATACACAGACTGCCCCTGCGCTGCAGGCTACCATTGACGAATGTCAGAAACTGGTGAAGTCCCTTGAAGGAACAGTGGGGGTTGAATTGCAGAAAACGCTTATTGAACTGCAGAAGACCCTGGGCGTTGAACTGCAAAATACCCTGGTTGAACTCCAAAAGAACATTGGGGAGAATTCCCCTTTAAAATACAACTTCAATAAAACATTGGAAGAGTTATCCTTAACACTGCGCTCTTTTAGGGAGTTGACTTCAATCCTGGAACAACAGCCCCAGTCCATTATTTATGGCAAAGACAAGGAGAAGCAAAAACGTGAATAGAGCATACCAATTCCTGGGAGGAAATGTCTTGTTGGGCCTGACAGCATTGTTCTTTGCTGCTTGCCAGGCGAATTCGCCCCCGGTTATGTATTACAGCCTGCTTGATACGGATTCTCCCCATCGTCAAGTCCAGCAAAGCAACGGGCTTATTCTAAGTATCGGTCCGGTGCTTATTTCAGATATGCTCAAACAGCCAAGGATTGCCACTGGAGGAGCAAGGGGACAGTATCAACTCAGTGAGTACAACCGCTGGATCGGTGAACTGGACCATGAAATCGGCCGGGCAGTTGCCGAAAACCTGTCCGCTATACTTGGTACAGAACAGGTTGCCGTTTTCCCATGGGATCAGCATCTTAACGTGACCTGCCGTGTTCACCTGGAAGTACTGGCCATGGATGGGGATCTGGGTGCAGAAGCAAAACTTGTTGTGCGTTGGTCGTTGATCATCCCAAAGGGACAAACGCCTGAGACCCTCTCCAGGCGAAGTGAACTCAAAGAGCAGACTGAAGATGGCAGCTATGCATCATGGGTGAATGCTCAACAGCACAATATCCGCCGCCTCAGTGATGCAATAGCTGCCTCCATTAGGGAAAACATCTACCCCTAAACTTTCAAAAGGAACCGTGGCAAATACCTGTAACATCATTTTTTCTTTTTGTGCTATCCCCTCCCTGCACTCTTTTTTTCCAGGGGCCTGAAATCACCAACATTATTATTTGCTGATTTCAGTCAGGTGTGCTATCGATTGACCACTAATATTCAATCAACCGAATGCGGTCCAATGGTCTCCATTGTGAAACCGGCTGATCATGGAGATAAAATTACAATCCCAGACTCCATGAGTTGATACTTCGTCGCACAAAGAAAAATCAGGTCCCTGTACAGGGATGAAATGGTCCTGAATGCAGGCAATGTATGGAATGGTCGCTTGCAGCGGCATCCTTCAGCGAGGAGATATTATGGCTAAAACAGTGATCATCGATCCGATTTCCAGGATTGAGGGGCATCTTGCCGTGCGTGTGGAAATCGAATCAAAGGCTGTCAAAAACGCCTACTGCTCTGGAGAAATGTTCAGGGGATTTGAGGTAATACTCAAAGGCCGCGATCCCCTTGACGCCCAACAGATTACTCAGAGGATCTGCGGTGTCTGCCCGGTATCGCATGGCATTGCTTCTGTTCTGGCCCAGGACATGGCCTACAGGGCTTCGGTGCCGTCCAACGGAAAACTTGCCAGGAATCTTATTCTGGGTGCCAATTATATCCAGTCCCATCTGACCCATTTTTACCACCTGTCCGCACTCGACTTTATCGATATCCAAGCCATTACAGGCTATTTGGGAAAGGATCCCGCCCTTAACGAACTCAAAGACTGGGTCAAGGTTCAGATCTCATCCGGACAGGTCTACCCCGGGGCTCCCTTTCTTCCCCGCTATTTAGGCGGCTATGTCAAAAGCAGTGACCTTAACATCACCGCAATTAAACACTACCTTGAAGCTTTTGATTTCCGTTCCATGGCCCAGAGGGCCGGGGCAATCTTCTGCGGAAAACTTCCCCACGCAGCCAGTCTGGTTCCAGGTGGCGTCACCGAGAAGATAGACTCGCAGAAAATCCTTGCCTACCGGACCCTGATGCAGCAGATCAGAACCTTTATCGTACAGGCTTACCTGCCAGACGTCATGGCGGTGGCGGCAAGCTTTCCCGAATACTTCCGGATGGGGAAGGGCTGCGGCAATTTTTTGGCATTCGGGGTTTTCAGGGAGCCCAGCGGCAGCCAGAATACCTTTTTCCCATCCGGGACACTCGTTGACGGACGGCTCACACCCTTTAACCCGGATTTCATCCGCGAATACACACAATATTCTCTGTTTTCAAGTCCTACAGGTCTTGAGCCGTCAAAAGGGGAAAGCCAGCCGGATCCCAAGAAACAAGGAGCGTATTCCTGGATCAAGGCCCCCAGGTACAACGGACAGGTCATGGAAGTTGGACCGCTAGCCCGGATATTGGTTTCCCTTGCAGATGGAAAAAATCAGACCATTGTCCGGGAAATTAATAATTTCTTGAAAGATACAGGCCAAAAACCTGAGAACATGGTGTCAGTCATGGGCAGACATGCAGCAAGGGCCATTGAATGCAAACTGGTTGCAGACCAGTGCCTTGAGTGGGTGGAGCAATTGATCCCCGGGCGTTCGGCGTTCACTGACTTTGAGATCCCGGAGTCAACGGAAGGGATAGGATTGACAGAAGCTCCCAGAGGTGCCCTGGGACACTGGCTCCAGATCCGGGATAAAAAGATAAGCCGGTACCAGTGCGTGGTCCCCACAACCTGGAACTGCTCCCCCCGGGATGACCAGGGAGTTCCGGGACCTGTGGAACAGGCACTGGTAGGGACACCGGTTTCAGATGACCGGAATCCTCTGGAAGCCACCAGGGTTGTACGTTCGTTTGATCCTTGCATTGCGTGTGCCGTTCACTGAAATAAGGAGAGCCGTTATGATATCACGTAGGGAGTTCCTGGATTACAGTGCCAGATTAGCCCTGATGCTTGGACTCGGAACATCCGCCGTACCCAGAATCTCAGAAGCCCTTGAACTTCTTTCATCCGAAGCACCGCCGGTCCTGTGGCTGCAAGGACAGAGCTGTTCGGGGTGTTCTGTCTCGTTCATGAATACTGATGCACCAGGCCCCGCTGCCATGCTCCTCCGGTATCTGTCCCTCAAATTTCACTCAACCCTGTCCACGGCTACCGGCGATGTTGGCATGGATATAGTCCATAGCACCATTGAGCGTGGTGGATTCTATCTGGTGGTTGAGGGTGCAATGCCTGTGGGTATGCCTGAAGCCTGCAAAATGGGCCATGAACCGATGACAGATCTGGTGGCCCGTGCGGCAGCCAGGGCAAAGGCTGTGGTAAGTGTAGGAACATGCGCAGCCTATGGAGGCATTCCTTCGGCCCAGAACAATCCCACCGGTGCCATGGGGGTTCCGGAACACCTGAAACGACTGAACATCTCAACCACCATGGTCCGTATTCCGGGGTGTCCTGCACATCCTGACTGGACAGTGGGCACCCTGGTTCATATTATCAAATTCGGAATGCCCGAGCTAGATAACGAACTCAGGCCAAAGCTTTTTTACTCCAAGCTGATTCATGAACGGTGTCATCGGTTTGCCGATTATGAACGGGAAAATTTTGCAAAACAATTTTCCGATGACGGCTGCCTTTTCAAACTCGGGTGCGTGGGGACCAATACCTATGCGGACTGTACCCTAAGGTTCTGGAACTCAAGGACCAATTCGTGCATCCCATCGGGCGGGCCCTGCATCGGATGTGCCTCAGAACAGTTTGCTTCCAAAGCATCCTTTCCTTTTTACAGAAAAACGGAATCTGCTAATAAAAAGGAGGATAACAGATCGTGAAACTTCACTCCAAACTGATTTTCTCCCTTATTGCAGGGCTTGCATTTGTCGTGATCGTTGCCCAGTTTTTCCAATACATCAACATGTCCGGCGACATTGCAGATTTTACCGCGACCAATATCGACCTCTTGAAGAAACGGGAAGAAGGGTTTGCAAAAAACATGTACATCTCGATTGCAAGGGCTGTTTCCGGATCACTGGAACGCGGAGAGATGGACAAGTTCAACAAACTGATCAAGGAACAGAAAAACGTGGAGGGGCTTGTGGAATTTTCTCTCTACAACAAGATCGGTAGTGTTGTCTATTCCTCTGACCCCTCTGCAATCGGCAAACTAATTCCGGAAAATGAACGGGAACGGCTTTCAACAGATCCTGCCATGCGCCTTATATGGGAAAAAGGAGCGATCGTCATTTATAAGCCCCAGGAAATAGCCCCGGACTGCATCCGGTGTCATACAGACTGGCAGTTGGGAGGTATCTGCGGTGTTATCGGATTCAAGTTCTCCACAAAAGCCCTTGCCAGTGTTCAGACCGAAGCAGAAAACACGCTCTCAACCATTAAACATTCCGCCTTGACGACATCACTCCTGTCGGTAGCCGGCATCATCATTGTATTGTGGTTCACCATGAATTTTCTCCTTCAAGGGCTTATCAGCCGTCCGTTGAAAAAAACCGTTGAAATGCTCAGAAACATCGCCGAAGGAGAAGGGGATCTCACCCGACGCCTCTCGGTCAGCACCGGTGATGAAGTCGGTGAGGTGGCCAAGTGGTTTAACACCTTGATGGACAAACTCCAGCATATGATCAAACTCCTGTTTGATGATATAGCCAACCTCAATATTTCATCAAAACAACTCCAACTCATTTCAGAAGAAATGACATCCAAAGCAAACCTTATGAACACCCAGTCCCAGGAGGCTGCCGTCTCAACGGATCAGACCACGGACAGCATCCGAACCATGGCCTTGACAGCAGAAAGCGTCAGCACCCAGGTCAACCTGGTCAACTCGTCTTCCAGCGAGGTTTCCATCAATCTCCAGAGCATTGGATCGTCCGTTACAAATGTCACGGAAGCAGTGCATTCCCTTGCCATATCCATAGAGCAGATGTATGCCACGCTGAATGAGGTTTCAAAAAATTCAGCCAGGGGAGCAAAGGTAACCAGTGAAGCCTCCAGAAAGGCTGACAGTACCTTTGAAATTGTCACGAACCTCGGTGAGGGGGCAAAAGAGATCGGCGATGTTGTGGCGCTTATCAACGGCATAGCCTCCCAGACAAATCTGCTGGCTTTGAATGCATGCATAGAAGCCGCAGGTGCAGGAGAGGCAGGCAAAGGATTTGCGGTTGTGGCAAACGAAGTTAAGGAACTCGCCCGCCAGACCGCCAGGGCCACTGATGATATCCGCAACAAAATTGAGACCATGCAGGCCAATACGAGCAATGCGGTACAGGCAATCAACTCAATTTTAAAAACAATTATTGAAATAAACCAGATAATGGGAACCATTGCCGGATCGGTGGAGGAACAGACCATAACCACAAATGAAATTGCAAAGAGTGTAGGCGTGACTGCTTCGGATGCCACCTTGGCCTCGGACAACGTCCAGAAAGTCATCCAGATTGAAATTGACGTCTCTAAACGGATCGATGAAGTTGCAAAGGCTGCTGCATCCATCGCAAAGGAAGCCTCTGAAGCGTCGAGTTCCACGGGAAAAGTGTCGGAAAATGTTGCAACAGTGAACGTTGCCGTCAAAGATACCACCCGGGGAGTCGATCAGGTAAAAACACAAGCCAAAGACCTGGCGAAGATCTCCGAACAGCTTCGCACCATTATCGGACAATTCAAAGTATGAGATCAGCCCGCAGGTTTTCAGGCTGTTATCTTATAAATTTGATTTGCAATCTAATTGACATTCACCATCATAATTGTGATATAATCTTACCATTCATCTACCTGCCAGCGTGCATAGCGGATAATATTCAGGAAAGGATTCACAATTGTGGCTGTTTTATGGAATATTCGGGCCATTTAAACGGGGGGTATTGACAATGAGAGGAAGTAATAAACAAGTACTGTACGGTATACTGGTATGTATCCCAATAATTTTGGTCACCGAATTGTCTCATGGACAAAACACCCCGGCGCAGGTCACGGTGTATGATAGACTGGAAAAGGAAATCCGCGCCAATGCAACGATAAACGACCAGTTCAAGAATTTTATTGTGGATGTTCTGTTAAAACAGACAACCAATCCCGTAGTTGTTGATGCGGTCAAAAAGCAGAACGCCGAGCATCTCACACTTGAAAAGATAAAAGCCATCGATGCCAAGTGGATTGCCGAAGAAGGGGACATCCCCCTGGCTGAAGAGTTGATGAACAATGCATGCGCTGAACTGGGAAAGGAACTGGCCCAGAAACATCCTATTATAGAAATGTTTGTGATGGACAATCAAGGGGCGAATGTGGGGCAGAATGCAATAACCAGTGATTACTGGCAGGGTGATGAAGAAAAATGGCAGAATTCTTTCAATGGGGGAAAAGGCGGTGTTGATATAGGGAAACTCAAAATCGATCAATCAACGGCCCTGCCCCAGCAGCAGGTATCTCTGCCCATAATCGATGAAAACGGATCTGTGATAGGCGCAGTCTGCTTCGGCATCGATATCAATCCATTCCGATAAATATCAGGACTAAAGATTCAGACATGTCCTTTAGGAATTCTTCCCCCTGCCGATACTTTCCCGGCAGGGGATTTTTTTTGTGACAACTATGAAAAACAGGTATAACATTCACCGGAAACAATACCATTGCCCTATCAACAACCGATGACATACCAATTACCGTTCAGGAGAAAACCATGACCCTGGAAATCTGGATTCCCTTTGTTTTAGCCGCAGCCCTGATTCTGATCATACCCGGCCCCACCATCATCCTGGTCATCAGCCAGGCGGTCACCCATGGATATAAATCTGTTGTGCCGCTGGTTGCAGGGGTTCTTCTTGGAGATTTTACGGCAATGACCCTTTCCCTTCTGGGACTGGGTGCCCTGTTGTCCGCGTCAGCATCCCTGTTCATCCTGTTCAAGTGGGCTGGCGCTCTATACCTGATATATCTTGGAATAAAATTATGGATAACCGATCCGGAAAACGCTTCCATGGCCAGCCGCCCGCAAAGTCTGTCATCAGTATCACTGCTCAGGAGTTCATTTATCGTAACCGCCCTGAACCCTAAAAGCATCGCCTTTTTTGTGGCATTCCTGCCCCAGTTTGTTGACCCGGTGCGACCTGTTTTCGGTCAGTTAATGGTGCTTGGCGGGACATTTTTATTTCTGGCCACCGTCAACGCCACCCTGTATGCCTCCTTTGCCGGCAGACTCAGGCAAACCGTCAAAAAGAAAAGTGTACGCAGATGGTTCAACCGATGCGGCGGAAGTGCCCTGATCGGAGCGGGTATCATTACAGCCCGACTGCAGCGGTCCGCCTAGGACCGGGAGATCGAAATCCCAGGGTCAAAGGGATAAAAGATGTCACAGTAAATGCTATCACCTCGGATAAAACACCAGGGGTAAAAAATAGTCACGGGTTTGACAAAATCATGGAACAAGAATATGATACATGCATAGAGTCAACTCGTATGACCTGAATTTTCGCAAAGCATTCTGACCTCAAGTTCCATCCCTGCCGGAGTCTGGAACTCATGCCTGAAACGCGACCGGTTATACAACCGCACATGTCCCTGCCTCTCACGGAATGGTCTGTCCAGGCAGATCACTGCCTGTCAGTATATGAATTGCCAGATAGCATAATAGTTGGCCGGGTACCCTTTCATTAATCGGCAAGGGTCCCCGTTTTGCATGACACCATTTTGTATTCACTGCTTCCTTGCCGCAAGGCATTGTTCAACGGGAAGCGCTATGGGGCCTGCACCCCGCATACAATACACGTAAAGGAGGTCTGTCATGGGAACAAACAATAAAATTCTGGTAGCCGTTGACGCTTCAGCCCAATCTCTGGCAACCGTGGCGTATGTAAGCCAGATCTTTGCACCGGAAACCACCCAGGTGGTTCTGTTCCATGTGGACACCCAGGTACCCGATGCCTATTGGGACATGGACCTTGGCCCCGGATTCAATGAACGCATAGCCAGCGTCAAATCCTGGGCATATGAATCAGGCAAGGTCATGGACCAGCAACTGGAAAATTGCAATCTGGTCCTTCTCAATGCTGGTTTTCCCAAAACCTCTGTGACCATCGAAAAGCAGGTAAAACAACGCGGGATCGCACGGGATCTCCTTGACAAGGTAAAACAGGGTTTTCACGCCGTTGCTGTGGGCCGGACCGGTGTGAGCAGGATCAAGGATCTGGCCATGGGCAATATTGCCTCGAAACTGGTGGGGAAACTGGAAGACACGACACTGATCGTTGTTGGACAGGAAGTTCTCAGCCCGCGAAGAATACTCCTGGCTTTTGACGGGTCAGCCAATGCCATGACCGGGGTCGATACTGTATGCGCCATGGTACCACCGGCAGGAGTGATCCTGAAAATCTGTTATGTCATACGGCAGGCCCTGGGGTATTACCCTGGAGTTTCCCTGGACATGGAAACCCTGGGACATGACCTTATGGCCATGAAAAAAGAGATGATCGCACCCCATATGGATGAGGCAGTCAAGCGGCTTGAAGCAGCCGGTTTTTTCCCGGATTCTATTATCAGGGAAATTCAGACTGGAAAACCCAGCAGGTCCCAGGCACTGATTGACGATGCCGAGGCCCATGATTTCGGGACCATTGTGGTTGGACGACGTGGAATCTCGGCGGTTGAAGAGTTTTTCATGGGCAGGGTAAGCAAAAAGGTCCTGCAGATGGCTGATTCCACAACGGTATGGATTGTGAGTTCAACGCCCAGGCACTGATGCGTGCTGGGTTTTTAACAGGTAGTACTCGTAATCGCCGTTGTAAACGTTCAGGGTTCCCCGGTCGATTTCGAAAACCCGGTTCACAAGGCAGCGGAGAAAATGCCGGTCATGACTGACCAGGACAAGGGTTCCGGCGAATTCTTTCAGGGCAGTGAGCAGGATTTCCCGGGACTGGATATCCAGGTGGTTAGTGGGCTCGTCAAAAATCAGAAAATTGACGGGTTTTCCCAGGAGCGTTGCCAGAACAACCCGGCTTTTCTCGCCCCCTGAAAGCTGTTTTATCCGCTTGTCCACATCGTCGCCCGAGAAGAGGAATGCGCCGCACAAGTTCCTGATCACCCCGATTCCTTCATTGGGCAGGGCGTCCTGAAGGGTTTCGAAAACTGTTTTTTCAGCATCCAGAATATCCAGTGCGTGCTGGCTGAAATAGCCGATGTTGACATTGGCCCCGATCCTTAGACTGCCGTAGGTGGCTTCTGTCTTGCCGGCAAGGACCTTGAGGAAGGTGGACTTGCCGGCTCCATTGATTCCGACCACGGCGACCTTGTCCTGACGGTTGATCAGCCCCGAGATATGGCTGAATACGGTTTTAGGTTCCCGGTCCGGGGCTGCCCATGTTTTACCCAGCATGTCAAGGGAAACAACATCATCACCGGAACGGGGGGGGACTGGAAATTCAAATTTCATGACACGCTGCTGGGACGGCAGTTCAATGCGTTCAATCTTTTCCAGTTTCTTGATACGGGCCTGGACCTGTGCCGCATGGGATGCCCGGGCCTTGAACCGGGCGATGAAATTCTCTTCTTTGGCAAGCATCTCCTGCTGCCGCCTATGGCTCGCCAGGTGGTGCTCCATCCTTATTTCCCTCTCCCGGAGGTAAAAATCATAGTTCCCGCCATAGGTCGTTGTGGTCTGGTTGGCCACCTCAATAGTTCGGGATGCCACCCTGTTCATGAAATCATGGTCATGGCAAGTCATGAGAAGGGCTCCCTTGAAACTGCTGACCAGCCAGTTCTCCAGCCAGATGATGGACTCCATATCCAGGTGGTTGGTCGGCTCGTCAAGGAGCAGGACATTCGGGCTTAACGTCAGGATCTTTGCCAGGGCGATCCTCATCTTCCATCCGCCGCTGAAAGATTCGACAGGACGGGTATAATCATCAGGACCGATTCCCAGTCCTGTCAGCACGGTCTGTGCCCGGATTTCCAGATCATATCCCCCACGGTTTTCAAATTCTTCGGCAGCCTCGCCATATTGTTCAAGCAGGGTTTCCATGGCCCTGTCTTCCATGGGCTCCGCCATTTCAGTTTCCATGCGTTTCATGGCCTCGCCCAACGCCACCACGTCGGAAGCAGCTGACATCACCTCTGAAAGGGATGAGCGCCCCGACATCTCTCCCACATCCTGGGAAAAGTAACCGATTTTTATTTTTTTCGAAAAGGTGATCTCTCCGGTATCCGGGAATTCTTCCCCGGTGATCAGACGGAAGATGGTTGTTTTGCCTGCACCGTTTGGACCAACCAGTCCATAGCGGGAACCGGGCAGAATCTGCATGCTGGCATTCTTAAACAGGACCTGGGAACCATGCTGCTTTGTTATATTTGTCAGATGAATCATTTTATACCACCCCAAAAAAATCGAAAAGGTTACCATAACTGGTAACCGTGATGCAAGCAAAAGAATCCCGGAGGAGTTCATACATCATTGAATCCCCTGTCCTTTCACCTGAAACCGTAATCCATTCTGAAAGCCGACAATCCTGATGATCAGGTTGCTTTTAACACTGAAATGATATAATTGGTTCAAGGTAGTGGGAGGGCTGTGTGACGACAATCAGCCAAGGGTTTCAACACGGTTACGGCCTTTCCCCTTGGCCTGGTACAAGGCCTTGTCGCATCGCTGAACAAAGTCGTTCCATGACTCTCCCGGAACGAACTGGGTTACCCCGAAACTGGCCGTGACACTGGGCGCTCCCTCAAAAGTCAGGGCCGCAATTGTTTCCCGGAGCTTTTCACACAGCTGTTCCATACCGTCCTTATCTGTCTGGGGACACAGGATGAGAAATTCCTCCCCTCCCCACCGGGCAAAGATGTCAGTCTCCCGGATATTCTGTTGGACGCTGCCGGCAATGTCTACGAGAACGATATCTCCGGCATAGTGCCCGTACCTGTCATTGACGGCCTTGAAGTGATCCAGGTCAAACAGACACATGCTTACCGGATTTGCATGGCGGTTGGTTCGGGCTATTTCGGTCTGGGCCAGATCCAGAAAACTGCGACGGTTAAGAGCCTTTGTCAGATGGTCTGTCATGGACATCTCCTCCAGCCGCTCCCGTTGCTGCCGAATTACAAGACGATTGGAAAAATCCTTGACATGATAGTAGAACAGAAGCCGTGACAGAACAAATGCCACCAGGGCAAAGGTAATTGCGTTGAGGATCTGGATCCTCAACGAAATACCATGGTGGTTTGAAACAAAAACAAGCAGAGAAACCATGAGGGCCATATTACCTGCGAACAGAATCAGAGCGAACCGGGTTGTCATCAGGAAAATGGCGGCAAATGCGAAAATCGACCCGAGATAGGCTGCTATGGAGCCGTTGATAAGAACATCTGCCATGGAGATGACAACCATGTTGGACAGGCCGAAAAACATGGCCGTATCAATCACGCGTTTATGGAACAGGGTTACATCGCCAGGCGATTCGGCTGGTTTCAGGAAGTTTACCAGAACAGGGATGCACATGAATGCCAAAATGGAGCAATGGGAATAAAAAAGCAGGGCATATCCGGAAGAGACCTGCCACTTGCCGGACAGATAATGAGCCATGTCAAGGCCCAGCACGACAACGAAAATTACGGCACAGGCGCTTCCCATAATCCTGGAACGTACAAAGTTTACGTAGGTAATTTCTTTGAAAAAAGAGTCGTAGCTGTCCCCCAGAGTTTCTAGAAGATTAAACCTTGATATAAAAGAAAAAAAATCCCGGTTCAGTTTCATGTGGAATATGGACAGCCCAGCATAAGTTTGCGTCAACAAGACCCCGGGAATCCCTGCAGAGAATTCCGGCATGCAGCATGACCAGGAAGCACCGCATCTGTCCCAACCATTGGTATCGTCACCGGTCATTCATTTCCCTTGAATTGAGGCATAATATTCCATAACTGCTTCCACAGTCAACGGAAAGTTCAAACGCAGGTGGAAGAAACCATACCGGGGTATGCTGAAACATCAGGGCCGACCCATGAGGTACGTGGGCCGGCCCTGGAAATCATACCGGGTTATTGAAGACAGGCTGCCCGGGTCAGCCAGGCACTATTTGGTCAACCGTATGGCTATAAAACTGGTATTCCCTCGCCTGAACAGCAACTGGACCACCTCTCCGGACTTGATACTGTCCAGGACGGACTGGTAATCCGACAGGGTTTCAACCGGTCTGTGATTGATCTCCACCAGGAGGTCACCTTCCTTGATGCCGGTGCCGGCTGCCTTTCCGTCAGGCTGTATCTCTGTGACAACAAGCCCCTGGCTGTTCTGGGGAAGCCCAAACTGACGGGCGTTGTTTTGATCAACGGCCTCAAGGCCCAACCCGAAATGGTCGGTTCCGGATTCCACAACCTGCCCGTTAATGCCGGCATCGTTTCGTTTGGCAAGAGTCACGGTCGTGGTCTTTGTCTTTCCCTCACGTACAAAGGTCACTTCGACCTTCTTACCCACACTGTATCCGGCAATGGCTGATGATAACTCCCTGCTGGATTTTACCTTGTTCCCTTCGATGTGGGTAATGATATCTCCGGCCTTGATGCCGGCCTTGTCTGCGGGATCATCGGCGTACACTTTGGCAACAAGAACAGCATCTTTTTCAGAAAGATGGTAGTAGTCCGCCAGTTCCGGCGTAATATCCTGGATCGCGACACCCATCCAGCCACGAGTTACCTCTCCGGAATCTTTTAGCTGGCTGATGATACCGCTGGCCATGCTGGAGGGAATCGCAAAACCGATCCCCTGGCCGCTGGCTATGATGGCTGTATTGATTCCCACAACCTGGCCTTTCAGGTTGAGCAGCGGACCGCCGCTGTTACCAGGATTGATGGATGCATCGGTCTGGATAAAATCATCGTAGGGTCCGGAGCCTATGATGCGGCCTTTGGCACTTACTATACCTGCTGTCACCGTCTGTTCAAGGCCAAAGGGGCTGCCTATTGCAACCACCCAGCTGCCCACCTCCAGGGCACCGGAGTCACCCATTTCCAGGGGAGTCAGACCCGTGGCATCGATCTTGATAAGGGCCAGGTCCGTATTTGCATCTGTACCGACGATTTTGGCCTCATATTCCTTTTCATCAAAAAGTTTGACCTTTATCTGGTCGGCATCGGCAACCACGTGATTGTTGGTTACAATATACCCGTCATTGCTGATGATAAACCCTGACCCAAGGCTCTGCTGCTTGTAATCCCGGTTCTGCCCGGGCTGATTAAAAAACGGTCCGAAGAACTTCTCCAGAGGATCCTGATCCCCATACGGGTTACCAAAGAAATGACGGAAAACCCTGCCGCCGTTTTTGGGCATCTTGACCGTGCTTATATTTACTACGGCCGGTTTGGCATTGGTTGCCAGTTTGCTGAAACTGCCAGGGATCATGGAGACTGAATCATCTGAAAATGCTGATGCGCCCAGGGCTGTGGCCCCCACAAAGATCAGAGCTGCCATCAGTGATAGTAACCTATTGTTGATATTGAATCTCATACCTGCTCCTTTCCCGGATTAACCGGTACTGTTTTCACAAAGCGATGTGGTGTGCTTCGAAGTTTTTAAAAAGGGCATCATCGTCCGGAAAGTCAGGAATCCTGATTCCGATATTCCGGGACGGTGTGTTCTCATGAGCATACAATAATACATGGACATGACATTTAAATGACGCCGACATTACCAATTGGTAATGTAATGAGAAAGGTGCTTCCCTGCCCCTGGGCACTTGTAACCTCTACGCTGCCGCCATGTTCGCTGACAACTGCCTTCACCAGGCTGAGGCCCAGGCCGCTGCCCTGCTGACTGCGACTCGGATCACCACGATAAAACCTGTCGAATATCCGGTTCAGATCCTGGGGCAATATACCGTGCCCTGTATCGGCCACCCGGATTTTTAAGGCACCCGAACTACCTTTTTCAACAGATACCGCAACACTACCTCCGCTGGGTGTATATTTTAAGGCATTGTCGATAATATTGGCAACCGCCCGCTGAAGCATGGCGGTATCGGCCATTGCAACCAAATTCTGGCTGGCAGAGAACACCAACCCTATTCCCTTGTCCTCGGCAACCGCCTCGAACAGGTCACAGGCCTGGGCAACCAAATCCGTAATGTCCACTGGCTCAAATCGGAAACCACCCTCACCCGAATCGGTTCTGGAAATGACCAGCATGGTGTTGATCATGTCCAGGAGCCGGTCCGATTCTTCAATGGTGGAGGCGGCCATCTGCTGGAGATCCTCCCTGGAACTGTCCTGGGTCAGGGAGACTTCAGCCAGGCCTCGGATCCTGGCAATTGGGCTCTTCAGGTCATGGGCGATATTGTCCGTCATTTCACGCATGCTGGTGACAAGGATTTCTATCCTGACCAGCATGGTATTGAAGGTCCTGGCCAGGTGATCGAGTTCATCCTGGGTACCGGTTTCCGGAACCCGGTCGCTTAAGCGGGTACCCGAAATCTTCTGGGCAGTATTTATTACTAACTGGACTCCGGCCAAAGCTCGCCGGGACAAAAACCACCCCGATGCTGCGGACAAAACAACAATAAGGGTCATGGTCCCTGCAAACACGGTTTTGAACGCTTGAAAAAAATGGGCATAGGTTTCCATGGAAAGACCGGTCTGGAGAATGACACCCGGCCCTATCCGGGCATAGAGGATTCTGACTTTGGGTGCACCAGGTTCTATGGTAACGGTTTCATAGACAGGGGACGAGCCCCCAGCCAGTTTTCTGACCGTGTCCTGACCTACCCGGATGTCCTGCCAGAAAGACATGTGCGAAGAAGCGAACACCTCACCGGATGGATACAGGAGCCTGAAAAAGGCCTTCTTTTCCCCGGAGGCCCGGGCTTCGAGTACTGCCAGATCCCGGACACCGCCCATGCCCTTGACGGAAAACACAGCCTCAAAGGCTCCTGCCTTATCCATGAGATCCTGGTCCATACGGTGACCGATGGTCTGGGCTACCAGATAGTAAAAAAGAACAAAGGCAGCGCAGGATGATACTGTGAATATGCCTGCATACATGAGAGTGAGCCTGACAGCCAGGGGAAATCGCAGTTTCATGGGGTATCCTTCACGACATATCCGGCACCTCGAACCGTATGTATGAGCCGTGTGTCAAACCCCTTGTCGATCTTGTCCCTCAGGCGGCACACCCTGGCCTCGACCACATTGGTCACGGGATCAAAGTGATAATTCCATACATGCTCCATGATCATGGTCTTGGAGACAACCCTGCCTTTGTTCCTGAGCAGATACTCCAGGAGGGAAAACTCCAATGGCTGAAGCTCGATGACAGTATCCCCGCGCCGGACCTCCCGTTTGAGAAGATCCATGGACAGGTCCCCCACAAACAGGGATGTGGCTTCAACAAGGCCGCCTGCCCGGCGCAGGAGCGCCTGGATCCGGGCAAGAAGTTCTGAAAAGGAAAAGGGTTTGGTCAGGTAATCATCAGCACCTGCCTCCAGCCCCCTGACCCTGTCTTCAACTTTGTCCCTGGCACTTAGAACTATGATGGGCGTGTTAACCTTATGCCTTCGTATCCCCTGGATCAGTGACAGCCCGTCCAGGGACGGCAGCATGATATCCACAACCATGACATCATAGGGCTCGTTCAGGGCCAGGTAGAGCCCCTCGGATCCGTCATCGGTACGGTCCACGGCATAGCCTGCAGATTTGAGTCCCTTGATGACAAATTCAGCAATTTTTTCGTCGTCTTCAACCAGAAGCAGTCTCATGATCGTGAACTATTCCCCGATGATCTTGACAAGTACCCGTTTTTTACGTTTTCCGTCAAACTCGCCATAGAAAATCTGTTCCCAGGTGCCGAAATCCAGTTTTCCCCCGGTGACTGCGACCACCACCTCCCGTCCCATGATCTGGCGTTTGAGGTGGGCATCGGCATTGTCTTCACCCACATTGTGGCGATACCCTGAAACCGGTTCGTGGGGGAGCAAGTTTTTCCAGCCACACTTCATAGTCGTGGTGGAGACCGGTCTCATCATCATTGATGAACACGGATGCTGTGATGTGCATGGCATTCACGAGCACAAGTCCTTCCATGATGCCGCTCTCATTCAAACACGCTTGAATATGTGGTGTAATGTTGATAAAAGCCCGCCGTGTCGGGACCTGGAAAAACAGCTCCTTGCGAAAACTTTTCATATATTCCCCTTTCAAGGCATGCCGGCTGGTTCTATCTTTTTTTTTGTTATCTGAAATCTGAACGGGCCGCTTACCTGCCTGAACCTGAATATCAATGGAAACGAACGGGTCTGAGGCAAATGACTTCCTCTGGTTCGTAACCAAAACTAATTTCAAAATCATGTTTGTCAACCAGGCATTGGCGGCTGGAAAACCCTTTGAATGCTTTACAACTCCCTAAAAAAACGGTATGCTCCAGACCACATCACCAACCGTTCCGGCCAAGCTGCCAGGCAGCCAGCCGGCTAAAACCATTACCCTGATCGGACAAGGCAGGACTTTAAGCCCATGAAATTTTACGGCTGGCCACTACAGATTTTTTTTTCATTGCTCTCGGCCTTTTTTGCCCTGTTCGGCGTTGACCTGCTCCTGGGATCCTATTCTCTGGGCGATCCATTCAGTTTTGTCATAACCTTCTTTGCAGCATCCCTGATGGTCCTTATCAGCCTGACGCTTCTTGCCGGTTTTGTCATCAGGATGGTCCTTGTATACAGACAAACCCGAAACCTGCGAAACCCATGACACTTATTTTCAGCTACCAGTCCATTACCAAATCCTTTGGGGAAGATCCTGTTTTTGAGGACTTGACCATAAATATTTCCGACACCGAACGGCTCGGCCTCATCGGGAGCAACGGCAGCGGCAAATCAACACTTTTAAAGATAATTGCCGGGGAAGACACCCCTGAATCAGGAGAAAAATTCCTGAGAAAACACATCCGTCTGGCCTTTCTTCCCCAGGACGATGACCTGGATCCGGAAAAGACTGTCGGCCAGACCCTGTTCGGCAGCATGACCCGTGAAGACCTGAGCGATCCGGAAAACTACCGCCGGGTTCAGCGCCTCATGGGTATAGGCGGATTTGACAACGACTCCCAAAAATGCGGTGAACTGTCCGGGGGCTGGAAAAAACGCCTTGCCATTACCCGGGCGCTGGCCCAGAATCCTGACCTGCTGCTTCTGGATGAGCCCACCAACCATCTGGATATCCAGGGCATCCTGTGGCTGGAGGAAATTTTAAAAAAAGCATCCTTTGCCTATGTGGTGGTTAGCCATGACCGCCAGTTCCTGGATACGGTCTGCACCGACATCATGGAATTGGGCCTAGGCTACCCCGAGGGATTTCTGAAGTTCAAGGGGGGCTACACAGCATTCACACAGGAACGGGAACGGTTTATCGACTATCAGTTGAAACAGGAAGATGTCCTGACCAACAAGATGAAACGGGAGACCGAATGGCTGCACCAGGGAGCCAAGGCCAGATCCACCAAGGCCCGCTTCCGCATAGACAGCGCAGCCCAGCTCTACCAGGAACTCTCAAAGCTCAGACGGCGGAACAGACAGACAGACACTGTTGACTTTGATTTTGACGCCACCCAGCGTAAAACAAAAAAACTGCTGTCCTGCAAGGACCTGGGTGCTGCTGTCCTGGACCGCAAACTCTTTGGCGATATAACCCTGGACCTGCTTCCCGGAACCCGGCTGGGACTCATGGGACCTAACGGCAGCGGAAAGACCACCTTCATGTCCATCCTGGAAGGGACCCTTTCCCCGGAAACCGGCATTGTCAAACGTGCTGAAAATCTGTCCGTTGCCGTGTTCGATCAGACCAGGGCCCGCCTTGATCCGGAAATGACCCTCAAGGAAGCCCTTTCCCCAGCCGGTGATGCCGTTGTTTTCAGGGACCGGAGCCTCCATGTGGCTTCCTGGGCCAGAAAATTTCTTTTCTCACCGGAGCAGCTGACCCTTCCAATCCGGCGCTTGTCCGGAGGTGAAAAAGCAAGGATCCTCATTGCCAACCTCATGCTGCAGCCGGCTGACATTCTGCTCCTGGATGAGCCGACCAATGACCTGGACATCCCGTCCCTGGAAGTGCTGGAGGAAAGCCTCCTGGATTTTCCCGGAGCCGTTGTCATCGTCACCCATGACCGGCGCCTCATGGAACGGGTCACCAACCGCATCCTTTACCTGGACGGTCAGGGCAACACCGGCCTGTTTGCCGACTGCGCCCAGTGCCTTAGCTCCCAGGCTCCGGCCAAACCCGATAAAAAAGAAAAAACCACTCCCCCCAGACAGGACAAACCAGGAAGGACAGGCCCCAGGCTGACGTTTTCCGACAAATACGAACTTGAGCACATGGAGGAAAAAATCCTGGAAGCCGAATCGGCCTTGGCAGAGTTCCAGGCCCAGACCGGACTTCCGGAAGTCATGAACTCGCCGGACAGACTCAAAGATGTCTGTATAAAGCTTCAGAAGGCACAGGAAACAGTGGATGCCCTGTACGCCAGGTGGGAGGAACTGGAGACCCTGAAAAACGGATAATCATAATCATCTTGACCCCAACCCCCATCAATGATATATAGAATGGTTTTTTGTAGCATGCAGTGCCGCCTTGACATGACGCATGGCGGAACACCAATCCTTGCTCTGACAAAAAAGTCAGGGCTTTATTATCCGTAAGGAGACAGCGTATGAGAAGGTATGAAACCATCGTTATTACCGACCCTGATCTTCAGGAAGCGGTTCAGAACGACCTGTTTGACAAATTCAGGAATCTGATTGTCCAGGGAAAAGGGACCCTTGTCGATCTTGACGACTGGGGCGTTAAAAAACTGGCCTATGACATCCGGAAGAAAAGCCGTGGCCGCTATGTGTGTCTGACCTATGGCGGAGGCGGAGAGCTGGTCAAGGAACTGGAACGAAATTGTCGTCTGGATGAAAAAGTCTTGAAATTCATGACCATCCTGATCGACAAAGACACAACCCTCGAAGCCCTGACAAAAGAGATCGAAGCCAAGGCAGAGGCCAAGAAAGTCCAGCCTGCCGAAGCGCCTGAAAAGGATGACCCCAAGACAGAATCCGACGACAGCGGTGATGAATTCGAAGATACAGAGGAGGAGGATTAACATGGCCTTTCAAAAAAGAAATTCAAAAAAGAGATTCTTTCAGAGACGCAAGGTCTGCAGATTCTGTGCCGATAAAACCCTTGAGATCGATTACAAGGATTCCAAGGGGCTGAGATCCTTTATCACGGAACGGGGCAAGATCATCCCCCGCCGCATCACAGGGACCTGCGCCAAACACCAGCGAATTCTTACCGTAGCCATCAAGCAGGCTCGGACCATCGCTCTATTGCCCTTTGTGGGAAAACTCAGCTGATCTGTTATCTGTTTTGATTCCGTGGAGATACACCCATTGACGACCCAGCAGAAAAATCACCTCATCCTGGTTAAGGACAGTGCCACCGGGATAGCTGTTGCCAGCATCATTGCCGTGCTTGCAGCCTATATTCCCCTGCTGGGATTCTTCTTTGCGGTTCTGCTTCCCATGCCGATCCTTTACTACCGGCTGAAGCTTGGCAGGAGTCCAGGCGGAATGATAGCAGCGGCGTCCTTTGTTGCCATCACCGCCCTGAGCGGCGGGCTGACCATTGACATGCTGTTTTACGGCTCCTTGCTGATCACCGGTTTTCTTTTGGGTCACTTTCTGGAGAAACAGCTTACCATCGAACGGACAGGCATACTGACTTGCCTGACAACCCTGGGGGTCGGGATCGTCACTCTTTTCCTGTACGCCCAGACAACAAAGCAGAGCATTTTAACAATGGTTTCAGCCTATGTGGCGGCCAATCTTGATTTAACCCTCAAGGTATACCAGGGCATGGGAATGCCCCAGGAAAGTATCGATCTTATAACAAGCTCCATCGATACAATCCATTATGTCCTGGTGAGGATACTGCCGTCCATTGTTGTTGCCATGCTGCTCTTTGTCATATGGGCCAACATCCTGTTCATAAAGACGGTGCTGAAGAAAAAAGGCCTCGGCATGCCCCGGCTGGAAAATCTCAACCAGTGGCGGGCTCCTGACAGACTGGTCTGGGCCGTGATTGTATTTGGAGCATTCCTGGTTCTGCCTGTGAACGGACTTGGTATTATCGGCCTCAACTGCATTATCGTGATGATGCTCATCTATTTTTTCCAGGGGATCGCCATTGTGTCCTTTTTCCTGGATAAAAGACGTTTTCCGGTGATGCTAAAGGTTGTTTTATATACCATCATTGCCGTCCAGCAACTGTTTCTGGTGTTCATCATCGCCCTTGGCTTTTTCGACACCTGGGTCAACTTCAGAAAAATCGGCAGAACAAAGACAGCAGAAAACAACAATAGTTGACCTGCAGAACAAATCAGATACTTGAATCAAATTTCAGCCCCTTACCCGGGCTAAACCTTTATCGGAGGTTAATATGAAAGTTATTTTAAAAGAAACCATAGATACCCTCGGGATTGTAGGAACAGAAGTCAAGGTTGCACAGGGCTATGCCCGCAACTACCTCCTGCCCCAGGGCAAAGCCATAGAGGCAACACCGTCCAACCGGAAGGTCATCGACCAGGTCAGGGCAAAATTCGCACTCCAGATTGCCAAAGAAAAGAAACTTGCCGAAGAGATGGCAGCCATTGTTTCAAAGGTTGTATGCGTAATCAAGGCCAAAGTCCACGAGGAAATCAAGCTCTACGGATCTGTTACGACCCACGACATCAAGACTGCTCTGGATGCCCAGAACATCGAGATTGAACGACGCTCCATCCTTCTGCCCGAGCCGATCCGTCTTGTCGGTGAATACCAGGTTCCCATACGCCTCTATAAGGGCGTTGAACCTGAGATCACCGTAAAGGTTGTTGCCCAGGAAGAGAATTAAATCCATCCGCATCCTGCTGCCGGAGATTTCCCGGGCAGCAGGATGCTTCAGGGATGAATAGAACCGCCGTGGCCAATTCCAGCAAACAGCTATCCCGGGACCCTCTTCTCAGCAAAGTCCCACCCCATGACATGGATGCCGAGGAATCTGTTCTCAGCGCCATACTCATCGACAACGACACCCTGCTGGATGTGGTAGAAATCCTTAAACCCGACGATTTTTACTCCAATGCCCATAAAAAGATTTTTTCCGCCATATCCGGATTGTTTGCCAAAAATACCCCGGCAGACCTGGTGACCGTAGCCACCTGGCTTAAAGAAAGAAATGAACTGGAAGAGATTGGGGGAGCAGCCTTTCTGGCAGCCATTGCCGATGCAGCACCCATGGCTGTAAACGCTGTACATTATGCCAGGATCATCAAGGGCAAATCCATGCTCAGATCCCTGATGAACAGCGCAACCACCATCATCGAGCGCTGTCTCAAGGACCGGGGAGACGTGGAAGACATCATCGATTTTGCCGAGAATGAAGTCTTCAAAATTGCCGAATCTAAAACAACCAAGTCTTTCAGCCCCCTGGCCGAACTGATCAACCTCAATATCGATGCCCTGGAAGAGCGCCAGGGAAGAAACGGCGGGCTGTCCGGGATATCCACCGGGTATGCCCGGCTCGATGCCATCACATCGGGCCTCCAGAAATCCGATCTCATCATCCTGGCCGCAAGACCCAGTATGGGCAAGACAGCCTTTGCCCTGAACATTGCCAGGAACGTCGCCATGGAAGAACAGGTTCCCGTAGCCATCTTTTCCCTTGAAATGTCCAAGGAGCAGCTTTCCATGCGCCTGTTGACATCAGAAGCCCGCATCGACTCCAACCGCCTGAAGACCGGGTTCATCTCCCAGGAAGACTGGCAGAATGCAACCGATGCAGCAGGAGCCTTGAACGATGCTCCCATTTTCATCGACGACACCGCCAACATCTCTTCCATGGAAATACGGGCCAAGGCAAGACGCTTGAAAATGGACAAGGGTCTGGGCCTGGTCATCATCGACTATCTCCAGCTCATGAAGGCTCCGGTTCAGTCTGACCGTCGTGACCTGGAAATTGCCGAAATATCACGTTCGCTCAAAGCCCTGGCCAAGGAGCTGGATATCCCTGTCGTTGCCCTGTCCCAGCTCAACCGTATGCTGGAACAGCGAGCCGAGAAACGCCCGCTTCTGTCAGATCTCCGGGAGTCTGGAGCCTTGGAACAGGATGCCGACATTGTAGCCTTTATCTACCGGGACGAGGTTTACAACAAAGAGCCCAACAACCCCAACCGGGGAAAAGCTGAAATTATTGTGGCCAAAAACAGGAACGGTTCCGTGGGTACTGCCTTCATGACCTTTCTGGGTGCATATACCCGGTTTGAAGAGCTGGCAGCCCAGACCTTCCAGGGACTTGAATAACAGATGAGCCTTCATGAAAAAACCAGCAGGTAATGTATCCGGCCTCAAGGCCTCCCAGCTCAAGAGCCTGGAGGATCTCTACTTTTTTAAAACCTCCCCCGATCACCTTGTTTCATCCGATCAGGCCCTTGCAATGGCAAGACTGTCCAGGGAAATACGCTGCCAGATCGCTGTTATGATCAACCGCTCCGGCAAAACAGAGCACGTTATTGTGGGGGACGCCCTTGGCATTGAGATTCCTGCCATTGAAGAGTACCGAGCCGTGCCGGGGCGCCTGAAAGGTCTCAGGTGCATCCATACCCACCTGGGCAATGACCCTTTGTCCGCCGAAGACCTGACAGACCTGGCTCTTCTTCGCCTGGACTTCATGGCCTCCATTTCCGTGACCCATAACGGCGACGTGGGGGACATCCACATGGGACATGTCCTGCCAGGACAGGAAGGCCCCCCCCATGTGACCCTGCCACCGATCACCTTGAATGGTCTTGCCATGGACTGCCTCCAGAGGATCCAGGCCCTGGAATCAGAGCTTACCCGCATGGATGCCCTGTACTCGTCGGGTGATGAAAAAGAAAAGGCTATGCTCATCAATGCGGTGATGGACAACCATCTTACTGCCCAGGATTCCATGGATGAACTCAGAGAACTGTGCCGCTCCAGTAATATAAAGGTAGTCGATACCCTGATCCAGCGCCGAAAAAAAATAGATCCCCAGTTCGTGGTCGGACGGGGCAAACTGGGTGAGATCGCCATCAGAGCCATCCAGTGCCATGCCACCATGCTGATCTTTGACAGGGAACTTTATCCCTCCCAGATCCGTTCAATTACCGATTTTGTTGAAATGAAAGTCATAGACAGGACCCAGCTGATCCTGGATATCTTTGCCCACCATGCCAAAAGCAGTGAGGGAAAACTCCAGGTTGAACTTGCCCAGATGAAATACCTGCTTCCCAGGCTGGTCACTAAAAACACGGCCATGTCCAGGCTCACCGGCGGTATCGGCGGACGTGGTCCCGGAGAGACCAAGCTCGAGATAAACAGGCGCAGGGTAAGGGAAAGAATAGAGCGCCTGACCAAGGAAATCGCCCAGATCCGCAAGCAGCGTAAGCAGCAGCGTTCAAGGCGCAACCGCAAGGGGGTTCCGGTCATTTCCATTGTCGGTTACACCAATGCCGGAAAATCCACCCTCCTGAACACCTTGACCAACAGTACGATCCTGGCTGCTGACCGGCTCTTTGCGACTCTGGATCCCTCCAGCAGGAGGCTCAAATTTCCAAGGGATATCGAGGTGATCATCACCGATACCGTGGGATTTATCCAGGACCTGCCCGACGAACTCATGGAAGCCTTTCATGCTACCCTTGAAGAGCTGGAGGACGCCGATATTCTGCTTCATGTCATCGATATCAGCAACCCCAGGTATGAGCAGCAGATGAAGGCCGTTGAGACCATCATTCAGAAGCTGAATCTTGAAAAGACGCCGGTCCTTCATGTTTTCAACAAAATAGACCGGATAGATCTGGAAGCCTTTGACAATCCCTGGCTGCTGCGCCAGGGATTTCCGGTTTCCGCCCTGGATCAGGAATCCCTTAAACCCCTGGTCAACAAACTTCAATCCATGGTCCTGGAATAAACAGGTTGACCATTGAAACCGTATTGATTATAGTGACCCCAGAATCAAAGTTAACAGTGCTGCCCGGGGGGTGGCTTATATACAGGAGAGTGACTACGGCTTTATGAAATTCGAACAGATCGACCAACGGATCATCGACCCCTCTGTCCAGGCAGACTCACGGGATAATCTGGACTGTTTTGGAGAATACAGCAAAGGGGATGCCGTATGCACAAAGTATTGTGCCATTTCCATTCGATGCGCTATTGAGCACGACCAGAATCCGCGCGTCGACATCCTCGACCATCTATTGACCCTTGATTTTTTCCCTGCAAAAATGCACTAGAAAATCTTTCCCGGGTTCAGGATTCCGGCAGGATCGAACACGGTTTTGATGGCCCCCATCAAGGCAATTTCGCGAGCCCCGATTTCCCAGGGAAGGTACTTTTTCTTGGTGATCCCTACCCCGTGTTCTCCGGTGATGGTCCCCCCCAGCTTCAGCGTATGCTCAAACAGTTCATCAACTGCCGACGCGGCCAGGACCGCCTGCCTTTCATCCTGTTTATTATACATGATATTGCAGTGGATATTGCCGTCCCCGGCATGACCGAAACTGACAATGGACAGCCTGGTACGCTGTCTTATGGATTCAATTTTTTCAACCATATCCGGAATAAGGTTGATGGGGACAACGATGTCTTCATTGATCTTATCGGGTGCAAGTTTAAAAAGGGCCGGAGACAGGGCTTTACGGGCTTTCCAAAGTGCCTGTGCCTGGACAGGGTTATCAGCCAGGACAACATCCGCAGCACCCTGGTCTAGACAGAATTGCCTCAAATCCTGGGAAGCATGCAGGGCCTGGTCCCGGGCTCCGTCCACTTCCAGGATCAGGATCGCCTCCACATCCCCGGATATGGGCATGGGGAATTCATGGATCACGCACCCGATGGATGCCTTGTCCAGAAACTCCACGCACCGTGGGATCACCCGGCTCCGGATGATGGCTGAAACAGTCCGTGCCGCGGTCTTCATGCTGGTGAAAACCACAGCCATGGTCCTGACCGATTCCGGCAAGGGCAAAAGTTTCAGGGTAATCCGGGTTACCACAGCCAGGGTTCCTTCAGAGCCCACAATCAGCCGGGTCAGGTCATAGCCGGCCACCCCCTTGGCGGTCCTTACCCCGGTATGGATAATCTCACCGGAGGGTAGCACAGCCTCAAGTCCCAGAACATAATCCCGTGTCACCCCGTACTTGACAGCCCTCGGACCACCGGCGCATTCGGCCACGTTGCCGCCCAGAGTGCAGAAAGCGGAACTGGCAGGGTCCGGCGGATAAAACAGTCCCAGCTTTTCCACAGCCTGGTGGAAGTCCCCGGTGATCACTCCGGGTTCAACCATGGCTGTCAGGGTCTCCGTGTTGATGTCTAAAATCCGGTTCATGCGGCTGAAAACCAGGATCACCCCCCCCTGGATAGGAAGGGTTCCCCCGGTCATCCCGGAACCGCTGCCCCTGGGAATGACGCAAAAATGAGTCCGGGAAGCCAGGGTCATAATCCGGGACACCTCCCGGGTAGACCCGGGAAAGATAACGGCATCGGGCCGGAAGGACTTGCCGGTGGAATCAAAGGAATAGCAGAGAAGTTCCTCGGGCTCCCGTGTAACATAAGCACGGCCCGTTATGTCCTGGAGTTCCCTGAATACGGCATCGGACAGGCCCACTTAAATCCTGCCTGACTCAATTTTTGTGTAAAGATAATTCATCTGTTCATACACAGGCCCTTTCTGTTTCAGCTCTTTTTCCACGGCGCTCAGGGAATAAATGGCTGTTGCATGATACCGGTTGAAACTCTTTCCAATGGTTTTCAGGGGCTGGTCCGTGTATTTTCTGGCCAGGTAGATGGCCATCTGCCGTGGTTGAACCACCCTCTTTTTCCGGGATGAGGAGATTATTTCCTGCTCGCTGATGCTGTATTCCTGGCAGATCAGCTTTTTAATGGCTTCGATGGTGATCTGCTTTTTATTCCTGGCAAGCGTTGCCACCACACTCCGGGCAAGATCGATATCCATAGGTTCACCCAGAAGGGAGCTTTTGGTAGCCACACCATTGAGGCCGCTCTCAAGCTGACGAACATTGTCACAAAGTTCCTGGGCAAGGAATTCCGTCACTTCCATGGGGATGACATATCCCCTGGTTTTGGCCTTTTTCCGGACGATCCTGACCCGGGTTTCAAAGTCCGGGACATCGATCTTGGTGACCAGACCCTGGGTCAGCCGGGATTTAAGCTGATCATTCATCTTGGGGATGTCATCGGGAAGGTAGCACCCTGAAAAAATAATTTTTTTATCTGCATCCATGAGATAGTCCAGGGTCATTGACAGCTCCTTCTGGGTGGCGTCCTTGCCGGAAAGGAAATGAATATCCTCAAGGATAAGTACATCACACTTATGCCTGTACTTTTCTTTGAAACCGTTGATGGTGTTACTCCGGATGGCGGTTACCATCTCATTGGTAAAATCCTCGGCCGTTACATAGTAAACTTTGTCCGTAATCCCCCGGGAGATGACATGGTGTCCCACTGCCTGGGACAGGTGACTTTTACCGAGACCGGTATCGGCAAGAAGATAAAGGGCACTGTTGCAGGCCCGTCCGCCCTGGGCCAGGGCCAGGGAGGCCGAGTAGGCAAAATCACTGTTTTTCCCAACCACAAAGTGATCAAAGGTGTAATCCTTCTTGAGCATCCGGCCGCTGTCCTGCCGGACATCCAGACCCGGCAGAGGCATCTGCTGCGGCAGGTCAGGGGGTACGTTAACCTTGAGTCCTGTTGCCGCAAAGGCCCCCCTGGCAGCCCGGTTTCGATTGGATCTGACTTCGAGCAGGATGGTTGTCCCAGGATAGCCCTGTTTCCCGAACTCTGATTCCAGGAGCCCCAGGTAATGCTCCTGAACCCGTTGACGTGAAAAAGCATTGGGGCAGGACAGCCTCACGGTATTTTCTTCTGAACTTTGAAATTCCAGGGGGTGGACCCACATCCGGTAACTGTGATCCGGGATGGAACTTTTCAAGGACAGCTTAACTTTTTTCCAACATGACTCCATACAGCTCCGGTGGTGACGAAACATCAAAAAAAGCACGTAAGTTTGCCAGATTGGCAGTGTTTCAGGCGGTTAATTCAGTAGAGACACCTTGATGAACAAAGTTCATTTTTTTCTATTGTATCTAAAGATCCAAGTCAAATCTGATAATCCCTTGTTAGAGAAATATTAGGACGCCTGTAACAAATTTCAAAAACATATTGAAATTACAATGTTTTGCTCCGTGAAACATGACATTGTTCATTGATTACAGCCAGTTCTCTAAAAGACTATATTTTCATGGAAAAATAGCCATTCCCGTGGCGATCAAAAATTTGACCAGAAAATAAAATCTCACATTTGCTCTGTTTTACTTAAAATTACTTCTATTTTTTAATTTTCAAGACGAATCGTCAGAACCGTTTTGTTTTCAATGGTTTCACACAACACACCTTTTTTCATGATTGGAACCCTGTATTTTCTGTTTACTCTTTTCCCTGCCGGTAGTATGTAAGAAGCACATCAAACAGTGGTACAAACTAGGGACACAGACCCTGAGGATCGGAATACTGGCTTCCAGAAACAGCGGCACTATCAAAAAAAAACCCCTGATCAGATCATTGATCCAATAACAGCTTCGACATCAACGCCATGAAACCATCATTACCTATTATCGGTATCACCATGGGGGACCCTGTGGGGATCGGTCCTGAAATCATCGTATCAGCTCTGGCTGATCCAGGACTTTTTAACCAGTGCAGGCCATTGGTCATTGGTGACGCAACGGTCATGAAAAAAGCCATGGATCTGAAACAGAGCCGTATGGTCCTTAACCAGGCAGCGTCACCGGAAACCGGAATCTACAGCCATGGCATCATGGATCTCTACCCCACAAGCGACCTTAAGGACCTTCCCCTGACCCCGGGCATCCCCACACCGGAAACAGGCCGGGCCATGCTCTCCTATATCACCACGGCGGTGGATCTTGCCCTGGAAGGGCGGATCAGCGGCATGGCAACCTGCCCCATCACAAAAACCGCCATGAAAATGGCAGGCTCCCCGTTTCACGGACATACCGAACTGATCGCCCATCGGACAGGAACCGCTGACTTTTCAATGATGCTGGCAGGGGACCGCCTCAAGGTGGTTCTTGTTACCATCCATATCCCGGTATCCCAGGTATCCCGGTCTCTGTCCGTGGAAGCTGTTCTTAAAACCATACGAATTACCGGAATTTCCCTCCAGAAGCGCTTCGGCATTTTAAGGCCCAGGATAGCAGTAGCCGGCCTGAATCCCCATGCCGGTGAATCGTCCATGTTCGGCACTGAGGAGGAAACCATCATCAGGCCTGCCATGGAACTGGCATCCCGGGAAGGATTTGATGTGTCCGGTCCATACCCGCCCGACACCCTGTTCTTTCATGCTGCAAAGGGAACCTGGGATGCTGTTGTGTGCATGTATCACGACCAGGGACTGATCCCCTTCAAGATGATCCATTTCAGTGATGGCGTGAATACAACTCTGGGACTTCCCATCATCCGTACCTCCGTTGACCACGGTACGGCCTATGACATCGCCTGGCAGGGCATTGCCGATCATTCCAGCCTGGTCCAGGCCATACGGATGGCTGCTCTCCAGGCATCATCAAGCATTAACTGATCCACCCCGGGAATTCCTATGACCACGGACAAAATTATCATTAAGGGCGCCAGGGAACACAACCTCAAAAACATTGACGTTGACATCCCGAGAAACAGGCTGGTCATCATCACAGGGCTCTCGGGGTCCGGCAAATCTACCCTGGCCTTTGACACCCTTTATGCCGAGGGCCAGAGACGGTATGTGGAGTCCCTCTCCACCTATGCCCGCCAGTTCCTGGGACAGATGGACAAACCGGATGTGGATTTCATTGACGGCCTGAGCCCGGCCATTGCCATTGAACAAAAAACCGCCAGCCACAATCCCAGGTCCACGGTAGGTACAGTTACCGAAATTTATGACTACCTTAGGCTCCTCTTTGCCAGGGTTGGGACCCCCCACTGTCATCAGTGCCAGAGGCCCATCACGTCCATGACCATCGATCAGATGACAGACAGGGTCATGGCGCTTGCTGAAAACACCCGGATCATTATGCTGGCTCCCATGGTAACCCATGAAAAGGGAGACCATGAAAAACTCATCAAGCGTTTGAAGAAAGACGGTTTTGCCCGTATCCGCCTTGACGGGGAAATCATCCCCTGTGATGAAGTGCCGGCTATCAGGAAGAACAGTGCCCATTCCATTGATGCAGTGGTGGACCGACTGATCATCAAACCGGGAATTGAAAAACGGCTTGCCGATTCCATGGAACTGACCCTTTCCTTGACCCAGGGCATTTTAACCCTCCTTATCCTGCCCGAGATGACTGAAATCCAGTTTTCCGAAAAGGCGGTATGCACTGCCTGCAACATCAGCTATCCAGAATTGTCCCCGTCCAGTTTCTCGTTCAACTCACCCCAGGGAGCCTGCCCTGCCTGCGACGGTCTCGGCTCCATGACCGAATTTGACATTGATCTCATTGTCCCGGACAGGCAGCTTTCCCTGAGGGAAGGCGCAATCGTACCCTGGACCGGAAAGGATTCTGTCCAGTTTGCTGAATTTCTTGATGCACTGACCGCTTTTTACGACGAAGACATCTATACCCCCTTTGACAACCTGTCACCCTCTTTTCAGGAGATCCTGATCAACGGGTCCGGGGACCAGGAGATCCCTTTTTATGTGGAACAGGGCGGCAAACGCCTCATGTACAAAAAAACCTATGAAGGCATTATACCCAACCTCAAACGACTTTTCCACGATTCAGACTCCCATCTGTCCAGGGAGAATATTCGGATGTTCATGAGCTACAAACCCTGCCTCAGGTGCCGGGGAACTCGTCTTAACGACATTTCCGGGGCTGTCAGGATTTCGGAGATGACCATCAGCGACATCACGGCCCTGTCCATAGGCAATGCCTTTGAATTTTTTTCATCCCTGGCTTTTTCCGGCCAGAAGCAGAGCATTGCCCAGGGGATTATCAAGGAAATCCGGGAACGCCTCTCCTTTTTAAACAATGTGGGACTGGATTACCTGACCCTGAACCGGGCCGCTGCCACCCTTTCCGGCGGCGAGAGCCAGCGGATACGCCTTGCCACCCAGATAGGATCAAAACTGACCGGGGTTCTTTATGTGCTTGATGAGCCCAGCATCGGGCTCCACCAGCGTGACAACAAGCGCCTGCTGGAAACCCTCCTGCACCTCAGGGACATCGGCAACACGGTTCTGGTGGTGGAGCATGATGAAGAGACCATGATGAATGCCGACCACATCATCGACATGGGGCCTGCAGCCGGTATCCATGGCGGCGAGGTGGTTTTTTCGGGCACCCCCCAGGAAATCCTCCTGGCTGAAAACTCGCTGACCGCAGATTATCTTTCCGGGAAAAAACAGATTCTTGTACCGGGTTCAAGGCGCAGGGGAAACGGTCTCAGTCTCGTGATCCATGGAGCATCCGGCAATAACCTCAAGAACATCGACGCCAGCTTTCCTCTGGGATGTTTTATCTGCGTCACCGGTGTTTCCGGATCCGGTAAATCTACCCTGGTGCTCACAACCCTGTACCGCATCCTGGCCAACAGGCTCTTCAGCTCACGGCTGTCCGCCGGTCCCCACGGGTCCGTTTCAGGAATCGAGCACCTGGACAAGGTGATCCACATTGACCAGTCGCCCATAGGAAAGACCCCCAGGAGCAATCCTGCCACCTACACTGGCATCTTCTCCTTTATCCGGGAAGTATTTGCAAAAACCCCGGATGCCAGAACACGGGGGTACAAGGCAGGCCGCTTCAGTTTCAATGTCAAAGGCGGCCGGTGCGAGGCCTGTTCCGGAGACGGGATCGTCAAAATTGAAATGCATTTTCTTCCCGATGTTTATGTTTCCTGCGACATCTGCCGGGGCAAACGCTATAACCGGGAAACTCTGGACATCCGGTACAAGGGAAAAACCATTGCCGATGTCCTTGACATGACCGTGAATCAGGCCCTGGCGTTTTTCGACAAGATCCAGGCCATCCGCATCAAACTGCAGACCCTGGTGGATGTGGGGCTGGGATATGTCCGCGTAGGCCAGAGCGCCACCACCCTGTCCGGAGGCGAAGCCCAGAGGATTAAGCTTGCAAGGGAGCTGAGCCGGAAAAGCACGGGAAAAACCATCTATATCCTGGACGAGCCCACATCAGGACTCCATACCGATGACATCAACCGGCTGCTGGTGGTACTCAACCGGTTCGTGGATTCGGGAAACACCGTTGTTGTCATCGAACACAACCTGGATGTCATCAAGGTGGCAGACCACGTCATCGACCTGGGACCGGAAGGCGGTGACAGGGGCGGCTTTATCGTGGGAACCGGAACGCCCGAGGCCTTGGCTGCAACGGACGGCTCCCATACCGGCCATTACCTGAAAAAAGTGCTCAAACCCCGGTCTTGAACCGGAACCGACTTTAAAACACCAAGGCCAGGAAAGGTCCTATATTATGACAGCCAAACCCGATGCCAGGGAACCCCTTGCAGTCATGCGCATACCGGATTCCTCTGTGAAACAGATCAGCGCTGAAATGAACCTGCCTGTCAATAGGATCGAATCCGTGGCCACCCTTTTGTCCCAGGGTGCGACCATCCCGTTCATTGCCAGGTACCGCAAAGAGCTTACCGGAAGTCTTGACGAGGTTGCCATTGCAGCCATTCGTGACCGCATGGCCCAGATCCGTGACCTGGACGAACGCAAAAAGGCCATCCTGAACTCCCTGGCAGAGAGGGACCTTCTGACCCAGCACCTCCAGGAGGAGATCCTGGCTGCCGCCTCCATGGCCAGCCTTGAAGACCGTTACGAGAAATACAGGCCCAAACGCAGAACAAAGGCCATGGCAGCAAGGGAAAAGGGACTTGAACCCCTGGCCCTGACACTCCTGGATCAGGATGCTGTCGCCCCCCTGGCCGCTGCCGCCCCTTTCCTGAATGCGGACCTGGGAGTGGACTCCATCCAGGATGCCCTGATGGGAGCCAGGGATATCATTGCCGAGATGATCAGTGATGATCCTAAGGCAAGGGCAGAAGTCAGGGAACTGTTTTTTAAAAAAGCCGTACTGGTTTCATCCAAAAAGAAGAACAGCGACGATGCCGCCGGTAAATTCAAGGATTATTATGACTGGTCGGAGCCGGCCGCATCAGCGCCTTCCCACAGGCTTCTGGCATTGCTCAGGGGAGAGAGGGAGTCGATCCTGACCCTGCGTGCCTTGCCCCCTGAGGAATCGGCTCTGGCCATCCTGGAAAACCTGTTTGTAAAAAACCGCAGCCTGGCCGGAGACCAGGTAAGGCTGGCGGCTGGGGACGCATACCGCCGCCTGATCATGAAATCCATGGAAACCCAGCTCCTGGGAACACTCAAACAGGCAGCCGACCAGGAGGCTATCCGGATTTTTTCCACAAACCTGAAAACATTGCTCCTGGCTCCGCCCCTGGGACAGAAACGGGTCCTGGCCATTGACCCGGGGTTCAGGACCGGGTGCAAGGTGGTGTGCCTGGACTCCCAAGGGAGTCTTATTGACCATGACGTGATCTATCCCCATACAGGCCGCGAGGAAACGGCATCAGCCACCCTTCTCCGCCTCTTAAAGGCCCATGGCGTCGAGGCCATTGCCATCGGCAACGGTACTGCCGGCCGGGAGACCGAAACCTTTGTCAGGCAGCTGCCCATCCCGGCAACCATCACGGTGGTCATGGTGGATGAAAGCGGGGCCTCCATCTATTCGGCGTCCGAGATTGCCCGCCGGGAATTCCCTGAGCATGACATCACGGTCAGAGGCGCGGTATCCATCGGCCGACGGCTCATGGATCCTCTGGCAGAACTGGTAAAAATCGATCCGAAATCCATCGGGGTGGGCCAATACCAGCACGATGTGGATCAGAAAGATCTGCTAAAGGCCCTGGATGATCAGGTCATGTTCTGCGTCAACACCGTGGGAGTGGAGGTCAATACGGCAAGCCCGGAACTCCTGGCCCGGGTCGCAGGCCTGACCCCGGCCATTGCCGCCAGTATTGTGTCCCACCGGGAAAGCAACGGCCCCTTTGACTCCAGGACCCGGCTCCTTGATGTGCCCCGCCTCGGCCCCAGAACCTTTGAACAGGCTGCCGGTTTTCTGCGCATACACCAGGGAAAAAATCCCCTGGACAGGAGCGGCATCCACCCGGAAGCCTACGGCCTGGTAGGCAGGATGGCCAAAGACCTGGGCATCCCAGTCAGTGATCTGGTCGGCAACGCGGCCCTGGTCAAACGCATCGACCTGAAAGCCTATGCAGGTGGGACAACGGGTCTTCCCACCCTCAAAGATATTGCCGACGAGCTCCTCCGGCCGGGCCGGGATCCCAGGCATATTTTCACGCCCTTTTCCTTCAGCCCGGACGTCCACGGCATAGCAGACCTTGTCCCGGGAATGACCCTGCCCGGTATCGTCACCAACGTCACGGCATTCGGCGCCTTTGTAGACATCGGAGTCCACCAGGACGGGCTGGTGCACATCAGCCAGCTGTCAGACAGGTTTGTCAAGGACCCCGCCATCGTGGTCTCGGTGCGTCAGCAGGTCAGCGTAAGGGTCCTTGAGATTGATGCCGTGCGCAAAAGGATAGCCCTGTCCATGAAATCCCAGGACCCTAAAAACAAAGGGGAAAAACCATGATCGATCGAAAAAAGAGATATCTCTTTATCTTGAGCCTTCTTCTTGTTACCGGTTTTTTCCTTACCAGTTTTGCCAGTTACTTTGTGTCCCTGGCCTCCCTGCGGACACAGATTGAAACCAGCCAGCTGCCCCTGACCAGTGACACGGTCTATTCCGAGATCCAAAGGGATTTGCTGAAACCTGTTTTCATCTCGTCCATCATGGCTTCAGACACCTTTTTACGGGACTGGGTAATCAACGGAGAAGCCGACACTGACAAAATCACCCGGTACCTCAATGAAATCAAAACCAGATACGATACGGTCACCAGCTTTTTTGTGTCGGATGCGACCCACAAGTACTACTTCCATGAAGGCATCCTGAAAACCGTATCAGAAACCAGTGACCGGGATGTCTGGTACTTCCGGGTCAGGGACATGAAACCCGACTATGAAATCAACATTGATCCGGACATGGCCAACAGGGATGCCATGACCATCTTTGTGAACCACAAGGTGTTTGATTATGGGGGGCGGTATATCGGTGCAACCGGTGTAGGTCTGACCATCCTCTCGGTAAAGGATTTGATCGAGAACTACCAGAAGAAATACAACCGGGACATTTTTTTCACTGACCGGCAGGGCCTTATCACCCTCCACGGCACGTCCTTCACGGAACCTGCAACCCATATCACGGACATTCCCGGGATAGCCGCGCTGTCACAGACCATCCTTTCCTCCCCCATGGAGGCGCTGAGGTACAAAGCCCATGGAACAACCATCCATCTCAACACCAGGTTCATCCCTGAAATCGGATGGTATCTGCTTGTCCAGCAGACAGAAGACAAGGCGGTAAAAGGCATTGTCAATGCCCTGGTCATGAACCTGGTTGTCTGCTCAATCATCACTGCCGTTATTCTTACACTGAGTCATATCACCCTGTCCGCCTACCAGGAACGCATCGAAACAATGGCAACCACGGACAAACTGACCGGCTGCTTTAACCGGAATGCCTTTGATATCATCACGGACCAGAGCATCCGGGAGACCCGGCGAAACAACCAGTCCCTGAGCCTCATCATGTTTGACCTGGACGATTTCAAAAAGGTCAACGACAGGTTAGGCCACCAGGCAGGGGATGTGGTGCTAAGGACAACAGCCGGCACAGTGCGGTCCCTGATCCGGAAATCAGACACTTTGTGCCGGTGGGGCGGAGAAGAGTTCCTGATCCTGCTTAAAGAGTGTTCCCTGGAGGATGCGGCAGCCATGGCGGAAAAAATCAGATCGGTTGTCATTGAAACACCGGCAATCCATGACCAGAGGAAAGTTCCCATTACCCTCAGCCTGGGTGTCAGCCAGATGGGGCCGGATGAAACCCTGGATTCATTCCTGTCCAGGGCAGACCAGGCCCTGTACATGGCCAAGCAGAAGGGAAAGAACCGGACGGAAAAAGCCGCGGAAACAACCTTATGAAAAATTCGTCAGACCGTTGACAGACCTGACCTGGAAAACTAACAGACGTTGAATCCACTTCATCACAATCCTTGAACGATCTCTGGATTGTATTGAAAAAACCCCGCATTTCTGCTAATGTATCATGCTTTAACACTCAAATAAGCATTACCAACAGACAGCAGGACTCCAGGGTCCCGGGGCATATGGGCTGCCGGCACTTGAGAAGGACCTGCCAGAATCTTTCGGGGAGTTTAGTATGACATTATGCGTACGCGATATCATGGTGAAGGCCTTTGACACGATCCACAAGGACGCCCCCATGGAAACTGCCATCCAGATGATCCTGAACGGAAGGGTCAGGGAAACAGGTGACAAGACCAACAGCCTCATGGTGGTCGATGACTACAGGAAGCTGGCAGGCGTCATCACCATGTTTGACATCCTTTACCACCTCCGGCCGTCGTTCCTGAACTATGGAATCAACGGTGACGAGCTTGCCTGGGACAGCCGCCAGCTGGCGAAATGCGTTCAGGATCTCAAGGACAAAAGGGTTTACGAGATCATGAGCACGCACATCAACGGAGCTTCCCTTGACGAACATCTCATCGTGATCCTGGACAGGATGATCAAGAACAAATTCCATCGGCTCCCTGTCCTGGAGAACGGCAGACCCATAGGTGTTGTGTACATGGCTGACCTGTATTTCAGCCTGTTCTCAAAATCCTGATTGTCTGGGTATTCGGGGTCTACCAGTCGATGGGAAAATAATCTTTCAGGAACTTCCCGCTCCAGTGGGTCCCGGTAAGGATCCCGTCAAAAAAAGGATCGCAGATCCGTGCCGCCCCGTCCACAATGTCAAGGGGCGGCTGGAAATCATGCCGCTCCTGTTTCAGCTCGGCCAGGTGGATGGGGTCTTCATCCGTAACCCATCCTGTGTCCACGGCATTAATGAAAATCCCCTGCCCGGCAAGGTCTGCGGCAGCGGTATGGGTCAGCATGTTCAGGGCTGCCTTGGCCATGTTGGTATGGGGGTGGCGGGAGGCCTGCTTGAACCTGAAAAATTTCCCTTCCATGGCGGTCACGTTGACAATATGCTTCTGACCGGTATAATCCCGCTTCATCATGGCCACAAGACGGTTGCACAGAACAAAGGGAGCAACGGCATTGACCAGCTGGACCTCCAGCATTTCAGGCACAGGAACCTCGCCCAGACAAAGCCGCCACGAGTTGGTGGTACGCAGATCAACCTGTTGGAGGTCAACATCCAGACGTCCTTTGGGGAACACCTTTTCGGATCCCGGGGATCTGTCAAAGGAATAGGGAATCTGGGACAGTCGTGCAGGAGACCTGAGACCGATCCCCGGGAAGCTGTCGTGCCAGGTAACCGGCAGGTCTGAACCTGCCTGGCCCATCGTGTGCCCCAGGGCTTCCAGCTCTTCCCGGCAGGACTGGTAGTCCCCCAGAAGATCCTGAACCGTCTGGGGCAATGCAGTAAACGCACGTGTCTCGGTTTCCATGAGATGGGCATAGAAACCCGGCGGCCGCCGAACGGTCTGGGCTGCATTATTGATCAGTATATCCAGCCGGTCATAGTTCTGCTCAATGTGGGTCGCAAAAATATCCACGCTGGGTGTGTGACGCAGGTCAAGCCCGTAAATTCTTAGACGCTCTTTCCAGTCCCGAAAATCCGCCTCCGATGCATACCGCATGGCCGCATCCACGGGAAAACGCGTTGTGGCGATGACCCGGGCTCCTGCCCTCAGCATCTTGAGCACTGCCTGGAATCCGATCTTCACCCTGGCCCCGGTGATCAGGGCCACCCGGCCTTCCAGGGACACGGTCTGGAAACGCTTTTGATAGTTAAAATCCCCGCAGGTGCTGCACATGGCATCATAAAAAAAATGAAGTCTGTCATACTCGGCTTTGCACACGTAGCAGTTCCTGGGTGACGACAGGCGCTCCGGCTCGGCCCTGGAGTCCATGGTTTCCTTGGGGATCTGACGGGGCGGCGTAAAAACCGTTGCATTTCTTGCACTTCGGATGCCCGTTGCCGCTCTGGCGTGGCGGTCTCCTGATACCAGGGGCTGGCGTTTCATTTTGCTCACGGCCTTACGTCTGAGTTTTTTCTGATCCGGATCAGGCCTGGAGAGTCTGCCTGCAGCTATCAGCAGGGCCGTTCTCTGTTCGGGCGACAGGGCTGCGAACCGGTTCTCGTCCAAGGCCAGCATTTCCAGCAAACGGATGCAGTCTTCCACAGGGATCTCAGCTGATTTCCGGGTCAGTTCATCGGAGTCGCTCATCATTCAATGTTCTCAAATCTATTCTAAAGTTTGTCAGGCCCTGGCCAGCACCAGGGCATCCACAGACTCTGCCCCGGCCATTAGCAATGCGTTTTTTGCCTCACGGACAGTAGCACCGGTTGTATAAACATCATCAACAACCAGGATCCGCCTGCCCTTTACAGCATGGGAATTTTCAACCGTGAAAGCCCCCATTACATTTGCCTGGCGCTGACTGCGGTCAAGACCTGTCTGGGACTCTGTTTCCCGGGTCCGGGCAAGAATCCACGGCTCCACGGCCCAGGGCCGGTCTCCTTCCCCAAGGGCTGCGGCATACCTTTCGAAACTCCGGATCATCAGGAACACCTGATTGAATCCCCGCTGCCGCAACCGTTTCAGGTGCAGGGGCACAGGGAGGATGAGATCCGGCTCACAGGACCGGAAATAATGCCTGAAAGCTGTAAAAAGAAGAATGCCCAGGGGTTTTGCCAGCTGCATCTTTTTCCGGTATTTAAGGAGATGAATGCTCTCTTTGATCACACCCTCATACCTGGAAAAAGCCAGGGCATGAAAAGCCTGGCCCGCTGCAGAAACAGTTGTTTCAGCATACAGGCAGTCCGGACAGAAAAAAGGCTGCAGCTGCCCCATGACCAGCTCGGTATGGGACAGCGCCATCAGACGCGGTAGATCCAGTCCCAGGTTTTTCCGGACACAGGACGGCATGGAACCGTGGCAGGCAAGGCAACGCCTGGGGAACAGAACGTTGGCCAGACTGTCCACAGCCCGGGCCGCCAGGCTTGTGATCAGTTCAGGGTCAGGCCTATTTTTTCCACAATGATCTCTCCGAAACCGGAACATGAAACCTCTCTGACTCCTGTCATTTCCCGGGCAAGATCCTGGGTGGCTTTCCCGGACTGCAGGGCTTTCTGCAGCCCGGTCCTTACCAGAACAGCAGCGTCATGCCAGCCCATGTGATCGAACATCATTGCCCCGGACAGGATAATGGAACAGGGGTTGGCCATATCCTTTCCTGCCAGGTCCGGTGCCGTGCCATGGGTAGCTTCAAACACGGCACAGGAATCACCGATATTGGCACCCGGAGCAATACCCAATCCCCCAACCTGGGCGGCCAGGGCATCGGATATGTAGTCGCCGTTGAGATTGGGAGCTGCAATCACGTCAAACTCCTGGGGCTTGAGCAGAACTTCGGCAAACACCATGTCCGCAATCCTGTCCCGGATCAGGACCTTGCCCTGGGGGATGGCTCCCCCGTGATTCTCCCACAGTTCCTTTTCAGTGATCACCACATCCCTGAAAAATTCAGTAGCGGCCTCATAACCCCATTTCCGGAACCCGCCTTCCGTGAACTTCATGATATTGCCCTTGTGCATCAGGGTTACACTCTTCAAATTGTTTTTCACAGCATAGTCCAAGGCCTTGACCACAAGGCGCTTGGTCTTTTCCGGGCACATGGGCTTGATGCCTATGGCTGCAGAGGGACACAGGTCCACCTTCATTTTATCTTTCATGAACCTGATAAACCGCTCCGACTCCGGTGAATTGGAATCAAACTCGATTCCGGAATACAGGTCTTCGGTATTTTCCCTGAAAACCGTAATATCAACCTTTTCCGGTTCCCTGACCGGACTTAGGACCGGGGAGAAGTACTTTACCGGCCGGATGCAGGCATACAGGTCAAGACTCTGGCGGATCCTGACGTTAAGGCTTCGGATACCCTTGCCCACCGGAGTCGCCAAAGGACCTTTGATAGCCACCCGGTGTTTTCTGATGGCATCCAGCGTGGCATCGGACAGCCACTCGCCCGTGGCTTCAAAAGCCGCTTCCCCGGCCAGGAGCTCCATCCATTGAATGGCCTTTTTCCCTTTGTACGCTTTGTCAACAGCCGCATCCAACACCGGCCTTGCCGCACGCCAGATATCGGGACCAATACCATCACCTTGAATATACACAATAATGGGGCGGTCCGGAACCTGAAGATTTCCGGAAGCATCCATTGTAATCAGATCACTCATAAATCAAATCAACTCCTGTTATCTGTCAACACCGTGCGGTTTCATTGCCGAATGGTGGTCTGCACCCGCGCCCCCAATGGAGCTTGGGTTTAATTATCAATTCATTTTTTCCCGGATCTCTGACGAAGGGCTTCATACATGGCTATTCCCCCCGCAACCGAGGCGTTGAGGGACCCCACACCCGTAATGGGAAGGGAAATCAGAAAATCACACTCCTTCATCACCAATGGTCGGATACCCTTGTGTTCACCGCCCACAACCAGGGCCAGGTTCCCGGTGAGGTCAGAAGAAAAAAGCTCGGTTGTGCCTTCGGCATCAAGACCCGCAATCCAGAACCCGGCGTCCTTGAGCGACCGGAGGAAAACGGCCGTATTGGCAAGCACAAAAAGGTCGGCATGCTCCATGGCCCCGGCCGATGCCCTGGACACGGCCGGCGTGGGAGATGCGGCCCGGTCCCGGGGGATCATGATGTAATCGACTCCTGCGCACACAGCTGTCCGTATGAGAGCACCCAGGTTGTGGGGATCTTCCAGCAGCTCGATGACCAGGATGAATACCGGTCCCTGCAGCTCCCGGACCTGTTTCAGAACCGTTTCGGACCGGCCCAGAGGCAGGGGCCCTGAAAGGGCTGCGATTCCCTGATGATTGGCTCCGGCGGTCATGTCGTCAAGACGCCCTGCATCGGTCATCTCCACAGGGATGTTCCGGGATTGGGCAAGACTGACAATGGACTCCATTCGGGACTGGGTTCTGCCTTTGGACATGTAAAGTCTTGTGATGCGTCTCCTGCCGGCTTTCAGGGCTTCCCTGACCGGGTGAATGCCTGACAGGAATTCCTGGGAAGACTCGGCCGGGCTGCTCAACGGATCTCCTTCTCGATGATGGCAGCAAGCTCCCGGACCGTATCGTCCAGGACATCATTGATAATGCAGTACTCGTAGGTGTCCTTGTACTCCATCTCCCGGACCGCGTTTTCAAGGCGTTTTTGGATCACGTCTTCAGAATCGGTTCCACGGCTGCGCAGGCGCTTCTCAAGGATGTCACGGGACGGGGCCATGATGAACACCCTGACGGCCTCGGGGAATGCAGCCTTGATCTGGGCTGCACCCTGGACATCAATATCCAGAAGAAGACTTGAGCCCCGGGTGAGCGCTTCCTGGATAAATTCCCGGGAGGTTCCGTAGCAGTTACCGTGAACTCTGGCCCATTCGGCCCAGGCTCCCTCCCTGATTCGCTGTTCAAACGCTTCATGGGTAATGAAAAAGTAATCAAGGCCGTTGATCTCTCCTGTCCGGGGCGGCCTGGTAGTATGGGACACGGAATAGGATAGCTCGGGGAATCTTTTGAGGATGATCCGGCAAAGGCTTGTCTTGCCGGCTCCGGATGGCGCTGATACAACGATGATCTTGCCGCGCCGGGATGGATTTAATGATGTCATGGATAGGTCCTGATCAACCGGGTTGTTTTTCAGCGGAAGTGTCATCCTTGCTCAAAGCCATGAACCTCTGGGCAATGGTCTCTGCCTGGATGGCCGACAGAATGACATGATTGCTATCCGTCACGACAATGGCCCTGGTTTTTCTGCCATGGGTGGCATCCACCAGGCGTTTTTCGTCCCTGGCTTCATCCTTGAGCCGTTTCATGGGTGATGAGTTGGGGGTAAGGATTGTGACAACCTTTGAGGCAACAACGGTATTGCCAAATCCCAGATTCAGAAGCACCTGTTCCATGAGTTCACCTGATTTGTATCTGTTATTCAATATTTTGTACCTGTTCCCTGATTTTTTCCAATTCGGACTTCAGGTCCACCACAATATAGGAAAGTTTGGCATTACCTGATTTTGACCCCATGGTATTGAACTCACGGTTGAATTCCTGGATCATGAAATTGAGCTTGCGCCCACCGGGTTCCGCGGCATCCATGATTTCCCGGAACTGCTTGATGTGACTGCGGGCCCTGACGATCTCCTCAGAAATATCGCTCTTGTCTGCCAGCAGTGCCGCTTCCTGGGACAGGCGGACAGGATCAAACCCTTCCACTCCCGAGGTCAGGGCAGAAATCCTTTCCAGGAGGCGCGACCTGTACATGGCCGGAATGGTTTCAGACAAAACCTGGATTCTGTCCAGCCCGGTTTCGAGTAACGATAACCGGGACTCGAGATCAGCCCTCAGGTTTTCCCCTTCCTGTGCCCGCATCTGGTCCAGGCTGACCAGGGCGGCTGTTACGGTATCACGGATCACCGGCTCAATGTCCTGGGTCTGGGTATCGTCTTCGCAGGGCTGGATGATGTCCCTTTGGTTCAAGACCTGATCCAGGGTAACTCCTGATGGAATATTCAGGAGGTCTTTCAGGTGGGTCAATGCTGTAAAATAAGCTTTTGCCCGGATATCGTCCACCTGAAACCTTATCGAATCATCGGCCCTGTTCTCCACGTTGAATCTGAGCTCGATCCGCCCCCTGGCAATATGTTCGGCCACCAGCTTCCTGAGGGGATCTTCAAAACAACTGCATGACCTGTGCAGATACATGGCCACATCCAGAGCCTTGGAGTTGTAGGACCGTATTTCAACGTGGGTCTTTATTGCCCCGGTTTCCATGGACACCTGGGCAAAAGCGGTCATGCTCTTCATGAATTTGCTCCTCGAAACTGTTTCAATTCCAGGGCATACCTGTCTCGGACATGATGCAGAAACCCTGTTATGGCCTCACCGGCATAATCCGGATAGGTCCATTCCAGGGACCGGTACCCGCCCTGTCTGTAGATCAGGGTAAGATCCCCGTAGATCCCCTGATCCAGGTAGATCCTGTGGGAATAGTCCTTTCCCGTGGCAAGGATAAACCGGGACAGCAGGAGGTACCCGGGGTCGATATTCAGGTTCCGTTTGCCGTCCAGGGCCCACCTTGTTTCCAGGCTGTTAGTAAAGACCTTGATACCGGCCAGCTCATCCTGTTTGACGAGGGATTTGAACACCACCATGCGCCGGAACAGGGGGGTACCCATTTCCGGTACATAATAACTGGTATAATCGAACTCCAGCCACGGACTGATGCTGTCAACGGTACCGAACTTCTCTTCCAAGAGGGGCAGTACCCCTTCCAGAATCCCCCTGTCGTTCATGAGCAGGCTGATCACGAGCTTTGCCGGATCCGGTGTTTTCGGCGTGCTCATGGGTTCAGGGGCTTTGCCTGATCGATGAGCATGATGGGAATATCATCCCTGATCTCGTAAACCAGGCGGCAGGCCTGGCAGACAAGACCATTTTTTTCCGGGTTCAGGGTCAAATCCCCTTTGCACTTGGGACAGGCCAGAATCTCCAGTAACTGTTCGGAAACTGCCATGGGTATTATTCTCCTTGTCTTTCTTTGGATGCCCTGGAAACCTGCAGGGTCTGCAGTCTGAAATACTCACCCTTGATCTCCATCAGGAAATCATGGGTTCCCTGTTCGTGAATCCGTCCATCCTTGAGCAGGATGATCCGGTGGGCATGGTCTATGGTGGACAGGCGGTGGGCAATGACAAAAGTGGTCCTGCCTTTCATGAGATTGCTCAGGGCCTTCTGGACCAGGCGCTCAGCGTCGGCATCCAGGGCGGATGTGGCTTCGTCAAGGATCAGAATGGGAGCATCCTTGATAAGGGCCCGGGCAATACACAGCCGCTGTTTCTCTCCCCCGGAAAGCCGGGACCCCAGCTCGCCGATAATGGTGTCATACCCCTTGGGAAACCCCAGGATGAATTCGTGGGCATAGGCAGACCTGGCTGCTTCTTCAATATCCTGATCCGTCGCGTCCATGCGGCCATAGCGGATATTGTCCCGCACCGTTTCATTGAACAGGATGGGTTCCTGGGTAACGATGGAGATATTTTTGCGCAGGGATTCCAGGGAGATATCCCTGACGTCGGTTCCGCCGATGACCAGGGAACCGCCGGTCACGTCAAAAAAACGGGGTACCAGATTGACCAGGGATGTTTTCCCGCCTCCGCTCATCCCCACAATGGCCAGTACTTCACCGGGATTGACATCCAGGTTGATCTGACAGAGGACCGGTGCATCATCCTCTCCATAGGCAAAGGTCACATCCCTGAAGGAAACCCCAAAGGATTTGCCGTCCAGAAGGATGGGGCTCTCCGCCTCCTTGATATCGGAAGTGCGCTCGACCACATTGAAAATCCGAGTGACTGCAGCCAGTCCCTCCTGGATGGTGTTGTTCAGCTTGCTGAGCTTTTTCACCGGATCATACAAGAGCATCACGGCTGTAAGAAATGAAAAAAAACGGCCTGTTGTTGACCGGCCGCTGATAACTTCAGAGCCCCCGAACCAGATGATAAAGGCGATGCCGATCCCGCCCAAAAATTCCATGACCGGGGAGGACAGGGATTTGGCAATGACCGATTTCATTTCAAGCCTGAACAGGGCCTGGGTTTTCTCCCGGAAGCGCACCTTTTCAAAGGACTCCAGGGTAAAGATCTTGACTACCTTGATCCCGGAAAAAGTTTCATGGAGAAAAACGTTCAGGTCTGCCATGGCTTCCTGGCATCCGGTGCTGAACCGCCTGACCCTTCGACCAAAAGCGACAATGGGATAAAAGGCCAGGGGTAGGATGAGAAAGGCTCCCAGGGCCAGCTTCCAGTTCATGTACAAGATGACCCCGATGAGCCCTATAACGGTGAATACATCCCTGAGAAGGCTGGTAACCGAGTTTGATACCATGCCCTTGACAATATTCACGTCATTGGTGATCCTGGACATGAGCACACCGGTTTTTTCCTGGTGAAAAAAGGCAATGGGCAGATCCACAATGCGTTCGTACAGGAGGTTCCGGAGTTGCCGGATAATGGTCTCACCCACATAGCTCATGAGGTATTCATGACCGTACACGGCCGCACCTTTGAACAGGAACACCAGCAGGGCAGCCCCGGGGATGAGAAGCAGCATGGCCTCATCTTTTTTCATGAAGATATCATCCAGCATGGGCTTTACCAGGTAGGCTGATAATGAGGTGGCCCCGGCCACCACCACCATGCATACCATGGCAAGGAGCAGGCGCTTCCAATGGACTGCAATCAGGTCCAGAACCGCCCGTTCCCGGGGCCCTATTACTTTTTTAACTATTTTATCCATAAGCGAGGTATTATGTGATATAATACACCGTATTGTCAATCTTTAAAACATTACCCAGGGATTTCCCAGATCAATGAACCTGTTCAAACGACTGATCATTCCGGCTTATGAAGCTCTGTGGAGGACCTCCATTCCCCTGCTCAGGGTGAATCCCCGTCTCAGGCAGGGCGCCCCGGGTCGCATGTCCCACGCCTATCTGCCCTGTGCGGACCTCTGGATCCAGGCAGCTTCAGCCGGTGAAGCCTACCTGGCCGTCACCCTGGTACGCCTTTTCCGGCCGCCCTGTGCCATGAACGTTCTCATCACCACGACCACGGCCCAGGGGATGGACATTCTGGCCCCTGCCCGGACCGATGACCGAAAAAGTCCTTTCCTGACCGTAAAAACAGCCTGGTTCCCCTTTGACCGTCCGGAACTCATGGACCGTGCCGTGGAAACGGTATCCCCCAGGGCCATGGTTCTCCTTGAAACAGAACTGTGGCCGGGCCTTTTGTGGGCTCTGAAAAACCGGAGAATTCCGGTCCTGATGATCAACGCCCGCATGTCTGCCAGAAGCTTCAGCTGTTATATGAAAACATGGTGGCTGTGGCGCCCATTGTCACCGGACGTCATCCTTGCCATCAGCCGGACCGATGCAGACAGGTTCTCAGCCCTGTTTGACCGGGCCATTGTCCGGGAGATGTCCAATATCAAATACGACGCCATCCTGCCGGAAAATCCGGACCCCGATGCTACCGCAGTCAGCGATCTGCTGCCCGGGTCGACTCCGCTGACCATCCTGGCATCCATCCGCATGAAAGAAGAGCCCGAGGCGGAAAAACTCCTTGAAGCCATCCTGAAAGGTTTTCCGGAACAGGTCGTGGCCCTGTTCCCCAGGCACATGCACAGGATTCTGCACTGGAAAGACCGGCTTTCAACCCTTGGGTTCACCTGGCAGCTCAGGAGTGAAACCAGACAAAAGATCAGGCCTGGCACAGTCCTCCTCTGGGATACCTTTGGGGAGCTGCGCAGCGCCTATTCCCTGGCTTCCGTCGCTTTTGTTGGTGGAAGTCTCAAACCCCTGGGAGGCCAGAATTTCGTGGAACCGGTGGTGTGCGGGACACCTACGGTTACCGGTCCCTATCTTGATGATTTCAGCTGGGTCGATCCCGCCATTTTCACAACCTGCTCGGCGACCCGTGTAGAAAACTGGAAACAAGCTGCAGAAGCCATCCTCGAGGCCTTAAGATTTCCGCCGGATAAAAATCTATTGAAGGACAGGGGCAGGCGGTTTATTATAAGCAAACAGGGTGGAACTGATTCGGCCTGTAATCTGATCATTGAAACACTTTTCAACAATCCCAGGGGAATGAAAAAAAACCCATGACGTTAACGCAGCAGACCATTCGAAAAAAAGCCGGGGAGCATCAGCGGTATGCCTCTGGATTTACCTACCAGAAAGACGGTGTCTATTTTGCCCAGATTGCCGAGGACCTTATCCAGGAAGGGGTCAAGGAACTGACGGAACTGGGCGCAACCCAGATCATACCCTCCATCCGAGGCATCCATTTCGCGGCAGACAAGGCGACCTTCTACAAGGTCAATTACATGTCCAGGCTTGCTTCCCGAATTCTGGCCCCCCTGGTTGCTTTTCCCTGCCCGGATACGGACACTCTGTACCGTCAGGCAAAACAGATCCGATGGGAAACCCTGTTCAAAAAGAAGAGCACCTTTGCCATTTTCAGTAATGTTTCAGACTCAAGCATCAACCATTCCCAGTTTGCTTCCCTGAGACTCAAGGATTCCATTGTCGACTATTTCAGGGACCTCACCGGCAAACGGCCTGACGTGGACACCCAGTCCCCTGACATCCAGATCAATCTCCATATCCGAAAGGACATGGCCGATATCAGTATCGACGCTTCGGGCGGCGCCCTTCACAAACGGGGTTACCGGGAAGAGACCATCACCGCTCCCATGCAAGAGACCGTTGCGGCTGCAATCATCAGGCTTTCGGGGTGGGACGGATCGCTGCCCCTATATGATCCCATGTGCGGGTCAGGGACACTGCTGTGCGAGTCCTTGATGCAGTACTGCCGTATCCCGGCAGGTTCTTTCAGGACGACCTTCGGGTTCGAGTACCTGCCCGACTTCAACCCGGATATCTGGGATCAGGTCAAGGCCGATGCCGATGCCGGGACCAGAAACATCCAGGACGGGACCATTGCCGGAAGCGACCTGGATCCCAGGGCTGTCAGGGCGGCCCGGATCAACCTCATGGGCCTGCACAACGGCAACAGTGTTTCCGTAGAACAAATGGATTTCAGGGATCTTCCATCCATGCCCAACATGGTGCTGGTAGCCAACCCGCCCTACGGCATCCGCATGGGCAAAGAGATGGACCTGAAACTCTTTCACAAGGAGTTCGGTGATTTCCTGAAACAGAAATGCACGGGATCCACCGCCTATGTCTATTTCGGGGATACCACGTACATGGGCTGCATGGGACTCAAGGCCTCCTGGAAAAAGGATCTCAAGGCCGGCGGCCTTGAGGGGAAACTGGCCCGGTACGAACTGTACTGATCCTGCTTAAAGGGCCGGATCCTCATCGATCCAGTTCAGGGTACGCTCCACGGCTTTTTTCCAGCCCCTGCGGAAGCGCCGCCTCCGAGCTTCATCCATGCCTGGCTTCCAGGTGGTATGAACCGACCAGTTGGCCTTGAGATCGTCAATGCCGGACCAGAATCCCACGGCAAGTCCGGCGGCATAGGCTGCTCCCAGGGCCGTGGTTTCTGCAACACCCGGCCTGACCACCGGAGAGTTCAGCATATCGGCCTGGAACTGCATGAGCAGACTGTTGTGAACCATGCCCCCGTCGACTTTCAGGGCTGTCAGGTCTACCCCTGAATCACGCTTCATGGCATCCACGATGTCCAGGGTCTGATAAGCTGTGGCCTCAAGAACAGCCCTGGCAATATGGTGGCGGTTGGCGTACCGGGTCAGACCCGCTATAATCCCCCTGGCATCGGAACGCCAATAAGGGGCAAACAGGCCAGAAAAAGCAGGGACGCAATACACATCGCCGTTGTCATCCACTGCCCTGGCCAGGGCTTCGATCTCGGATGCCTGACTGATCAACCCCAGGTTGTCCCGGACCCACTGAACCAGGGAACCGGCATTGGCAATGGAGCCCTCCAGAGCATATACAGGGCGGGAACCACCCATCTGGTAGGCCAGGGTCGTCAGGAGGCCGTGGGTCGATTCAACCGGCTTTTCCCCGGTGTTGAGGAGCAGAAAACAGCCTGTGCCATAGGTATTTTTGGCTTCACCTGGGGCAAAACAGGTCTGGCCGAACAGGGCTGCCTGCTGATCCCCCAGGTTCCCGCACACCGGAACCGCCGCACCCAGGGGGCCGTCAACCAGGGTCGTTCCCCAGGTTGCAGGATCCGAGGATGGAACGATGCTGGGAAGCCCCCTGTCCGGAATATCCAGAACATCCAGAATCTCCCGGCTCCAGGTCAAGGTTGCAAGATCCATGAGCATTGTACGGCTGGCATTGGTAACATCCGTAACATGGGCTCCCCTTCCGGGTCCGCCAGTCAGGTTCCAGATCACCCAGGTATCCATGGTTCCGTAAAGTGCATCACCCTTGAGGGTTGCCTCCCGGGCTTCGGGAACATGATCCAGAAGCCACCTGATTTTGGGACCTGAAAAATAGGTTGCCACAGGGAGTCCGGTGATTTTTCTGAAACGGTCCTGCCCCCCGTCCCTGATAAGGTCCCGGCAGATGCCGTCGGTCCTGGCACATTGCCATACTACGGCGTTATAGAATGGTTTCCCGGTTTCCCGGTCCCAGATCATCACTGTTTCCCTCTGGTTGGTCACACCCACAGCAGCCAGGTCCTTTCCCCGGATACCGCTTTTTTCCAGGGCACCTCGGATGACTGCCCGGGTGTTGGTCCATATTTCCATGGGATCATGCTCAACCCAGCCGGGTTTCTCAAAAATCTGGCGGTGCTCTTTCTGATCCTGACCGACAATGGTACCTTTGCGGTCAAAAATGATAAACCGGGTACTGGTTGTTCCCTGGTCCACTGCTCCCACATAATCTGGCATTACAGGCCTCCTTTCAGGCATCTGTCCCTGGTCGGTATGCATCCTGGCATTGATGTACCCACGATTAACAGGTTTTCCATGGGAAATGTCAAGTTTTCCCTTGATTGGGATCATGATTGTATGACAAAAAAAGCCTGTTCCCGGGAAAATCAGCCGGAGAAGACATTCATTGAATAAATTGTCTTAGACTATTGCCCGGGGACCTGGTAAAATTCTCGCCTGGGTGGATACCTGGAAAATCACCGGAAGGTCGAACCCCCACATTCCCGTAAGTCAAGAAAGGGGAACTGATGAACATAATGAAAAAGGGTGTACTGGTTGTCTGTCTGACGCTGATGACAGCCCTTTTTGCCGTTTCCCTGACATATGCGCAGCAAGCTGGAATACGGGTGGTCTATACGGAGTGGTTCCCCTATACATATCAGGACAAGCACCAGGCTGCAGGATTTGAAATAGAGATACTCAAAGCCGTATTCAAGACTCTGGATGTGGAAGTGGAAGTGGAATTTGTTGTCCATCCCTGGAAGCGATGTCTGGATGATCTGAAAATGGGCAGGGCCGATGCCCTGGTTTCCCTGCTGAAAACTCCTGAAAGGGAATCCTATGCCTATTTCCCGGAAAATCATATCAGCCTTTCAAGAACGGTATTCTTTACCAGGACGGACAGGCCCATCTCCTTCGGGGGCAACTATCAGAATCTGTCAGGCTACAGCATCGGCCTTATCATGGGATTCAGCTATGGTGATGTCTTTGACAAGGCAGTATATCTGAAAAAGGATCCTGCCTATAACGCAGAGATGCTTATCAAGAAACTTTTGGCAGGAAGGAATGACCTGGCTGCCGAAAACCAGGCCGTAGTCAATGCATCGGCCGAAAAGATGGGGGTTAAGGCACAGATACGGTTTCTTGAGCCTCCGATACACACCCAGAAATTATATGTCGGTTTTTCCAGGGCCAAGAATCTGAAACAGTTGTGCCAGGATTTCTCAAGTGCGCTCGGTCAATTCAAACAGTCCGGAGCGTATAAAAAAATTATTGAAAAATATGGCGTTAACTATTCAGATATGCAGGAATAATATGGTCTGTTTTTTATCCTGCCTGGTTGAGAACCTTTCCTGACAGGATTTACAATTTACAACCCCTGAGGATTGCAGTATGCGTACCATCTTTTTGTCAACCCTGCTCCTTGTGTGCAGCAATGTTTTCATGACCTTTGCCTGGTATGGTCACCTCAAGAACCTGGCAGGCAAACCCTGGCTGATCGCAGCCCTGGTCTCCTGGGGAATAGCCCTGTTTGAATACTGCCTCCAGGTACCGGCCAACAGGATCGGGTACCGGGTCATGAACCTGTCCCAGCTGAAAATCCTCCAGGAGGTAATCACCTTGTCCGTGTTTGTCCCCTTTTCCATCATATTCATGAAAGAAGAGTTCCGCTGGGATTTTGTCTGGGCTGGCCTGTGCATGGTGGGTGCTGTTTTTTTTATTTTCCGGACCAGGCTCTTTGGTGCCTGATTGCCTGTAATGGTTGTGATTTACAGATCCCCTCCAATGGTGTACAGTAGCGTGTGCTCTCTGCTCCGGGCCCCCCGGATATTTTTACACTTAATCTTTAGCCTGGCTCCAAAACAGCCGGTCCATACCCGAAAGTCCTTTCATTACATAGGGCTTCAGGAGTTTTGCCATGCATTTAAACAAACGGATCCTGGTTACGGGCGGAGCCGGTTTCATAGGTTCCCATCTTTGTGAAAGACTCGTTGAGAAAAACCATGAGGTTATCTGTGTAGACAATTGTTTTACCGGGTCACGTACCAATGTGGCCCATCTGCTGGGCAACCCAAGGTTCGAGTTCATCCGCCACGACATCACCTTTCCCCTGTATCTGGAAGCCGACGAGATTTATAATCTGGCCTGCCCGGCATCCCCCATCCATTACCGTACAGACCCGGTGCAGACAACCAAGGTCAATGTTCACGGCATGATCAACATGCTGGGTCTGGCCAAAAGGATCAACGCAAAAATCCTTCAGGCATCGACATCTGAGGTATACGGGGACCCGGAAGTCCACCCCCAGCCCGAAACCTACCGGGGGAACCTGAGCTGCACCGGCCCCAGGTCCTGCTATGATGTGGGCAAACGCTGTGCCGAAACCCTGTGTTTCGACTACTACAGACAGCACCGGACCCGTATCAAGGTCATCCGCATATTCAACACCTATGGCCCGCGCATGCATGTAAACGACGGCCGGGTGGTCTCCAATTTCATTATCCAGGCCCTCAGGGGGGAACCCATTACCCTGTACGGTGATGGCATGCAGACACGGTCATTCGGATATGTGGATGACCTCCTGGACGCCATGGAAACCATGATGGCAACGGACGACACGGTTACCGGCCCCATCAACATAGGAAATCCCCAGGAAATCACCGTGCGCCAGCTTGCCGAGACCATCATTGATATGACCGGATCTTCCTCACCCATAGTGTATAAGCCCCTGCCTGTGGACGACCCCCACAGGAGATGCCCGGACATCACCCTGGCCAGGACAGTCCTGGGCTGGAAACCCACCACCAGGCTAACGGACGGGCTCAAACGGACCATCGCCTACTTTGAAACGATCCTGTCAGGCATGGCGGCGCGTGACTGAACCTGAACCCGTGGCCGGGGCAAAACTGCATCTTGCCAGATCCGGGTCGGTTGTGGTATCTGGTGGGGCAGATTGCGGATAAAAATGAACTAAAGTAATAATAAGGGCTCAGGAGGCATAACCATGCCGGGTTTTGAACTGTTCGGGGATGAAGAAAAAAAAGAGGTTATGGACGTGTTGGAAACCGGCGTCCTTTTCAGATACGGCTTTGACCAGGCCCGAAAAGGTCACTGGAAAGCAAAAGAATTTGAACAGCTTCTGTGCTCTCGCACCAAAGCGGCCCATGCCCACCTGTGTTCCAGCGGCACCGCCGCTCTGGGCATAGCCCTTGCTGCCTGCGGCATCGGCGCTGGGGATGAGGTCATTGTTCCACCTTTTACCTTTGTGGCAACGGTTGAAGCCGTTATAAGCGCAGGTGCCGTGCCGGTCTTCGGTGAGATCGACGAGACCCTGTGCCTGAACCCGGAGCGCCTGGAAGCTGCACTTACGCCCAGGACCAGGGCCGTAATCCCGGTCCACATGTGCGGGGCCATGGCCCGCATCAACGACATCAGCGCCTTTTGCACAAAGCGGGGGCTCATCTTGATTGAAGACGCATGCCAGGCCCTGGGTGCGACTTTTAAAGGGCAGGCCCTGGGAACCTTCGGCAACATGGGCTGTTTTTCCTTTGATGCCGTCAAAACCGTGACCTGCGGCGAAGGCGGCGGCGTCATCACCAATGACCGGGCATTGTACGAACGGGCAGACCAGTTTGCAGACCATGGCCACGATCACCTGGGAGGCAATGACCGAGGCGCCGACGGCCATCCCATCATCGGAACCAACTTCAGGATCAGCGAACTCAACGCAGCCGTGGGCGTGGCCCAGCTCAGGAAACTGGACGCCATGATAGCCCTTCAGAAACAGAACAAGGCCAGGATAAGAGAGGCCATGGCCGGATGTTCCGGTGTACGGTTCAGAACCCTTCCTGATCCTGAGGGCGACTCTGCAACCTTCCTCTCATTTTTCATGCCCGACGAGGAAGCCGCGCGCAAAGCAGCTGCTGCCCTGGCCCGGGAAGGGGTTGACGGATGTTTTTACTGGTACGGCAACAACTGGCATTATTACCGACAATGGCACCACTTCAAAAACCTTTCGGCTTCAGCCAGACTCCCGCTGGAGCTGGTCAAGGATCGGCCCGACTATAAGTCCGTATCCCTCCCGGAATCCGACGCCGTGATGTGTCGCACCCTGTCCCTGCAGATCAAACTCTCATGGACTGAGGAGGACCTTGCCCGGCGTATTGAACGAATCACCCGTGTACTAAAAGGATGACTTATGTTCCGAAATTTCAAGATGATCTCCCATGTGGTTTTCGGCCGCGGGTGCTTCAACCAGCTCGACGCCATCCTCGCCCCCAGACGCACCACAGAAAAAGCCTGGATAGTTTTTGTCGTTGACGATGTGTTCAAAGGCAAGGACCTGGAACCCAGGATTCCATTGCATAAGCGTGACATGCTGCTATGGGTGAACGTGGCAGATGAACCCAAGACCAGGTATGTGGACAGCCTCACCGACCAGGTTCGGCAGTTTGCCGGGGACCTGCCTTCGGGCGTCATCGGCATCGGCGGCGGTTCTGCCATGGATCTTGCCAAGTCCGTTTCCCTGATGCTCACCAACCCCGGGTCCTCCACCCTTTACCAGGGGTGGGATTTGATCAAATTTCCGGCCGTTTACCACGCTGCGGTTCCCACCCTGTCCGGAACCGGGGCCGAAGTCTCCCGGACGGCAGTCCTGACCGGACCCGAGAGAAAGCTGGGTCTCAACTCAGACTACACGGTCTTTGACCAGGTGGTTCTGGACCCTGAACTGATCCGGGATGTACCCAGGGACCAGTGGTTCTACACCGGAATGGATTGTTATATCCATTGCATCGAATCCCTGCAGGGTACTTTTCTCAATGAGTTCAGCCGCTCCTATGGAGAAAAATCCCTGGACCTGTGCCGCCAGGTATTTCTTGGGGACACGCCTGATGCCGACGACAAGCTCATGATGGCCTCCTTTTTCGGCGGCATGAGCATCGCCTACTCCCAGGTCGGCGCCTGCCACGCCCTGTCCTACGGCCTGTCATACATCCTTGGAACCCATCACGGCATCGGATGCTGCATCACCTTTGACCACCTGGAAGAGTTCTACCCTGAAGGTGTGGCGGAGTTCAGGGCCATGATGAAACGCCATGGCATGCAACTCCCCCGGAACCTGGTCAAAGGGATGGACGAAGCAGGCATGGAAAAAATGATCACCGTAGCCCTGGGGCTTGAGCCCCTGTGGGAAAACTGCCTTGGCAAGAACTGGAAACAGATCATGACCCGGGACAAAGCCAGGTCCCTGTTCCTGAACATGTAACAGCAGAAACCTTTATCATGAATATAGCCGTTATTCCATCCAGATACGGATCATCCCGGTTCCCGGGTAAGCCCCTGGCCATAATCGCCGGAAAACCCATGATCCAGAGGGTCGCCGAGCAGGCAGCCAAAGCCAGGAACATCCACAGGGTGGTTGTGGCCACCGATGATGACCGAATTGCTGAAACGGTTACGGCCTGCGGCATCGAGGTCATCATGACCGCATCGGAGTTGCGTTCAGGAACTGACCGGGTGGCCCGGGCAACGGACATGCTGGGTGTTTCCCCCAGGGATGTGGTGGTCAACATCCAGGGAGACCAGCCGGTTTTCATGCCTGAATGCATTGACGACCTGATCCGCCCCTTTTCCCTGGAACCGGGACTGGGCATGTCGACCCTTGCCTACAGGATTGTCGATCCCAGGGAGCTTGAAGACCCCAAGGATGTAAAGGTGACCTTTGACCGGTCAGGGTATGCCCTGTATTTTTCCAGGGCCCGCATCCCCTTTCCCAGGGATCCGGGCACCCAGGCGGCCACTTTCAAGCACCTGGGATTCTATGCCTATACCAAGGCGTTCCTGGACACGGTCGCAGAGCTTGACTCCGGAACTCTTGAAAACGTTGAAAAACTCGAACAGCTCCGGGTGCTCGAACACGGATTCCGGATCAAGGTGGTGATAACTCAATTTGATTCACCAGAAGTGGACGCACCCGAAGATATCCACCGCATTGAGACCTCCAGACACCTGGGGGAAAGACTTTGAAAACCCTGGCAGCAATCCATACCTGCCCAACCTGACCCTGGAATATCCCCATGACCCTCCCTGGAATTTCCGTGGCTATTATCACCAAAAATGAGGAGGACTGCATCCGGCGCTGTCTTGAGTCCGTATCATGGGCCCAGGACATTGTTGTGGCCGACACAGGATCCACTGACAGGACCGTTGCCATCTGCAGGGAAATGGGATGCCGCGTTGTGGAACCCGGATGGCATGGATTCGGGAAAACCAAGCAGATATGCGTGGACCAGACCGCCTGTGACTGGGTCCTGTCCCTGGATGCCGATGAGGTTGTGTCAGAAGGTCTCAGGCAATGCATTCTCGGCCTGGACCTGAATCCCCATGTTGCTGCAGGTTTTCACATCCGCAGACAGACCTTTTACCTGGGCAGGCTCATACGGTTTTCCGGGTGGAAAAAAGACTATCCCCTGCGGCTGTTCAACCGGAATTACGGCAGGTTCAGCGACGATATGATCCATGAGCAGGTACAGATCCAGGGAGATGCAAAACGCCTTGAACCCTGCCTTTTCCACCACTCCTATCCAGATCTGGCAACCCACATGGAAAAGATGAACCTTTACTCCAGGCTGGGAGCTGAAAAACTTGCGGCCAGGGGCAAAACCTGCGGAATTATCAAACCCGTTCTCCGGGGGCTGTTTAAATTCATACGAATGTACGTGCTGGAGATGGGTTTCCTTGATGGAAAGCATGGGCTGGTGCTGGCTTGTGTGTCGGCGTTTGGGGTCAGTCTCAAATATTTCAAGCTCTGGGAGATGACCGTCCGTGCCCGATAGAATCCTGATCATCAAACTGGGTGCCCTGGGGGATGTCATCAACACCCTGCCCCTGGCTGTTGCCCTGAAGCAGGAACTGGGATGCAGCATAGACTGGCTGGTGGCCCCGTTGAGTTTCCCGCTGGTCGCTGGCCACCCGTGTGTGGACAGGGCCATCTGTTTTAACAAGAAAAAGGGGCTGGATTCTGTTCTGGATGCTGCACGCCAGATACGGGAAACCCGGTACGATGTGACCCTGGATCTCCAGAGAATCCTGAAATCAGGACTCTTTGCCATGGCGGCCAGAACACGTCGCCGACTGGGATTTGATAGGGCCCGGTGCAAGGAGATGTCCTGGATCTTTCCCTTTGAACGTATCCCCCCATCCGATCCCCATGCCCACATGCTGACCCAGTATCTGGAATTCGGTGCTGCCCTGGGAGCCTTTCCAAAAAACGTTGACTGGCAGATACAGGGTACTTCGGATCCGTTTCCCGGACTTCCGGAATCCTATGCCGTGCTCAACATCGGCGCAACAAAACCTGCCAACCAGTGGAAACCGGAATATTTTGCCGCCCTTGCAGGAGAGGTTTTCCAGACACTGGACCTGGTACCGGTCCTGACCGGGGGCCGGGAAGACATGGTCAAAGCAGTGCGGATCATGGATATGGCCGGGACCCGGATATTTGATCTCACAGGCAGGACAACGCTTCCCCAGCTGGTCCACGTCATCGGCAATGCCAGCTGCGTTGTCAGCTGCGATACAGGCCCCATGCACCTTGCCTCTGCCCTGGGGATTCCGCTGGTTGCACTTTTCGGCCCTTCCAACCCGTCCCGGACAGGCCCCTATTCCGGCCGGGTAGTCAAAAACCCCCTGTCCTGCTCACCGTGCAACCGTAAACACTGCATTGAACCCAGATGCATGGAGACGATTCTTCCCGGGGATGTCCTGGATGCTCTCCTGGATGAGCTCAAAACCCCTTCCCGCTGAAGCCACTCTGACCGGGAATGATGCCCGGGAAAACAGGAAGGGGCTGCCCCTTACCTGAAAACCACCCAAATCCAGATAATTGACACCCCCTTTCCTGCTCTATGCTGTTTACCAAGGGAACAGGATGCTGAAATTCTATCCCGATACTTAATTATTTAAGTGTATCATACGGCACAGCACTAGAATTTAATTTTTATATTGAATTAAGCGATGAAGCCAAATTTAATCAATTTATTGTGCAATATGCTATCATTTAATTACAGTTATATTGTGTAATATTATATCCAATAATATTACATTAATTACACAATACTTTTTCGACTGAGATTTTTCTCTATACGTTTCCGAAAAACCCTCCAGGCCAGGCTAAGCAGTCCGAAACCCGTTAAAACAAGGGTGGCAGGCTCGGGAACCGGTTCAGTGGTATCAACGGCGTATACCATTCTCTGGCCATTATAATTGCCATCCACCAACGGTGTGATAACAGCATACCCGAAATGCAGTGAGTCCGAAGGAGAGGCCCCGGTTGCCACAAAACCCGTGAGTGCCAATAAATACTGGTCTACCAGGGATTCAACGTTATCTGTTGGCCCGGTAAAACTGAAGGTATCGGAGAATGCTGCCGTATTCCCGTCAACACTGAGGTTATAAACCACATTCCAGATGGCAAGCTGGAGGGCCACTTCCGCCTCCCATATCTCTCCAAAAGGCTGGGTAAATCCATTGTCCATCCCGGTTGAGAAACTGTCCATGAGCCAGGCCACATAATCAATGTTGGCATAGTTCCCAATGGGTTCGATCATGGCATCGTAGTCGGTATCGTAACGGTTTATGCCGTAGAAGTCGACGCAGTACGCTCTGCTGTACCAGTCCGCCACACCGTCGTCGTCATAATCCATGGTAATATCGAAGGGTTCTGCGTACAGATCCCCAGACATCGAATACGGGTGCCCGGGTGTTGGACCAACGGTCCCATAGGGTTTCAGGGCACCTGCAAGTTCAGGGGGTTGCTGAACGCTGAACTGAAGAGCGCTTGCGTCTGAAGCGGCCACAAGCACAACCAGAAGCAGGACCCCAAACTTGATGGACATTTTTCGTGATGAATATTTTTGCTTCATTTTTTCCTCCTGTTGAAAGACCTTGTTATGTTTGCTACAAATGAAATATTTATTTAAACAACTAAAATATACACTAGCAACATCCATTCCATAGTGATAAAATTTTTCAGGGGGAAAATAGAGGAAAAACATGAATCGAAAGCGACCGGGGTCTTTTGTGGAATCAAGCGGGGATGCAGAGCATGATCACCCTCCCAGGTAAAGCCTGCGTACCTCGTCACTGCCCAGGAGTTCTTTACCGGTTCCGTCAAGACGGTTCCGGCCCAGTTCCAGCACATACCCCCTGTGACTGATGGACAGGCCTTTACGGGCATTCTGCTCCACCAGCAGGACAGAAGCACCGCGCTGGGCAATGGCCCTGATCTCATCAAAGATCATGTCCACCACAATGGGGGCAAGCCCCAGGGAAGGCTCGTCCAGGAGAACCAGGTCCGGAGTGAGCAGTCTTGACCGGCTCAGGGCCAGGATCTGGCGTTCCCCCCCGGACAAGTCCCTGGCAAAAGCATGCCGCTTTTTCCCAAGGACAGGATACCTGTCCAACACCTCCCGGATGGCCTGGTTCAGGCTCTGTTTATCATCAAGTTGTGTTCCGGCTATCTCAAGGTTCTCGATAATGGTGAGGTTGGGGAACACATTAATCCCCTGGGGTATGAACACCAGCCCTTGTTTTCCCCTGTCAGCCATACCCATCCGGGTAATGTCCTCTCCTTTGAAACTGACGGTCCCCCTGGACGGCACAAGCTGTCCGGCCACGGTTCGAAGGACTGTCGACTTTCCGGCACCATTGGGCCCGATGATGCAGACAACTTCCCCCTGGGCAACGTCAAGACTCAGATCTGTAAGGACAGGTGCATGGCCGTAACCTGCAGTTATGGAATCAATCTTCAGCAGCATGGGTCTGCCTCCCGAGATAGGCTTCAATGACACGTTCATTGGTTTTCACGGCTTCCGGCCTACCCGAAAAAATAAGGCTTCCAGAATCCATGACAAAGAGGGAGTCGCAGATTTCAGAGACCAGGGGCATGTTATGCTCGATGAGAAAGATGGGTATCCCCTGGTCTTTCAACCGTTTGAGAATGGCCACCAGGTGACGTATCAGACTGGGATTAATCCCTGCGGTGGGTTCGTCCAGGATGATCAGCTTCGGGTCCGCCATCAGTACCCTGCCGATTTCCAGGAGTTTCTGCTGACCGTAACTTAGATCACCCGCCGAAAGATGGCACATGCTCGAAAGATTCAGGGTTTCAAGGATCGAAACGGCCTTTTCTCTGCTCTTCTCCTCCTGCATCCGGACAGTTGAGTGGGAAAAAAACAAGGGAAGGATGGATTCTCCTGCCTGATTCGGGGCAGCCGCCATCAGGTTGTCCAGGGTAGACAAAAAAGGCAGCACCCGTGTCTGCTGGAAGGTCCGCACGATACCCATACGCCCCAGGACATGGGGAGGAAGTCCTGAAATCAGCTGCCCCTGAAAAAAAACAGAGCCGGTGTCCAGTTTATAAAAACCGGTAATAAGGTGAAACAGGGTGGTCTTGCCGCTCCCATTGGGACCGATCAGACCTGAAATGCCGGATCCCTCAAGGCTGAAGGAAACATCATTTACAGCCATGAGAGCCCCGAAGCTCTTGGATACGTTTTCCAGGGTAAGGATGGGTGGCTTTTTCATGGCTTTGACTCCGGTATGATTCCCTGGGGACGTTTCAACATGATGACGATCAGGATGAACCCGTAGACCATCCCCTGGATAGGGGCAACAAACCGTGTGAACTCGGCTGGAATCGGAATGAACCGAACAAACTCGCCGAAAAAGACGATGGTGAAAGCGCCGACAAACGGCCCGGTCTGTGTTCCCTTTCCCCCGAGCACAACGCACAGGAGGACCAGAATGGTCTCTGTCAGGGTAAAATCCGAAGGACTGATATAAGTGATGTAATGGGCCCAGAGCGCTCCGGCAAGACCGGCAAAACAAGAGCCGGTTATCATTGCCTTGGATTTCAGGGCAAAGGTGTTTTTTCCCAGGGCCTGGGCCACGAATTCATCCTCCCTTACAACCTTCAGGGCCCTGCCAAATGGTGAGCTGGAAATCCGGTACAGCAGTGCAAACGAAACAAGGACAACCAGGGCGGTAAAGACCATGAACACCGGCAGGCTTTCCGGCCCGGCCCCGATCCACCCGGGTCTCGGGATATTGGGCAGGCCCATGGGACCCCGGGTTATCTCCCTTTCATTGAGCAGTATCAGGTGAACCATTTCGGCAAAGACAAGGGTTGCGATACCGAAATAGTCGCCAGAAAGGCGCAGGGTGGGAACGGACAGCAATCCCCCGGCCGCGCCTGCCACTGCCATGGCAGTCAGCATTGCCAGGGGGACAGGAACACCGTTCAGGGAACCGATGGCCGAAACATAAGCCCCCATTCCGAAAAATGCGATGTGGCCGAAATTATACAGCCCTGCAAATCCCAGCTCCAGGTTCAGGGAAAGGGCAAACAACGAATAGATCAGAGCAATGACTAGGATGTGACAGATATAATCCATGATCAGCGCATCCCTCCCATTATCCCGAAAATTCCCCTGGGCTTTACCAGAAGAATTCCGAAGATAACGGCAAAGGCAATAAAATCCTTGTAATCCGGTGAGATGAAGGCAACACTTACATTTTCGGTAATTCCGATGAACAGCCCCCCGAGCAACGCCCCCCACACATTCCCGGCCCCCCCGAGGAGGACCGCTGCAAAGGCTTTGATCAGGCTGGCCATGCCCATCATCGGCTCCATGCTGGTATCCATCGCCAGCAGAATGCCTCCTGAGCCGGCAAACAGCGATGCCAGTATCCATACGGCTGCGGTAACCTTTTCCATATTGATTCCCATGATTGCCGCAAGTTCCATATTGTCCGACAAAGCCCTCAGGGATTTTCCGAGCAGCGTTTTTGTCAGGATGATATAGAGGGTCCCCAGAAAAACTAGAGCAGACAGGACCATGAGCACCTGGGGTCTGGTGATGTAGATACCCGAGAATTGAAGCCCTTGTGACAGGGGCATCTGAAAGGTCCTGAGATCGGATCCCCAGAAAAGCCGTATGGCGTTCCTGAGCATGTAGGACAGACCTATGGAGGCGATGAGGATCGATATGGGATTTTTCTGGCGCAGGGGCCTGTAGATGAACCGGTCCTGGGCAAGTCCTATCCCCACAGTGAGGGTAAGCGCCGGAACAGCCGCAAGATACAAAGGCAAAGAAAATGGCGGCGATATGAACATGAGCCCCAGGTAAGCTCCCCAGGTGATGAGTTCTCCATGGGAAAAATTAATGAATTTGAACACACCGTAAACCATGGTCAGTCCAACGGCAAACATGGCATAAATGGACCCGGCAATGATTCCGTTCACAATAAGCTGGACATAAAAAACCGTCATATGAATCACTCTGTTAACTGCTTATGGAAACAAGGGGCCCAGAACCCGGACAAAGCATTCTGAGCCCCTGAACTGTGTCAGACTGCCGGCGCCGCCTTTTTCTGGGAGGGGACAACCGGCATTATTTATTCAGAGCCTACTTGTAGTCGACAATGCTGCCGCCCTTGACTGTCCATCTGCCGTAGGTTGCCCCGACATCACCGTTTTCGTCAAAGGACTTCTCTCCCGTGGCTCCCATATATCCCTGGCTTACTTTCACCAACGCTTCCCTGATATCTTCAGCAGTGTAGGACTTGGCAGAATTCAGGGCCAGGGCAGTCAGTTTCACCATATCGTAATTATATTCACCGAATATGGGGGTCTTTTTTTCCGGGTATTTTTTCTCCCATGCAGTCTTATAGGCCAGATACTGGGGGGTATCCTGAGAAAAGGTGGGATAGGTTCCGATAACGCCTTCCGATGCCTCGCCTGCAAGTTCCACGAGTTTGGGAGACTTGGATGCCGACCCCATGAGCCACTGCACCTTGAGCCCGGTTTCATAGGCCTGCTTCAGGATCGTGGCCCCCTCCTTGATGTAGGTGAGATTGACGATGACCTTGGGACTATGGCTTTTCATCCTCATGACTTCACTCCGGTAATCGGTTTTGCCTTCCCCATGGGGCAGTTCGTCGATGATCTTTCCGCCGGCTGCAGTGAATTTTTCCTTGAATACCTCAGCCAGTCCAACTCCCCAGTCATTGTTGACATAGGTAAGGACAACCTCCTTGTATCCCAGGGATTCGGTGAGGCCCGCAACGCCGATGCCCTGGAGAAGATCCGAGGGGAACACCCTGAACACGTAGGAACCGCACTTGGTGATTTCTGCAGCAGCACTTTCGGCCCCGAAAAGAATGGTCTTGTTCTGCTCGGCAATGGGACATACGGCAAGGAAATTGGAACTGGCTGCCGGTCCGAATATAAGGGGGAGTTTATCTATGGTTATCAGTTTCCGTATGGCAGACACGGACCCGTTTGATGTGGAATTATTGTCTTCAAACACAATTTTCAGCGTATCACCGTGAATACCTCCACCAGCATTGATTTCATCTGCCGCAAGAAGCATCGCCTGTTGAAAACCTTCACCGTAAACGGCAAGTTTTCCCGTGAGCGGTGTCACGGACCCCACCGAAATTTCACCTGCAAAAGCCACCTGGCTCCATAGCACGAACATGACACCCACTGACCAGAAAACAAGTTTTCGCATAATACCTCCTAAATTGATTGTCCTTGAACCATTGGAAAGTAATGGCCGGCACAGACAGGAACAATGATAAAGCCGCTCCGAACGCGTGACCGGGCTGATCGGCGTCCAAAACTGACGATGCCGGCTGCCTGATTGTAATTGCCCTTACCCTGTAACAGATAGGTCAGTTTATAGACAAATGATGGCAGGGCGTCAACAAAAACAACTCATACCTTGGTGATCATGGGAGACCTTTCAGGAATTTTTCATACAGCATCCCTGGCAGACGATGCCTGACAACCGCCCTGTGCCAGCGCTTTTTGTAAAGGAAGACCAGCTGGTTCCTTGGCTCGGTGGTTACAAAAGCCTTGTCAAAATCAATGATCACAGCCCTGCCCTCCTGATCCACCAGGACATTACCCGGATGGAGATCCACATGTACCATGCCCCTTTCCACCAGGAGCCTGACCTGGGCCAGAACCGGGTCCATGAGGGCTTCCGCCTGCCCGGGATCCTCCAGGCTCAACTCCGCAAGGGTTCTGGCGTTGGGGATTTCCCGGGTGATCAGCCAGCAGCGGTAAACGCTCAAGCCCCTGACCGCGTATCCAACAGGTTCCGGAACCTGGACACCGGTACCCATGGCCATTCTCAGAAAATCATACTCCTGCCTGGCCCGTGATTTTGCCCGGATGCCCCCCCAGGGTCCTAAACGGAAATGACGGTCCCTGAAAATCCGCTCCACAAGACCTCCCCGGATATAGGGTTTTATCACCACCGGTCCCACACCCTGGAGATTGATCCTGGTGAGCAGTGCCCGTCCACCCAGGGGATACGTCCTGTCCTGGGGAGCCTGAATACTGCTTGGACCCGTGGTCTGATTGTTACTGCCGGATAAGAACGGTTGAAGGGGCTCTGCCAGGCTCCGGATAATGGTCTGAACCTGCTCATGTCCCAGAGGAACAGACGACCCGACCAGGTACGGATCATGAAAACTTTCAGTCACCGAAGCATCAAAACAGCAGGAATCCTTCCGGAGCAACGGTCTCAGGATCATGAGCCCTCCCGCTCTTGCCGGTCCAGGACCGTGAGGCAGGCATTGAACACAATGTCATGGGACAGGTGCATGCAAAGTTCGGTTCCCGAGGGGCAAGCCTGACTGCCATGACGCCTGCAGGGTTTGCAGTCAAGACCCTGGGCTTCGGCCACAACAGCCTTGGAATTTTTCCAGGGACCGAACCCGAATGCCGGCGAGGTGGCACAGAACACGGCCACAGTCGGTCTTTTCAAGGCAGAAGCCATATGCAGGGCCATGCTGTCGTTGCACAGGGCCAGGCAGCAGTTTGCCATGACATAGAGGGTGTCGGTCAGAGAAACCCGCCCGGACAGGTCTACCACTTCCGGAACCTGATCCCTTATCTGACGGCATACCCGGGTTTCGTCTCCAGCACCGATGAGGACCACAGGCACCCCTTCCCTGCCCAATGCTCCGGCAACCGCGGCATAACCCTCCGGGTGCCACTGTTTTGTTTTCCAGGCGCTTCCAGGAGCCAGCACAGCATAGGTCCCGGCTGCAGGCAGTTTCCGGAGGACTTCCGGATTCACCCGGGCTGCCGGCGGAGGAAAGAGCCTCATATCATCATCTATCGTGCCCGGCTTCATGTCTTTGGTTACCAGGGACAGATTGCTGGTAACAGCATGTACCCCCCTTGACCGGACTGCTGTCCCGGTGTACAGGAAACTGAGCCTGGCATCGGAAAACCCTATGCGCACAGGGATTCGGGCCAGAAAAAGGAGCAGGGAGGTCCGAGGTGACCGGTGCAGGGAATAAACCCTGTCAAACCCCATGCGCCTGATTTCCCGGGCTTTTATTAACAGCCCTGTCACCCCTTTTTCGGCCCTGCGCTTATCAAAGGGGATAATGGCATCTATAAGGGGATCAGAGGCCAGGAGACCGGCTGCAAGGGGTGTGGTCATCACCGTGAGGGAAGCATCGGGAAAGAGCCCTTTCACCGCCTTGATGACCGGAGTGGACAAGATGGTGTCACCCAGGAAACTGGTCTGGACGATCAGGATTTTCATATCCGGTCCCTCCTGCCGGCCTGTGACACAGCAGACCCGTAAATGGCGAGATAGCTCTTGGCTGCACCTGTGATATCGAACCGTTCCAGGGACTGGCGGGCCTCATCAACCAATCGCCTGCGCAGCCCGGGATCCTGGTAGAGTTCCAGGATGGTGTCATGCAGCTCCTGTTCGTTTCTGGGCGTTACCAGAATACCTGTACTGCCGTGGGACACCACGTCCGGGATGCCGCCTGTCCTGGATGCGATCACGGGAACCCTGAAATAAAAGGCATCCAGAATTGCTGAACCCAGGCCCTCGTCCAGTGACGGAAATACAAACAGGTCGAACAGGCTGTAATAATCACCCACATCTTCTCTGAAGCCCAGGAATTCAATGGCGGCACAACCCGAAGCTTCCCGGCGGAACCAGTCCTCATCACAACCGGATCCCAGAAACAGAAAACGGATATCCGGAACTTTTTCAGCAATACGCCGGGCTGCACGGATAAGATGAACCTGCCCCTTGTCCTTGTTGACCAGGGCCCCCACATGACCCACCACAAATTTATCCTTGTAAGTCTGGCGGAGCAGCGTGACATGGGTTTCGTCCCGGGGCAGGGATGAAAAGGAACTGAACACAACCTCCAAGGACAATGCCGGGCAAATGGTTTCCAGAACCTGTGCGACCTGGCTGGAGATGGCGACCACCTGTGCGGCCCGGGCATAGACCCTGGAGAAGAAGAAACGGTGTTTCGGCGGCTTCACAACCCGCCGGGTAATCACGTAGGGCGTCCTGTCCATACAATGGATGAACCAGGCCAGGTGGGCAGCCTTTGCCTCATGGGCATGGACCAGGGAAAACCCCCTGAGCATGGGTGCATGGATGAAAAAGGGCTTTCCGATCTCCTGCACCCGGACCTCCGGGATTTTTTTCATTTCCGGAACCAGGGCAGACCCTTTTCTCAGGACCACGGTCTGATTCACCTGCCCTGCCAGTGCTTTGACCAGCAGCCAGGTCTGGCGCTCCCCGCCGCGGAAACCGCCCGCCAGATTGATGTGGCAGATGTTCATACGCCCCTTTGTCTAAACAACAGATCAGTTTTCACAATTTCAATCCTGTAATGCTCAGGACCCAGCCAGTTCGCGGTACAGGGCCAGGGTTTTGTCCACGGTTGTCTGGTAGTGGAAATGGCTGGCGATACGCTCCCTGGCGGCAATCCCCATGCTTGCCCTGAGAGCGGCATCATTTTTCAGCTTCATGACAGCATCGGATATGGCGCGCACGTCCCCGGCCGGTATCACCAGGCCGCTCTTCCCGTGGACCACCAGTTCAGGACTGCCTCCCGCATCGGTGACAACAGGGGGAACCCCCTGGGCCATGGCTTCGATAACTGTCTTTGGAAGCCCTTCTTTTTTGACCGACGGCAGGACATAAACACTGGCACAACCGATAATGGCCGAAGCATCCCGCCTCATACCGGTAAAATGAACCCTGCCCTGCCACTTTTCCCTGCCCGGGATCCGGTTTATCCGCTTTTCATCCATCTGTCCGACAATAATGACATGGATTGATTCATCCATGTATCTGACAGCCTCCAGGAGCTCGGGAATTCCCTTGGGATTTCGGGAGCGCATGGTTGCAATTGTGCCGACCACAAAGGCATCCGAAGGAACACCGAAACCCGATAATCCCTGGGGTAACGGGTGGTACCAATCCTGGGAATGGCCCTTGTAGATGGTTACAAACCTCTCTTGGCTTGGCCCAATGCCCATGACTGACATGTCATCATAGGCCCTTCGAACCGCCTCTGAAACGCAGACGACCCGCTTGATCCTGGGGTTCAGGTAGGTCAGCCAGGCATAGGGACTGTAAAGCTTCTCCCTCCCTGACACCCCCCGATAGGCAATGACGCGGACATCAAGACCCGTGGCTGCGAGGAGGCCGTTGGTCACGGCCTTGTTGTTGAAAAGATGAAGAATCCTGGCATCCATGGATTTCAGGTGGTGCCGGATAAGGGCGATCCCCCTGGTGTCCACCCTTCTGTTAAGACGCAGGGGATAGAGATCCACCCCGCCGGCAGCCATCAGCCGGCAGTGCGGTGCGTCTTCCGGGCACAGGACCGTGACCCTGCAGCCTGATTGCACAAGTCCGATGAACAAATGCGCTTCAGCAATGTCGCTGTAAGCGGTAACAGCCACGCAGCGGATAGTCATCCCTCTTTAAACCGTAAATCTGTATGGGTTAAACCGGTCCCGGGCAGGACAGCCATCATATGCCTCTGACAAGATCATCTGAGTTTGATTTTTCAATGTAACAGCCGGCATAGAGCAAAATCATGAATACCAGCCCTCCATACCTGAACAGCTCTTCGTGGAAAAACTGGGATAACAGAAAACCTGCGGAAACGGACACGATGGCCTTGATAATGAGCCTGTCCCCATCCTTCATATCCCTGGCTTTCCTGGCAAGTCTTACAAGCAGAAGCCCCATGGCCAGAAGATAGGATAAAAGAAACAGAACTCCGCCCTCCACCGCCATCTGGAGAAAACTGTTATGGAAATTCCCGGGATGATCCTTGAACGTCTGATAGTACTCATCCTGATAGGCTTTGGGCTTGGTCTCAAAAAAGACATCCACTTCCTTTTGCACATTTTCCACACCCGTACCGGTCACAAAACGGTTGGTTTCCACCAGGTAGTCAAACCCCGCTCGGTAGAGCCTCAGCCGTATGTCATTGGAAAAATGGGTTACGTCCACGATGGATTTCAGGCGCTGCATGGCCACATCAGGGGTGTAAAAAGGTGCCATCAAGGAGATGACGACAATAAGAAACAGAAGCTTTCTGGAATAGATCATGAGAAAGATAAACAGGCCGAAGTAAAACCCTATCCACGCGCCACGCTCCCCGAGTAGCACCACACCGACAAACAGCAGGGCGGTATTGAGACTCAAGAGGATGTTGATGCGTCTGTTCTGATTGAATTGTTTCAGGAGCACCAGACCTATCAGGTACAGCAGGTTGAACAGGCAGATGGAAAAAAGCATGTCCGAATTGCGGCCGAATTTGTGATACCCGTAAAAGTGGCTGAACATGTCACTGAAGTCGGAGTTCAGCATACAGTAGACAACATCAAGGCAGGCTGCCACGTTCATGAGGCGGAACAGCTTTTCCAGGTGCCGGTATTCGGTGATGAACAGCGCAAAGGGAACCACCAGGAAAAAGAACCGGTATCTGTGCAGAAACCCTATAAAAGCCAAAGGACCTTCCAGGGAGAAAAAACTGAGGACCAGGCCCAGGATAAGGGGAAAAAGACAGACCCGGACATAGTAATATCTGAAGATTTCCCTGGAGCCGGGACACCGGTAAAGGAAGATAAGCGTGGTCAGAAGCAAGAGACCGCTGGAGATGTTGATGGGTGCCTTGGCAACAAAAATGGTAAAGGAAAACAGCAGGAAAAAACCGGTTCCATAGCGTTTTAGGGTAGTCTCTGAAAGCATTGACCTGTATCTCCGGAGAACCCTTTTAAACGACGGATCCCCTGCGTGGCACTTTAAAGAAGGATCAGTCCTGATTTAAGGGACGGGTCTTCCATCGTTTATGAATCCAGAACCATTGATCCGGATAACGCCGGACCATTGTTTCAATGACCATCTGGTAGTTCTGTGTGTTTACCCGGACATCGGTGTTCTCATCACCGGTGAATACCAGGGGAAGCTCTGGCTGGGCTTCCATTACATATCTGCTCTTTTCACGATAAATAAACACCGGTACCACAGGAGCACCGGTTGACAGGGCAAGCCTGGCGAGTCCTTTGCTTGAACATGCCTTTCTTCCGAAAAAATCGACAAAAACGCCCTTATTGTGCCCCGAGTTCTGATCCACCAGAAGCCCCACCAGATCTCCCCTGTCCAGGGCCTCCATCACAGCGTCCAGGGCATGATGGAGAGGAAACAGGCGGCAGCCTGCCCTGGCCCTGTTATCGTAAATAAAGGCGTCCATGGCCTTTGATTTGATCGTCCTGTACACTGCGCTTACGGGAAGCCGGGTCAGGGGCACCGCTGACACGGCCATTTCCCAGTTACCCAGGTGTCCTGACAGACACAGGACACCTTTCCCCCTTGAATGTGCCCGGGCCAGGTGTTCTATCCCCCGGAACGATAAATACCGGTCACAGTTCTTGATGCCCGTGGTGTAATACCAGGCATATTCAAAGAGCATCCGCACAGTGTTGGCAAAAACTCTGCGTGCCAGCCGGAGGACCCTGTCCCTGTTCATGGTGGTGCCATAAGCCCAGGTGAGGTTATCCACGGTGATCTTACTGTGATGCCGGTCCAGGGTGAACCAGACGCCTCCGAGAACCGCGGAAACAGACCGTCCCCTGTCCAGGGAAAGACGCCCAAGGACCGCCACCATCATTGAAAGCAGTTTATATATCCATCGATCTTTTGCTGTCATGATTCCTGGATTACTACCCCTTTATCACCGCTTCGATCATTTGGTCAAATGCTTTGACCCCGGCCGGGTCAAACCCGATGCGTACTCCCAGCACCACCAGTTCCGGTTCACCGGGAAGGCTATCTGGAAATTTTACTGCGTCCTTTTCCGTTGTGACCAGAATGTCTGCCGAACTTCGGACAAATCGCTCGGCAATCGTTTCCAGATCCCTGTTCTTATACCAGTAATGGTCCGGAAACTCAATATGTCCCTTGACCTTAAGCCCCATGTTTTCACACGTTTTCCGGAAGCCAGCATTGTCGGCGATGGCAGATACCAACAAACCTGTTTTATTACTGAAATCACTGGCAGGAAATTTTCCCCGGTGCATAACCGCACCAGTTGACCTCCAGGCTGGTGGCTCACAGACCACTGGAAGATGAGTGGCAAAAAAAACCGGTCGCCTGTTTTTGCAGGCCCGGATAATTGCCTGTTCAGCCTCCAGGTCTCGACCGGCCCTGTCCGCCCGGGTAAAAATAACAGCATGGCTCCTGGAAAGGGATGTCAAGGGTTCCCGAAGTCTGCCCCGGGGAAGAAGGTGACCGTTGCCAAGGGGGGCTTTCCGATCCACCAGGACCAGATTCAGGTCACGGTAGAGTCCCTGGTGCTGAAAGGCGTCGTCCAGGATTATCACATCCGGGGAAAACCTGTTGACAGCCGTCATCCCGGCCCCATACCTGTCCTTTCCAACAACGACCGGTACATCGCTCAGTATCCGGGCCAGCATAAAGGGTTCGTCCCCTGACTCCCGGAGGCTACACAGGGTGGTACTGCCGTCACTGACAATTCCGCCGTGTTTCTCAAAATGCCCCATATATCCCCTGGAAACCACGGCAGCGGCATACCCCATGTCCCGGATTCTCTGCGCAACGTACAGGGTCATGGGTGTTTTGCCTGTTCCTCCTGCGGTGAGGTTCCCGATGGATATGACTCGGCAGGGGAGTTTTCTTTGGGGTAATATCCCGCGTCTGAAGGCGGAATTCCGGGTCCGGACCCCGACGCCGTACCCCCTGGAAAGAAATTCCAGTATCCTGGCCAAACCTGCCCGGCCAGGCGGGATTTTATCCCCTTCTATTATGGCAAGCATGTCCTGTTTCAGGGAATCACTCACGTTTATTCACCGGCAGTGACAAGGTACAGGCTGCTGAAGCAGATGAAAAAGAAATTGGCAGCCCATGCGCTGACAAAGGGAGGCAGCATCCGGCCATACCCCAGGGATGTACAGAACCCGTACATGATCCAGTAGGCAAAGGAAACCGCAAGACCCAGGGCGATGCCCAAGGGCATGGACGTTTTCATGAACGGACGTATACCGGCAGCCGCACCGGTCAGGGCCATGATCAGGCACAGGATGGGAAATGCAGTCTTCCCGTAGAGATCGACCAGATAAACGGTTGCATCATACCCTTCGTTCTGGACCTTGCGGATGTAATCGGACAGTTCGAAAAAACTCATTTCATCTGATTTCTTGGCCACCCGTTGGAGATCCTCGGGAATCATATCCAGAGCATAGTGCTTCTGATCATGGAGCTTTATATCAGACTCGTCGGAACCGGGCACAAAGCTCTGCTCAAGGACCTTGGCCAGGTCCCATCCCCCATCCTTGTAGACACCCCAGACAGCATCAACCCTGGACATCAGGTTGAAACCGTCATCAAAAAAAGTAATGGAAATGCCGGAGATAGTCTTGTCCTTGGGATTGAAGTACCGGACATGGATGATTTTCCTGTCACCATGTATCCAGACGTCTTCGGTGGCGGCGTAGATTCTGGAATGTTTTTTAAATGTGGAGTACTTTATGGCATTGGCCCTGGCCATGGTGAGCGGGACCACGGTCTCACCCAGGAAGAACATGATCAATGCCATGGCAACTCCTGTAACAGCAGCCGGTTTGACAAGATAAAAAAGACTGATACCACTGCTCTTGAGAGCCATCAGTTCATTATTGCGGCTCATGATCCCGAAAACAACGATTACGGACAGGACCATTCCGGCAGGAGAGAACTGGACAAACATGAACGGTGTGTTCAACACCTCGTATAGCAGAGCTTGCACCATGGTCAGACCACCGTTCAGAAACTTGTCAATATTGGTCAGATAATCCGCGAACACATAGATGCACAGCACTATAGCCTGGACAATGACAAAGGTCCTGAGCCATTCTTTAAACCAGTATTTGGAAAGGATCGACATGGGATCAGGGCTCTCCGCGGCGCCAGCGTTGTCCCAGGGAAAGCACACGCCTTATCAGCCGGTCAGGAAGGATCACCGGTCGTTCATTGATAGCCCGACGCAGCAGGTAAATGCCTGCCCCCGCCATGACGGCATTGGGAATCCACATGCCCAGGAACGGGGGATAGGCACCCGTTTCTCCCGTAGACCACCCGGCGGCCAGGAGAAGGTAGTAAACCAGAACAAAGAACAGGGCCATCCCGAACCCCGATGAATGCCGGGTTGATGTTGACTGGAGCCCCAGGGCCATGGCCAGGAGGCCCAGGGTCAGACAGGCAAAGGGGATGGAAAATTTTTCATGGAGCTCCATGCGGGCCGTGTTCAATGCCTTGACATCCACCTGAGTAATGGTCGATAGCCGTTTCAGCTCCATGAGCAGGTCCGGAAGGCTCATCTCATCCAGATCCCTGGCCTGGGAGCCCATGGATCCGATTTCCCGCCCAAGGTCCAGATTGATATCATAGGTGCTGAAATGTACGGTATTCACCATCTGGGTATTCAAATCAACCTGGTTTACCTTTCCGTCAAAAAGCCGCAGCGTATACAGCATCTGTTCATTGTCTGATACCAGAATTCCCCGGGGAGCAACGGACACGACAACCCTTCCCTGGGTCCTGGAATCTTCGATAAAGATATCTTCCAGCTCCTTGGTTTTGATATCCATGGAACTGACATAAATCATGACATCCTTGAAGCTGGTGTTGAAACTCCTTTCCTTGAGTGCGACATTCAAGTTCGACCTGGCGATCTCCATGCCCTTTTCCTTGATGGACAGATTCCCCCAGGGAACCCCCCATATGGTTATCCACAGGGAAAAGAGCGTCCCCAGAAGGCAGAACATAAACACAGGCGGCACAAGCCTTACAAGACTGATACCACTTCCCTTTAATGCAATGATTTCATTATCCCCACTCATCCTCATAAAGGAGAGAAGAACAGAAATCATAATGGACATGGGAACCGCAAATTCCATGACCCTTGGAAATAAAAAGACAACAAATGCCAGAAGGGACGCGATGCCGGCGTTGTAATTCACCACCATGTTGATGATATTGGGAATTCTTGCCATGAGAAAAACAAAGGTTAGGAACAGGAGGCTGATGAGAAACGGCGGAATCAATTCCCTGAAAACATATCGGCTTATGGCTGTGGGTGCATTCATTTTCAGGAGGAAAACTATAGCGAATGACCCAAAGTGTCAAGCTTTGTGATGGGAATCAGGCCTTTTCAGCACCACGGGACCTGGACGGGGAGAATGCACTCAGCATATTCATATTCAATGACCCCACCGTGATCTGGAGCCCTTCCTTTTTTTCACCCGCCAGGCGAAACCAATTTTTCAGTTCAGCTACTAGATTTTCCTCGCCCACACCCTTGTGTACCCGGGTCTTGGAAACAGTGTTGTCCAGGGTTCCGGAGTTAATGAACGTCCAGAGACCGTCACGCTGGGATACGACACCGGTATGGCCCCTGGTTCTCATGGAAAAGGAAAGGATCTGCCCTTCCTGGAGCACCGGACTCATCTCGGCCATGACCTCTTCAGCTTCGCGATCCGGATTTATAACCCGTAGAAACCGTTTTTGAAAAACGTTGTCACCCGAAGTCCTTACAAGTCCCTCCCCGTTCATGTACCGGTTCAGGGCCAGTCCCTTGTCCACAGCCTTCTGCACAAGACGTTCCCCGAGCCCTCCCCGGCCCCGGTATTGAACTCCCAAATTCTGAAGTCCACCGACCAGCAGCTCAAAGCAGTCCATTTTGGAGTAATCGGTCCCGATAAAGGACCTGACTGCATTGACCATATCCGCCCCGTCCTTAGCAAGGCTCCCGGATGGGTCCTTACCCGGGCTGGGACTTTTACAGTGTTCAGGGGATACCGGAGCCGTGCCCTCTGGTGCTGCTGGTGGTTCTACCCTGTCCCACACCAGCTCCCGGGTCTCTATATCCATGAAAACACGGGTCCCCGTATGTATTGCCCTGAAGGGCTTGCCGGCATTGACATCGCTGTGGACAATGTCCCAGCAGGCTTTTCGATAAGGGGATCTGCACAAAAGATGGGATACCGTGGGGCCGTCAGGTCCGATAGTGCCGATCTCCACCATCATCGGAGCATGGGACTGTTCAGAAAATTCATTGTTAACCGTATTTCCAGGCAAGGTCTTAGAATCCAAACTGGCCTGGAGCAAATCTTGGAACCGGTCTGCAGTTATCCCATCCTGAACGGCTGGATGCTGATTTCTCCGGACCAAGCGTACCCCACGGGTCTGGCCGTCAGTTACACTGTCCGGAAGGATGGTGTTTCTTCCTGCTCCTGGGGTGACATCCATGGTCCTCTCCCTGAAAAATGCATTCATTACACAGCCGGGCAGGCTGTCTCCCAGAAACAGGAAAGCAGTTTGTATGCCAGAAGATTCAGGGATATGGAAAACTGAGATTTTGGTTTCTGCACTGCCAGGGAGTGCCAGATGTGTGTCCGCCGGTTCTGCTTGATCCACCATGGCGTCATTGATTTGACAGGACCAAGAAACATTCATGACAGTCCTGCCCCTGAAAATACCATGGACACCAACAGGTTTTCGAGGTATATCCTGGCCATGAACTACCTAATCATTGCAAGCGGAGAACTGGGGGATTCTTCCTGTTACGCCGCAATCAGCCGGTCAGCAGAACGGGTGATCTGTGCGGACGGCGGAGTACGCCATGCCAGGGCCCTGAACCTGGTGCCCCATATTGTCATCGGGGATCTGGACTCCCTGGATGACAGGGATGCCCTATTTCTGGAACAAAAAGCCGTACGTATCATCCGTCATCCCGTGGACAAGGATGCAACCGATTCTGAACTGGCTGTCAGTTGGGCCATGGAAAATGGCGCCAGCACCATAACCTTGATCGGAGCCATGGGCAAACGCATGGACCATACCCTTGCCAACATCCTGCTCCTGAAGCAGATGGCGGACAAGGGCATTTCCGGATGTGTGATGGATGGGAACAATGAGATTTATCTTGTGAGCAGAAGCCTTACCCTGGCGGGAAAGCCAGGAGACTACCTGTCCATCATTCCGGTCACGGAAACCGTTACGGACGTCACCCTGACCGGCCTGGCGTTTCCTTTGATCAGAGCCTCCATGACCCTGGGATCGACCCTGGGGGTGAGCAACCGCTTTGTGGGATCAACGGCAACCGTATCCGTGGGGCACGGAATACTTGTGGTTTCAAAATCCAGGGACTTACCTGTGACCCGGTCAACCTGAAATGCAATCAATAATGCTGGTCCGCATAGTCGACCCAGCCGCCGGCCCTTACAAGGGCCAGACCGAAATCGCTGATCAGGAACGGCACGCTCTGAACATCATCTCCGGATGAAAAGGTAAAGGTCATGGTATCCAGGTCGGTCTCGACCCATGTACTGCGGCCGTTGAACCGTTTGAACAGGCCGTCAATGACAGCTTCGGCCAGATCAACGGCAAGCATGCCGCAGTTGAACATGTTCTGCCTGAAAATTCTTGCAAATCCTGACGCGATTACCAGGTTGATGCCGTTCATCTCCAACGCCCAGGGTGCATGCTCTCTGGAGGATCCACATCCAAAATTCGTCCGGCTAACGATGGCTGCCTTACCCTCAAGATCACGGCCCGGAATAAAACCATCCAGGACAAGGTCTTCAAGAAGATAGGGTTTAAGAGCTTCCCGGGTAAGCTCTGTAAGATATTTAGCCGGAATGATTTCATCCGTGTTGATATCAGATCGGTCAAGAAACAGAATGTTCCCGTTGAATGCCTTCATAGAAACTCACCTTTATGCCTGAAAGAAGTGTGAATTGGCAATAGCTCCTGCCAGAGCGGATGCTGCTGCGGATGCAGGGCTCATGAGATGGACCATCCCGCCCTTTCCCATACGGCCGTTGAAATTGCGGTTTGTGGTCGAAGCACAAACCTCTCCTTCGGCCAGGACACCGTTGCTCATACCCAGGCACGCCCCGCAGGTGGGGTTGGTGACACAAAACCCGGCGTCCATGAAAATTTTGATCAGACCGTTATCCAGGGCTTTCTTAAAAACGTCCGGTGTTGCAGGGGATACGATGGCCCTGACCGATGGGCTGATGGTTTTACCTCTGACCACTTCAGCGGCGATCCGGATATCTTCGTACCTGCCGTTGGTGCATGATCCGATGTAGACCTGGTCAATGGGCGTTCCAGCCATCCGGGATACCGGTTTGACCTGATCGGGTTTATATCCGTAGGTCATCATGGGTTCAAGGGTTGAAACATCCAATGTGACCCGCTCCGAATAAACGGCATCACGGTCAGGAAGAAAACGCTGAAAGTTAGACAGGGCCAGATCCCTGGATGCAAATTCATTCTGGATAAACGGCCACAGATAGTCGACGGTGGTCATGTCCGGGGCACAGATGCCGCAGGTAGCTCCTGCCTCCACCGCCATGTTGCACAGGGTCATTCTCTGGTCCATGGTCATTGCATCCACTACGGAACCGGAAAATTCAATAACCTTGTCCGTGGCCCCATTCACTCCTATCCTGCCGATAATCGCAAGGATAACGTCCTTGGCATAAACCCCTGCGGGCAATATTCCCGAGATGTTGATCGAGACCGATTCAGGCTGTTTGAACGCACATACCCCCTTGAGGATGCCGACTTCCAGGTCCGTGGTTCCCACCCCGGCCGCAAAGGCCCCGAAGGCCCCGTGGGTGCAGGTGTGGGAGTCTCCCATGATGATGGTATGGCCAGGTCTGGCAAACCCTTTTTCAGGGAAGATGGCGTGGCAGACACCGTTGCGTCCGATATCAAAAAAATCCCTTATGTCATGCCGCCTGGCCCAGTCCCTCAAAATCTTGCCCTGCATGGCTGTCTTGGAATCCTTGGCCGGAGTCACATGGTCTATGACCGCCTTGATCCTGGCTGGGTCAAACACCCTGTCCTTACCCCTATCCTGGAGGTCGGTAATGGCCAGGGGTGTAGTGATTTCATGGCAGAACACGGCATCAATCCGTATGATACGGATGTCACCTGCCGGAGAATCCATAAGGTGGGCATCAAAAATCTTCTCCGCAATTGTCTTTCCCATTCCTATTCCTTTTTAACTTCAGCGTTACTCTGTTCCGCCTTATTGGGGTCAAGATCCGATGCCGGCGTATGACCTATTAGAAATTCCTCAACCTTGTCCATGCTGGAGGCAATGACAACGTGATTGATTTTTATCTCTTTGAGAAGACCGTTCAGATAAGGGTTGAGTATATTTTCAAGTTTTTTGATAACAACTTTAACTTCATCAAATGATTTTACATCCGAATACAAGAGAGAGCTCAAATACATGATCATGGCTTCTCTTGCCCTGGGGTGGACCTTGGGCATGGTTTCATCGGGCATCAGGTCATGGAGATGGAGTTCCAGGTCCATGCACAGGTACCGATCCTTGTCATTAGACCTGTTCTTGTTAAGATTCACCACAATCGGTTTCATCATGATGACCGGCGGACCTGCCAGTTCCGGTGTCTGGGTCTTCTGCTTGGCCCTTGCTTTGTTCCAGGTAATCACCCGTCCATTGGGATACTGAAGGGTGAGGACATCGGCGTTCAGTTCAAGGATAAAACACGACAGACTGGCACCTTTTTCCCAGACAGAGTCGATTTCAGATTCATCCACGTTCAGGGTCAGGCTCTTCTGATCCACTTTCCAGGTCCCGGAAGCGGTTCCGCGCTTTTCTATGATGCGGGATGTGGCACCCTCCACACGCACGTCAGATCCCCATCCTCCGTTGGTCCGGATCATCCAGAGAACATAGGACTTGTTCTGGAAGCGGTTCCATGTTCCCAGAAGCAGTTCCTCTGTGGTCGGTCCCTTTTTTGTCTGACCGCATCCCATGATAGTGCCTGACAGGAGGATCAGACAAAAACACAAGCAAGCAACACCCTTTTTCTTCATTTGGTTACCCTGGTTCAGTTGGTTTCCATTTCCTGATGCTCACACGCTATCATGAAGGAAAAGGTGGGTCAAGCTGGCGTTGTCTCTTTTTTTTGACTAGGATGGCTCATTCCCGGGATGGATGAAGGCTGTTTATACAAAAAAGGACGTTCCCGCAGAACGTCCTTTTTTGTAATGTGCACAGCCGGTAAACGGACAGATCAGGAGCAGCAGGTGCCTTTTGTCCCGCAGCTTCCGCAGGAGGAGTCTCCGAAATCAATCTTGGAATCAAGACGGAACCCCATTCCTGTGAAATCTATCTTGATTATTTTGGCCTGTTTCATGAACTCTTTGTCGACAACAAATTTAAAGCCTTTTACATCATAGGTGTCATCGTTTTCTTTTGGCTCATCCAGAGCCATTGCAAGGGATGGCCCGCCTCAGCCGCCCGAGTTCAGGAAAATGCGTATGGGAGTGGGTTCTTTCCCATTGAAATATTCTTCTATCTGCTTTTTTGCAGCATCAGTCATGTCTAGCATCATTAAATCTCCTTGTCCGTTTAAGGTATCCCAGTCCGTTTTGCCGGGTCTAAATATATTAACCACAGCGAAATGAATTGTCAAGAAAAGCAAGGACCAGTTGACTAAAAAGGCGTTGCTGTGATAAACTATTTTAAATTTTTTACCCTGATCAACCCATTACCCAACAGATAAGAAGGATTACCGTTATGGAAAGAACGTTATCAATAGTCAAACCCGACGGTGTCGGGAAAAAAGTCATCGGTGAAGTCATCCGGCGGTTTGAAGCAGAGGGCATCACTATTTTGGCCATGAAGATGATGCACCTGACAAAACCCCAGGCCCAGGGGTTCTATGCAGTACACAGGGAAAGGCCTTTTTTTAACAGCCTGACCGAATTCATGACATCCGGCCCCATTGTGGTCATGGTCCTTGAAGGTGATGATGTTATCGCACGAAACCGGAAACTCATGGGTGCAACCAACTTCAAGAACGCAGAACCGGGGACCATCCGCCGGGATTTTGCAACCGACATTGAAAAGAATGTTGTCCATGGATCCGATGCTCCTGAAACCGCAGCATTTGAAATCGGCTATTTTTTTAATGCCATGGAAATCATGGCCTCACGATAGTAACATCCCTGTATTATTTGAGACACTCCTCCAAGGCCTCTGACCCTGACCTGCCGTCCATGTGCAGGCCAAGGGCTCAAAGGCCTTGAACGTTTTATCAAGGGGATTGCAGCCCCCCCTGTTTTCCTCTATTCCTTCCAGGGGTCCAGCCAGATCCTTGAAATCTGAAATCATTGCCAGAAGTTCACCATCAGTACCATGACCTGTCAAGAAACCCTTCATTCCAACTCCGGGGCCATAATATTTTTCCCCATCATTTCGGCATAAATAGCTTTCATGACAGCAGCAACTTCATATAAATTAGTGAAGTCAATACCAACATTAATAATATTTGTAAATACAAATACCATATTTTTTAAGACCGTTACCATGCCGCACCAGAAAAAAATCACAGCGCGAGTACAATTTAAAATCACGGTGCCAATAGTTAACGGTTAGTCAGGTGTGCCTGCCCCCGGAAACACTTCGGTTCATGCTGCCTGAGACGTACCCTTGCATATCCACTGCAACGTGATCAAATCCCAGGGCAATAAGTTTGGAAACAATTATTTGCTTCAGATCCGGCCTGAGCAGATCCAGTATCTGGCCTGGAGCAACCTCTATCCTGGCCAACCCCTGATGACAGCGGACACGGACAGGACTGAACCCGAGAGTTCCCAGCAGGGTTTCTCCGGCTTCGACCATGGAAAGGGTTTCCCGTGTCAGGACCTGCCCGTAGGGAATCCGTGTGGCAAGGCAGGACTGGGAAGGCATATCCCAGGTTTTCAGTCCAAGCCGTTTTGAACACTGCCTGATCCCTGCCTTATCATATCCGGAATCAATCAGGGGGGCTACGACACCCAGATCCAGAGCAGCCCTGTATCCAGGCCTGAACTCCTTGAGGTCATCGCAATTGGCACCGTGGGCTGTCAGGGAAACCCCCTGGGCTGCAGCGACCTCCCCTATTTTTTCAAACATCGCTTTTTTGCAGTGGTAACACCGAAAGGATGTGTTCTCAGTGACGCTTTTATTCTGCATTATCGGAACCTGGACAAGGGTCTGCCGGATTCCCAATAGACGGGCCATTTCAATGGAATGATCCAGATCTGCCAAGGCAAGGAACTCGGACACAGCGGTAACAGCCAGGACCCTGCCCTTTGCATGGCGAACAGCAACAGCAGCAAGAAAGCTGCTGTCAACCCCTCCTGAAAATGCGATGACCAAATCACCCATGGTTTCCACCAGGGAAACAAGAATATTGTACCTGTCTGTCATAGCTCCTCCGATCCAAACCCCATTGACGGTGTCAGACAATAAAGGCATTTACATTCATATGTTAATTTTATATATATTCATATCAAGTTTTTTACAAATGTGTTGCGCGTCAAAAGCCCATAACTCACAAATTCAGCCCCAGAAAAGAGGTACTATGGCTACCAAAAAAAAGAACACACCAAAAGGGAAGAAAAGCACTGCCAAGGAAAAAGACGAAAAACCCATCAAAAAGTCAGGTGCAAAAGCAACATCTGCTTCCAACGCAAAGGTGGCAGAGAAAGCCTTACCGGATGATCCCCTACCGCCCCCTGAAGCCGGAAATAGCAAAGAAGAAGCCGCGCGCATTGCAGATGAGGCACGCAAGGCTGAAGATGCCAGAATAGCTGAAGAAAAGCGCATTGCCGAGGAAAAGAAAAAGGCCGAGGAAGAAGCCGCGCGCATTGCAGATGAGGCACGCAAGGCTGAAGAAGCCAGAATAGCTGAAGAAAAGCGCATTGCCGAGGAAAAGAAAAAGGCCGAGGAAAAGAAAAAGGCCGAGGAAGCCGTCAAACGGGCAGCAGAGATCAGGGCCACGATAAGAAGTATTGCAGAAAGGGAAGCCAGGGAGGCTGGAGAACAAAGCGCGGCTGAGACTGAAACACCCGAGTCCCAATGCTCCTGTTCCTGCAGCAACAGGAGCTTCATTCCGATTCTGGCCGGGGGAATCTGCTTTATCCTTATCCTGGTGCTCCTGATAGGTTCCAGCATGACCAATTCAACCAAATACTACCTGAAAGACAATGGTCAGGGGATTGAGATCTGGAAAGGATGCTTTGCCCCCCTGAACAGCAGGCAGATTGTTTTTCTAAAGGACGCCACCGTAACCGACCCGTTAAAACCGGTTTACACCAGGGAGGATGTCTACCCCATCGCTTTCAGCTATTACCTGAACCAGGCTGATATCCTGATCCGGGAAAAGGGAATGCCTGATTTTTCAAAAATCCTCGACCTGATCGCCCAGGCGGCCACATATTCTTTAACCGAACAGGATGCCAAAACCATTGATGACTATAACCAGGCCATTAACGCGGCATTGGCCAGTATCCAGCAAACAAGCATTGTCCTGCCAACAGGCTCAGAGGCTGTTGCAGAAACTCCCCAGCCCCATGCAGTACCGGAAGAAAAGACCGCTTTGCCAGGCCACGAGGCCGGAGCAGTAACTCCCGCTGCCCACGGTTCCCACGATTAAGCGTTACCGACCCGTTCTACAAATCAGCAGCAGACTCCCAGGAGTCTGCTGCTGATTTGTAGTTCCCTCGTGGTTTTATGTTGCAGAAGGTTTTGGTATGATGGAACCCTTGATCGATACCTTTTTTTACCAATAGAAAAGCACAAAAGAAATTGGACAGGCTAACAACCGTTATTTCAAATCGCTAAACAGAACTTCTGTTAGCTCCTGAAATTCGTTTTCTTTAAAACAGAATTGCATGTCAAGGAAGGCATGTCTCAGCTTTATAACTTCATTTTTAACATCTGATCCACGTTTGATGGAATCTGCCATCAGGGCTGCAAGAGTCTGAAAATCTTTTTCTTTCATACCGAACCGTGTCATTTCAGACACTCCCATCCTAAGAGCGCCGGATGCGGTAAAGCCTTCCTCAACAGGGGTTGCCTGGTAATTGACAATGATATTGTTTTCCTCAAGTTCCCGGGCTATTTTTGCCCCCTTCCCGTAACCCACATTCAGGATCACCTGGTGGGTTTCGGTAAAAGAGATGGAAGGATCGCCTGCCACATCCATGCCCTGCTCTTTTAACGCAGCGGCAAAGGCTTTGGCATTTGAAATAACTATCCTCTGGTAATCGTCCTTAAAATGATTCATTTCATAGGCGGCAAACAGGCAGCCTGTCAGCGTCCCCAGGTGATGGTTGCTGACGCTTCCAGGGAAAGTCCTTCGCTGGATGGCCTCCCAGAGACCGTAGTTAAGATCTTCTTCCTGGAAATCAGAGGCTATGACACCGCGCTGAGTACCAAAATAGGTTTTATGGGTAGATCCGGTTACAATATGGGCGCCCTCCTTTAAAGGCTCCTGAAAGCGAGGACCGTAAAGCCCCAGGACATGGGCCATGTCGTACATCACAAGGCATGACGGGGCAAATTCATCCACAAGCCTTCGGATCTCAGCCACAGGTTCCTTGTGAAGAATCATGCTTTTGCCAAGGATGGCAAGTTCGGGCTGGTGTTCCTTTATGATCGACTCACAGGCCTTGATATCAATTTTATAGGGATTACCGTTTTCCACAGGGAAATTAACCACAGCCGGTTTTTCGGTCTTTGGATCACGCGCTACAAAATCGCGGAGCGCTCCCATGGGCTGGGCGCTCAGATGCCCGCCTTTGATAATATGGTTGTTAATGATTTTGGAAATCCGCCTCTGCTCGCTCTTCCTGTCGGTCCTGTTGAGAAAATCAACCAGTGCGCTGAAAAAAGCCGTATTGGCCATTTGACCGGAAATAACCCTTGATTCGATATTCCGGCACCCGAAAAAAGTCTGAAATTCCTTGTTTAATAACGTCTCAACCTCCCGGATAAAGCCAGTTCCCTGGTAGTAAAAAACATCTTCTCCTGAGAAGGCCTTGATTTCTTTATGTTCCGCGTAACGGTTTACCGGATCGGAAATGGACAGCAGCCTTGACAGGTAGGATTGGCTCATTTCCGATGGGATCAGGTTGATGCACTGTTTCTGGCGCCAGGCATGATTGTCCAATGCCTTTAATACCAGTTGCCGTGCAAGCTGAATATAGCTGCCGCCGAGCCCTGCAACTCTTTCCAGTTTTAACTGGTCATGGGGAATGGACCGAACAAAAGGCGGTGCTTCAGTGCTCATAAAATAGGGGACAACCTGACTTTCACATCGTTTGTTCCTGATTTCTATTTCAAGGATTTCTCCATCCGTAATGCTGCTGTCAATTAACGCCAAGGCTACCGGTCTCTTTTTTATCTCTTCTTTAAATTCAGAATTTAGGCCGCTGCCTTCCGGTTCCTGGTACGGGATCATGGTTCCGGATGTGATATACCCCACGTGCCTGTTTTTAAAAAACACTTTATATCCAGCCCTTGCAATGCCTTTTCCGGTAACGGCAACGGGCATGACCATACTCTGCAGAGCTGAAACGTTTTCAAACTTCTGATCCATGATGTTTTTAAAGGCAAGATATTGCCTGAAAAGGGCATCTTTTCCTATAAAATCGCCCTTCAGGGCTGAAAAACTAACAGCGAATTTGGACAACTTAGATGCAAAAAGGGGAATTTCATTGCCATCATGGTCCACACCCAGTTCATGCCCGTAAAGGGGAAGACAGGCTTCAAGTCTCAAGGTGTCCCGGGCGCCTAGGCCTATTGGAAGAGCACCTTTTTCCATTAAAAGATCCCAGATAAAAATGGCATCTTTATTAGCTATAAAAAATTCAAACCCCAAGGGTTCCCCTGTGTAACCGGTTCTGGCAAGGCAGGTTTCAACCCCTTTTATATCAACAATGCTCAGGCAGTTCCGGGCTGGTTCAGGCAGGGCACCGCCCGTAACAATCTGTTGGACAATGGACTTGGATAAGGGCCCTTGCAGAGAAATCATGGCCATTTCAAATGTCCTGTCCTTCATCTCAACATCGGAAAATAGATTGAGATGCTTTCTAAAATGGGCCACATCTTTTTCTCTGTTGGACGCATTGACCACCAGCAGATACTCATCTTGTTTAAACCGGTATAAATAAGCATCATCTATAGCGCCACCGTTTTCATTCTGGATAAGGGTATATTGACTTTCACCTATTCTCAGGGCCATGGCGTTGTTGGTCAACACATGCTGCAAAAAAGGGATGGTGTCTTTTCCCTTGAAAATGAGTCGCCCCATGTGCGAAACATCAAATATTCCTGCTGTTTTACGGGTGGTCATATGCTCAGTAATGATGCCGGAAGGATATTGAATGGGCATTTCCCATCCCCCGAATTCAACTATTGTTGCAGTAAGTTCCTGGTGCTTATTAAAAAATATGGTTCTTAGAAGTTCACTCATGTGACGATCTCCATAAAATGACGGTTTCAGGTAAATAATTCCACTATTTCCTATGATAGAAAAAATCGTAATGAAAACGGAAGGAACTGTCAATAAGTAAGGCTATGACCTTCCGGGCAACCCTGTATAGAAAATACTATTTTAAATATATTTTTTGTCTCTAACCCTTTCGTGGCAAGGGTTACAGCACATCAAATGGAAAAACGCTCACAAATTAATCACATCAAATATTCTGTAAGGTACTGTTGAATTTTCCAATATGAGGCTAAAAAAATTCACCAGACCACGGATGGCTTCATATATCAGATTTTTAAAATCTACTATTGACTCAACACCGGCCTTGTTGTATAAAGCCCGACATACTTTATTGGGTGATCGTCCAACGGCAGGACTACGGACTCTGACTCCGTCAATCTAGGTTCGAATCCTAGTCACCCAGCCAGGAATAACAAGGGTTTCAGCGGTTAGCGTTGAAGCCCTTTTTGTTTCAGGTGAAAATTTTCCCAGTTTTTACCCAGTTTTTGAAGCCATGACAATAAAAAACCCGCCTCGGTCATGAAGGCGGGGTTGTGGGTTGTGGATGTCCACAGGGGATTTAGAGTGCCACCCTTTCACGTTCAGCCTTTGCTGCATCGCATCGGCGGTTGACATCATCCAGCTTTAGCCTTGCGGCTTCAACCTGCTTTTCCAGCCGGAGCAATCTCAGTTCATCCATGTCTGCATGAAGGCGTTTCTCGCTGGCTTCGACAATCGTGTTGATTTCCCGGACAGCACCCTGAAGGATTATAGAAATGCCGTTGCAATCCTCTTCCTCAAGGACGGCTTCACCTGATTCCCCCATACCCATAATCATGGTTGCAATGCTGCGGATTTTGGTTAACGGTAAAACAATGTCATCAATGTGGTGGCTGTTGTTCTGCATGTTTGTACCCTCCAAAATAAATGGGGGTTAGGTGTCCGAAAGCCCAAACAGGCTTTTCCGGCGGTTTCCCGTCCCGGCACCATACCCCAATAATATTCGGATCTGCGTCATACAAACAATAACGCCGGATTTGACGGCTCCAGCGTGCCGGTTTGGTTTTCGGAACCTTTACTGTAGGATAAAAGAGAGGAGGGTGTCAAGGAGTTTTAAGTTAATTGTGCTGGAGTCGCTGGAGAGCTAGCAGGGTTTATGACATTTGCAAATTTGGCAATCACA
>JAZDGN010000128.1:0-9131 GCA_043806875.1 Pseudomonadota bacterium
AATCTCAACCACCTTGCATTCCAGGCACAACGGGCATTCACTTATCAGAGGGGCTGTTTTCAGCTCTCCGTAAAAAACATCAAAGATTTCAGATTTATCTGTTTTTTTACCTGATACAATCCCACAATAGTCCGTGATCTCTACCATGTCCTCTGAAGGCAAGCAAACACTGAAAGTTTTATTCTCTTTGATTCCTGGATTGGTGTAATGACCTTTCCCAAGGGCAATGGCTATTCTTGGCGGTTTGTAACTGACCATGGAAAACCAGGCAACAGCCATAAAATTCGGCTTTCCATCTACATGAGCCCCAACCAGGGAAACCGGCATCGGGTACGCGGGTATAGTCGATCCCAAATTTATCTTATCCATGATGAATTAATCCTCCATTATATTTCTGCCATCCTGTGTGGGTTGATATACAAATCAAGAAAGAATAGTTAAACAGTAATGAGGTTGTCAATTCTCGCATTTTTGGCTTCATTCTCAGCCACGATATCAGGTTGTGCTTTGATTTGGTATCCCAAAATTTTTCCTTCTCGAAATAATCAGCTATCGGATAATTATTCACTGATCGTCATGCCTGGTGTGGGAGACAATGGCAGCCAGGAAAACGACATTGCCAAGGCCAAACAGCGGGAAACCGCTTTGGCGGATTGAACCATGAAAAACCGAATTATAGATCTGCCAGATTTTGATAAGGCCCAGCAGCTTAAAAGCTTTTCAGCTATCATAAACAACCCATGATTTACAAATTCTCTAGATTTCTGCAAGAGGCTCAGCATGATACTCGTTTCCGGGAGGATATCTGTCTGACCGTATCGGCACCAAAAAATCCCTGATGATCTTTAACCTGGTGTCCGTGGCCGGGTTCCCGCTCGTCGTCCTGATACCGACATGGGAAGCTGTCCTTATCGGGGCCACACTGTTCATTTCATGCTCAGCCATTTCGCTGCCTGCAACCATGAGCCTGATTTACAGGGTACTGCCCCAGAACAAACGCACCATGGGGGTGAGCATGCACTCCCTGGTAAAACGCATTCCCATGGCCCTGGGTCCATTGATGGGTGGACTCTTTATCGAAATTTTCGGAAAAAAGTATGGCTTTCGGCTCGCCTTTGGAGTAACCATGACCATGGCCCTTGCCGCACTTTTTCTCCAGGGCCGGATGATCGAAAAGGACACCACTCAGAGGGTTACGGAATCAGAGACCTGCACGCTCAGGCCGGAGCGGTGCTGTGGCAGATCAGTCCTGATGCGAATCTGCTGACAGCGTTTGTTTTCGGTATAATCGGAACCGCTGGATTTGCCGTGTTTGGACAGGATATGCCAACGATTCCCGTATCAAGGAGGATTAAATGACAAACTCTGCGGTTCCGGCCTCTTTCAAGGAGGCATTGAAATTTTGGACAAAACTTGGATTCATAAGCTTCGGAGGCCCGGCTGGACAGATAGCCATCATGCACAAGGAGGTGGTGGAACAAAGGCGATGGATAAGCGAAAACCAGTTCCTGCGTGCATTGAACTTCTGCATGCTCCTGCCCGGACCCGAAGCCCAGCAACTGGCAACCTATATCGGATGGCGTCTCCACGGCACCCTGGGCGGTATTGTGGCAGGATCGCTGTTCGTAATTCCATCCATCGCAGTCATGCTGGTTTTGAGTTACCTGGCAGTTGCACATATTGACATCCCTGCCGTGGCAGCGGCTTTTTACGGCATCCAGCCGGTGGTGGTTGCCGTGGTGGTTGAAGCGGTGCTGCGCATCGGAAAGAAAGCCCTGAAGCACCGGATACTCTATGCGTTTGCAGCGCTTGCCTTTGTTGCCATTTTCTTTTTCAGAGTCCCTTTCCCCTTTGTTGTGGCCGGTGCTGCCCTGGGCGGACTTCTAATGCAACGTCCCTTTCCCCAGGTTTTCTGCCGCGGCAGATTTGATCCTGAAACACGCGAATGCCGGATGGAAGAAGAGCCTGAATCAGGACGTCTCAGCTCCCGGCCATCCCTGGGGCATGTTCTCAGGGTTTTTCTCATCTGTCTTTGTCTCTGGCTACTGGTGGCTGGGGGAACCTGGATCTGGGTCGGACACGCAGACACCTTGTCAAGACTATCCCTGTTTTTCACCAAGGCCGCCTTCGTCACCTTTGGAGGGGCCTATGCTGTCCTGAGCTACATCACCGACGTCGCAGTCTCCAACGGGTGGCTTTCCTCCTCCCAGATGCTTATCGGCCTGGGACTTGCCGAATCCACGCCGGGTCCATTGATCATGGTGACCCAGTATGTCGGTTTTCTGGCAGCCTGGAACGTGCCGGGCGGTCTCTCTCCCTTGACCGCAGGTATACTGGGTGCACTGATCACCACCTATGTTACATTTCTGCCTTGCTTTTTCTTTATTTTTGCCGGTGCGCCGTTCATCGAAGCCACGGCAGGTAACCAAAGGATCCAGGCTGCACTTACGGGTGTTACATCCGCTGTTGTCGGTGTGGTCCTGAACCTTGGGGTCTGGTTCGGTTACACGGTAATGGTCCAACAGGGAGGACTGGACATATTCGCACTGGTATCCGCTGCAGCCTCCCTGGTATTGCTGCAGAAATTTCATTTCCCCGTCCAGTACCTGGTGCCGGTGGGTGCGTTATCCGGCATTATCTGGAAGTTGGCAGTATAATTTTCCATCTGGAGGATTACCATGGCACAAACGATACGACCTGATGAATTGAAGGCACTTCTCTCCGGCAACATGCCCCCGACAGTCCTGGATGTAAGACCTAGGGCAGACCATGAGGCGAACCCTGAAAAAACCAAAGGTGCAACGTGGCGGGATCCAGGTCTGGATGCCTATCGGGAAACCATCTCCGGATTGTTCAGGTTTCTCCCCCCATTGAGGGTGTCTGCCGTGTGGACACCGCTGGTGTCCGAGGTGTCACCCTAGCCCGATGTGGCAATGATCGCTTTGGAAAGATCGGTGTTGGTTGCGTGGCCGATCAGCGTCTTTGAGACCATCAGGACATCGGCACCGGCCAATGCCGCGGCAATGGCGGCCCTCAGACCGGCTCCACCGCGCCCGATAATCAGCACATCACACGAAACACCCCTTTCTGCCTTGAATGTCATGTCCCCTCCTCCTTTGAAAAGGCCCTGTCACTGCTGGATTTGCGCTGACGATTGTGAATTCAACCAGAATTTGAGGCAATAGTCCAACTTTTTTTGCCAGGTCTTTGTCAAGGTCATGGCTGAACGCCGCGCTCCCTGAACCTTCCTAAAGACCCATCACGCGCATGTCATGGAAACGAACGGGTCCTGAAGCCGGTGGCCCGGGCTGCCACGAAGCCGGGTGTTGCCGGGGTTTGGCCTCACCTATGACGGGATAGGTGAAACATTGAATTGACAATCCCCTGTGTTTCAATACATGATGGGAATGTCATCCTTGGATTCGAACTTTCGAAGGTGCCGATGGAAAGGAGGAATCCCGCTCACATGGATTTTGCTGAGAGCTTCAAGACAGAGGAAGAGCTTTACCGTTCAGACAGGACCGTTGTCTGCCGGGTGACCCGCTCCGGGGAAAAGCGATCTTGCATCCTGAAAAAAGTGAACGCTGAATACCCGGACAACACGGCCATCGCCCGGCTCAGGCACGAATATGCGCTCCTGGCCTCCGTCCAGCACCCCGGTGTTGCCCGTGTGCTGGAATTCGGGCGCTATGAGCACACCGTCGCCATTCTGCTCGAGGACATCCGGGGCATCCCCCTTTCCGCCTGGCTGACCTCCCTGGACAGGAAAGCCGCCACACACATTCCGGCAGTCTTAACGGTGGCCGCATCCCTGGCAGAGGCCCTGGGCTGGCTGCATGAAAACGGAATCATTCACAAGGCGTTGAACTCCGGGAACATCATCGTCAACCCGGAAACCCTGGCCGTCAACATCATCGATTTCGAATCCGCCAGGAAGATCTCCCGGGAAAACAGGGCCGTTGCAGCGGAGGATATCACCGTATCCGATCTGCCCTATATCTCGCCGGAGAGGACCGGCAGGATCAACCAGATGCTGGACTACAGGAGTGATCTGTATTCCCTGGGCATGGTCCTGTACGAACTCGTCGCCGGCCGGCTGCCCTTTGACGCCCAAACTCCCGAAGAATGGGTCTATGCCCATATCGCCGAACAACCGGCACCCCTGGAATCCCGTGTCCGGGAAGTACCCGTTCCCCTGGCCCGCATGATCATGAAACTCATCTCCAAAAACCCCTGGGAACGGTATCAGAGTTCCCGCAGTCTCATTGGCGACCTTGAAACCGCCCTGGTCCTCTGGAGGGAAAACGGTTTCATCAGGTCCTTCGAGATCGCCCGGAACGACGTTTCCCGTTTTTTCTGCGTCCCGTCGATCCTCACGGGAAGGGAGGAGGAGATCCGAATTCTGGAGGATGCGTGGAGGAGCGCCGCCCAGGGGGAAAAAAGAGTGGTCCTGGTATCCGGGTTCTCCGGCATGGGCAAGACCAGTCTTATCCAGGCGGCCCAGGACCTGTTCATGGAGCAGGGGAGCGTCTGCATCCAGGGTAGATTCAAGCAGTTCCAGAAAGGTTCACCCTACAGCGCCTTTACCGAGGCCTTTGGCCAGCTGGCAAGAAAACAGTTGACGCGGTCGGATCCTGAACTGGAGGCCTGGAAAAATCAGGTTTGGGCAAGAATAGGGCCGAATGTCCGGCTTCTTGCTGACCTTGTCCCGGATTTTGAGATCCTGTTTCCGGGTCTGCCCCCTGTCCAGGACCTCGATCCTCTGGAGTCGAAGAACCGGTTCAACGGAACCGTCCGGGCATTCCTGAAGGTGCCGGCCGGCAGTGGTTCCATCCTGACCCTGTTCCTGGACGATCTGCAGTGGGCTGACGTCCCGAGCCTGTCCCTTTTGAGCGAGATCATCCATGCCCATGATCTGGACCATTTACTGATCCTGGGCTCTTTCAGATCCAACGAGGTTTCAGCCTCCCATCCCCTGAACCGCCTGATTCAGGAGCTTGCCCCGAATCCCGTTCTGGTACGCATGGAGCTTTCGCCCCTGAACCGGTCATCGATCCACGCGATCGTCCAGTGCTCCCTTCACTGCGACGAGGACCGCGCCTTTGATATCGGGGAAATTGTTTTCACCCGGTCCCGGGGTAACCCCTATTTTTCAGGAGAGATTCTCAGGATCTGTCAGGCAAGGGGACTCATCGCTTTCAAAGAGGCTACAGGGCGCTGGGAGTGGGATATCAGGGAAATCGAGAAAACAACGCTGGCAGACAACCTGGTTGATTTCTTCATCGCCGAACTTTTGACCCTTCCAGCCAGGACCCGGAACCTGCTCGGTCATGCGGCCTGCATCGGTAACACCTTTGACGTGAAAACCCTTACCCTGATCTGCAGAAAAGCCGTCAGTGACCTGGCCGGCGACCTGGCCGCCGCCGTCAGCGCAGGAATGATCACTCCCCTGAAGAGCGATTACCATCTCTTGGGCATTCAGGACGGGGAAGACCATTTCGGGGTGAGTTACACCTTTGTCCACGACAGGATACATCAGGCCTGTTACAGGGCATTGGCCCCTGGGACGGCAAAGCAGGTTCATTATGCCATCGGATCGGATATGATAAAGGGATTCGAGGCGTCCGGAACCGTCCCGCCTGACAGCGTTTATCTCAGGGCCGTGTCCCAGCTCAATGGCGGCAGGGACTGCATCACGGAACGGTCCGAGGCCCGGAGGCTCGTTCGGCTGAACATCCTGGCAGGGAACAAAGCCAAACGAGCCATCGCCTATCAGACGGCATTGGACAGCATCCGGGTGGCCATGGAGCTGCTCGAGGAAGATGACTGGCAGACCGACTACGGCCTTTGCCTGGAGGTTTTCACCCTTGGGGCCGAGGTCGCGTTTCTGAGCGGGGAAACAGCTTTGTCTGAAGCGCTCTTCAACACGCTGCTCTCACGGGTCAGGACAGCGTCGGAAAAGGCCGGCATTTTCGGTATGCAGGCCGTCAACCACACGGTAACGGCTGACTACGGCCTGGCTGTGGGCAAGGCGGTCAAGGCCCTCGGCCTCATGGGGATCCGGATTCCCGAGGCCCCTGGAAAAGCCCGGGTCCTGCTGTCGTACCTCCAGGCCAGGCGTTGTCTCGGCAAACGCCCTGTCCAGGATCTGGTGGATCTGCCGGTCATTCGTGACGCGGATGACCTGAAACGCACGCGGCTGTTCCGGAGCATCGGCATAGCCTCCATTCTGTCCGGGAACTCTTCTCTGTTCATGTTAAGCGCCATCCAGGCGGTCAAGTTCTACCTGAAATCGGGAAATTCCCCCCAGTCGGCGGTCAGCTACGCTGCTTTTGCATCCTTCTGTTCCATGCTGGGCAAGCATGACATGGGCCAGGCCTTCATGCAGCTGGCCCTTGATCTGAACACGCGGTTCGAGGACATCGAATACAGGCCCATGATCCATTTCATCAACGCCAATTACGTTTCTTTGTGGCACGAGCACCTGTCCCTGTCGGCGAGTTATTATCGCAAAGCTGCAGAAGCCGCCTTTCAGGCCGGTGACTATTTTTTCCTCTGCTACGAGTTCATCGGTGATGCCATCGACCCTCTGCTGGACATGGAAACCCTTATCGCACGCCTGAGGCGGCACGTGAACGCCATCGCGGAGGTCAACAACGAACTGGCGCTGGTCAGCGCGCACATACGGCTCGGGTTTTATTCCAGTCTCAGGGGGGACACAGGCTCTCCTCTCACCCTTTTCGCCGACGTCCTGACGGAAGAAGAGGGCATCGCCATCATGCAGAGGCAGAAATATGCCTATGGCATGGCGCTCTACTATCTCAGGAAAATGGAACTTTGCCTGATGTTTGATGTCCCTGAAGAGGCCATGACTCCTGTCAGGGAGGTTCGGGAGCGTCTTGCGGCGGTCAAGGCTACCCTGGCCCTGCCGGAGTACTGGCTCTTCTCATCCCTGGTTCTGGCTTCCCTGCCTGAAGCGGCGGGCATCGCCGGCCGCTGGCTAAGAGCAGTGCACCTGAAACGGGCGATTCGGAACATGAAAGCCTGGGCGCAGCAGTGTCCGGTGAATTTCGGACATCTCGCGTTTCTCCTGGAGGCCGAAGCGGCCCGCCTTGACCTCCACTACCGGGAAAGCGAGCGCCTCTACGGGATGGCCATTCAGTCGGCAGCGAAAAACCGTCATCCCCGCCATGAGGCCCTGTGCCATGAAAGAGCACTGTGTTTCCATCTCCAGACAGGCAGCACAAAAAAGGCCAGGCACCACCTGAAAGAAGCCCTGTTCTTTTACGAAACCTGGGGCGCGGCCGGCAAGGTCCGGCACATGAACCAGCAGTACCGAAGCCTCCTGGAGGTTCACCCCAATCCTTCCACCTGATACCCTGCCTTCCCAGAAACTTGTAACGATAAATTAAGATAACTACCTAAAAAAATATTAAAACCATATAATTTCTCTTGCATTTTTCATCGTTACAATATATAATGTTGTAACGATGAAAGGAGGGTTTGAATATGGCTGCCATTGTGTATCAGAAGAACAAAACAACCGGTGTTATCTACGCTTACGAGTCTGTATCCCATTGGGATAAAGAGAAAAAGCAGTCCCGGGCGAGGCGCAAATGCATTGGCCGGGTGGACCCCGAGACCAAAGAAATTGTACCCACAACAAAGAAAGCGCAACTGCCTGACACGGGAAAAGCCAAGCCAGGCCCAATACCTATCGCTGTTCCAGGTAGAAAATTCTATGGTGCGACCTATCTGTTCGATCGTATCGGGGAGGCTACTGGTGTGATTGATGACCTGAAAACCTGTTTTCCCGACAGTTACCGTCAGATTCTGTCCATCGTCTACTATCTGATACTGGAGGATAAAAATCCCCTGAGTCGTTTTCCCCATTGGGCAGCGTTCCATAGGCACCCGCACGGAGATACTATATCATCCCAAAGGAGCAGCGACCTGCTCGCCTCAATCACCGAGGAAAACAAGCAGCATTTTTTCCGACTTCAGGGCAAACGCCGTGTGGAGAAAGAATTCCTGGCATACGACAGCACATCAATATCCAGTTACTCCCAATGCCTTCGACAGGTCCGTTATGGAAAAAACAAAGACCATGAGCACCTGCCTCAGATCAATCTGGCCCTTTTGTTCGGACAGGAATCCCGTCTTCCCTTCTATTACCGGAAATTGTCCGGCAACATTCCTGACGTCAAGACATTGAAAAAGCTGTTAGCGGATATGGACACGCTTGGCTATGAAAAATTCAAGGTCGTCCTTGACCGGGGATTCTTCAGCGCCGCCAATATCAACGACCTGTACAAACATCACATGAAGTTCTTGATTGCAGCGAAAACATCACTGAAGCTGGTCAAGGACCACCTTGACGGTGTTCGGGAGGAGATGCGCAACTGGACCCACTACAGTCAGGATTATCAACTTTATACCTATTCCATTCCGGTTACCTGGGACTATTCCCAGGAGCGTCCTTATAAAAAAGACACCATTAAGGCACAGCGCCGTATGTATCTTCATTTTTACTTTTCCCCGGAACGGGCATTAGAGGAAGAAAGTGCTTTCAACAATCGAATGGCTCAACTACAGAACGAATTGGAAAACGGGCAGCGACATCCGGATCATGAGAAGCAGTATTCCAAATATTTTGAGATTAGGACGACTCCGGTTCGAGGAACAAAAGTTATTGCTAATGATGAGGCCATGGCAGAAGCCAAAAGCAACTATGGATACTTTGTCCTTATCAGCAATGACATCAACGATGCGGTGGCTGCTTTAGAGATTTACCGGAACAAAGACCTGGTCGAGAAGGCCTTCAACAATCTCAAGGAGCGCCTGAATATGCGAAGGCTGGCTGTTTCTTCGGAAAAGAGCCTGGACGGAAAGCTGTTTGTGCAGTTCATAGCCCTGATCTTTTTATCCTACATTACATCAAGAATGCAGGCGGAAAAACTGTTCAGGGAGCATACCCTCCAGGAAATTTTAGATGAACTCGACATCATCGAGTGCTTCGAGATACCTGGCCAGAGGCTGCAGGTCGGGGAAACAACCCGGCGCCAGTTGGACCTTTACACAAAATTAGGCGTCACGCCGCCAGGCTCGTTACAATAAAACGGGAATCCAGG
>JAZDGN010000129.1:0-2577 GCA_043806875.1 Pseudomonadota bacterium
GTATATGTATCCAGTTCATATAGAGATCCAATCACCTTTCTGATCCTGATCAGCATCCTGCTCATTCGGCCAACCGGCATTTTGGGCAATGCGGAATCCGGAAAGGTGTAAGCGGGGAGGAGAAAGGTTGCCAAAGATCAACATAAAACCAGGCCGAGAGTTAAATTTTCTGTTGCATATTGCCGGGATTATCGGGCTTGTCGTAGCGCCCCTTATGGTTCACAATCCCTATCACATGGGTATTATCAACCTTATCCTCATTTACATCATCCTTTGCATGGGCCTGAACCTGATTCTGGGGTATACTGGACTCTTGTCCCTCGGCCATGCCGCATTTTACGGTATTGGCGGGTATGCTACGGCCATTCTCATGACCCGCTACGGATTTTCATTTCTGTTCGCCCTGGTTATTTCCGGCTTGCTGGCCATGATTTTCGGAATTCTTCTGGGCATCCCGACCCGAAAGGTGCGGGGAGATTATTTTTGCCTGTTAACCATCGCGTTCGGAGAGATCTTCCGTTTGGTCGCTCAGGCATGGATCCCATTTACGGGCGGCGCCATGGGCATTGTGGGCATCCCGATTCCCAAAATTTTCACCTGGACGATCCGCAGCGAAACGGATTTTTATTACCTGGGACTCATTCTGGTCGGATTCACCTATCTGAGCCTGGCGCTGTTGACCGGATCACGATTCGGCCGTGCATTTGTGGCCATCCGGGAAGACGAACTGGCCGCTTCGGTAATGGGAATCAACACATCGGCGTATAAGATCCTGGCCTTCAGCATCGGATCTCTTTATGCAGGTCTGGCGGGTAGTTACCTGGCGGTTTACCAGACCACGATTACACCATCCAGTTTTCGACTGGATGAATCCTGTTTGATGATCATCATGGTCATTGTCGGGGGAATGGGCAGTCTTCTTGCACCAATTTCCGGCGTCATCATAATGATCCTGGCAACAGAGGCTTTTCGTTCTTTGGCCAACTATCGTATGTTGATCATAGGCGTGATCATGGTGGCAGTATTGTTGTTCAGACCTCAGGGGCTCTTCGGAACAGCCGCATTCAGGGACTGAAACTTTCAGAAAGGATTGCGTTCATGGTTTTGCTGGAAACCCATCAATTGATGAAGCACTTTGGCGGCATCAAGGCCGTCAATGAGATCAGCCTGAGTATCGGCAAAGGGGAGATATTGGGAATGATCGGCCCGAACGGTTCTGGCAAATCCACGTTTGTCAACCTTCTGACCGGTATTTACTCGCCGGACAAAGGTCGGACGCTGTTTAAAAACCGGGACATCACGATGCTTCCGGTTCACCGGATTACAGAAATCGGGATTGCCAGGACATTTCAAAACCTTCGGATATTTCAGAATATTTCTGTGATGACCAACATTCTCATCGGTCGGCACTCACAGATTAAAAATTCTCTTTGGGATGTCTATCTGCGGCCTCTGTCAGCCTGGAAACGGGAAAAGGCGGCGCGGGAAAAAGCAATGGAATTTCTGGAACTGGCGCATCTGACAGATCGCAGAAATGAACTGGCCAAAAACCTGCCCTACGGTGAGCAGCGCCTTCTGGAGATTTGCCGTGCCTTGGCTTCCGAACCGGAGTTGCTCCTGCTGGACGAGCCCTGTGCCGGCATGAACCCGGTTGAAATGGACACCCTGGCCGAGTTTATACAACGGATCAAGGTTTCGGGGACAACGGTTTTTATCATTGAGCACAACATGCGGTTCATCATGTCGGTAGCCGAACGGATTGTGGTGCTGAATATGGGAAACAAATTCAAGGAGGGCAGCCCCTTGGAAATTCAATCCGACAGCGGCGTCCAGAGTATCTATCTGGGTGAAGAGGAAGGCATCTGATGCTTAAAGTGGAAGGTATTCATACCCAGTATGGCAAGATCAAGGTGCTAAGTGATGTCTCCTTTGAAATCAATCCTGGCGAGATTGTGGCCCTGATCGGGACCAATGGAGCTGGGAAAAGCACATTTCTCAAAACCATTTCCGGCCTGGTTCGCCCCACTCAGGGACGCATCACCTTTATGAACCAGAATATTCAGGGGCTTGCACCTGAGAAAATCGTTCATGCAGGCATAGCCCATGTCCCCGAGGGACGCCATGTTTTTGCGCGTCAAACAGTCATGACCAATCTGGAAATCGGCGCGTTTACCCGGAAGGATACGGACGAAATCCAAAAAGATATCGAGCAGTATTTTAAAATCTTTCCGATTCTGGGAGAACGCCGCAATCAGCTGGCCGGCACCCTTTCCGGCGGCGAACAACAGATGCTGGCCATTGCCAGGGGGTTGATGGCGCGGCCCAAACTGCTCCTTCTGGATGAACCCTCCATGGGGCTGGCGCCTTTTCTGGTCAATGGAATTTTCCGGATCATCGGGCAGCTTCACGAGCGGGGGATTGCCATTGTGCTGGTGGAACAAAAGGTTAAAAAAGCCCTCAAAATCACCCGCAGGACTTATGTTATGGAACTGGGCAAAATTCTCTACCACGGCGATTCAAAGGACCTTATTGCGGATGACAGGGTCCGAAAGTGTTATCTGGGAGAAGCGTAAGGGA
>JAZDGN010000130.1:0-156532 GCA_043806875.1 Pseudomonadota bacterium
ACTTGATCCGTCTCCATTGACATCCGCCATATAAGGAAAGCCATACACGTTCAGCTCAGTTCCGAGACCACCCGGTTTAGGTTGACCCGGTATTGTAATATCATCAGGTTCAAAAAAACCGTTGCCATAGGCCAGATGAACTCTGGCAACAAAATTGCCGGCAGCATCTTTATCCAAAATGATTAAATCAGACAGCCCGTCACCATTTTCATCAGCTACATGAATAGAATATCTCGGTAGTTGCCCGGATGCCAGCATGGAAGTATAAAAACCGGAATAAATCAGGGTTCCGTCTGCTTGACCCAAAAATGTCTTAAATGTTGGGAACGTATCTCCATCCTTTCTATGGTATATAACTAAACAGTCTGCATAACTATCCGAGTTGAAATACCCGTAACGAAGATTAATCGGTCTGCATACGTAGGAACAGGTCACTAAACTTTCTGGAAGACCGTTCTCTTTTGGCTCGTCAAAGCTGTTTGTGTTCTTATTCCATAGGGCGATGTAAGTACCTTGAATTAAATCCGGGCAACCATCACCATTTACATCGGCATACCCACCTCCAACGTATGCATTTTCTCCTGGTCCCGTCGTCTTGATCAAGTCGGTTTGAAAACCTGTTGTGGTATGTTCTTCATAACTCAAGGTCACCGGGGGCAACCCTGTAGTGTTATCGGATCCGAACTCCTGAACGTTTTTGAGCAGAGATCGGCCCGAATGATTGGAATAATCGTAAGAGAGGAGGTAACGATGGGCCTGTGTTCCCCTGCCGTAGCAGGTAATCGCCTTCAGCCTTTTGGAGGGAGTCACCGGTACATAGTTTGAATAATCGGAATAGACATCATTCCTGGCTTCCAGGGCAAATTGGATAGTAGTGTATGAAGGTTGATAACTGATCGTTTTAGGATAAATGGCGTCGGGCGGCGGGTAATAGTCAACCGAGATCACCCGTTTATTGGAATCCACGATTTTATGCAGCAGCCAACGCGTGGTAGTCCCTGCTGAAGGTTTCAGCCTTGCATCGGTCGTATTGCCGGTTGAACCGTAATAGTAGATGCTGCCGTCAGGGTGATAGACTTCCCACCGATCATCAGTCGTGAGATACTTGTATTTGACAAACTCAGATTCGATCCTTGCTCCATAAAAACCGTTCCCCCATTGGGAGCGCTTGACCAGCTCGGCGGTGCCGTTAAAAGAAAAGGTATCGTCCGGGGAAAAGAAAATTCTTTTCTTTTTTGATCGTTCTATATAGCCCAGATTTAAATTCCAGCCCTGACCAACCCAGCTATTCCTGTTGGACTGGCTGTTGTAAGTCAGTTTCAAGTCAGGTTGAAATCCGCCCATGCCCGGTGCAACCTTGATGGGGATTGAATAGGTCATGGCGCCGGTGTTCTGAAGACTCGTGGGCAGGTTCTTGTCATTGAGAACAGGCTGCATGGAAACCATAGGCAGCTCTTCATCGTCAGTTGAACTGGCTCTATACCCATCTGTCTGGGAAGTGCCCGGAGAATCCAGAGCTTCCAGATGGATCGACTGATTTGTCGGTGCAGGATCGTCTTCGGCCAATGCACTGACAGGAGCCATGGCTGAAAGTATCAGCATCAAAACAATAATTATTACTGCTTTGTCCGGATATCGTGTCATCGAAGTATACTCCATAGGTAAAAAATACTTTGTTATCTTGTAATGATAGAGGTTATCGATCTTACTCTGCCGATCGCATCGTAACCATAGGAAGTTTCTGTTATGGCATTACTGGGGACATCGGTGACGATGACTGTGCGGGTGGCCTTTTGTGAAATTATACCCATGGTTGCAACATAGGAGACCTCGTAGATTCCTGGCGAGGCTCTGTCAACGTTGTTGCTTCCAATAACGATGGCATCTCCTGAAATAGCGATACTATTATTAAGAAAAACTTCATATCCCGGATCTACGTAGGGTTTATCGTCTGTGTAAATGGTTATCGGGTTTGGGCCGGATAAAACGATTTCCAGTTCGTCATAATCTCCCACTTTATATACAATAACAGTACGAGTCACCTGCTCGGCTTGATTGCCACTGGTATCTTGGACATCATATCTGAGTGTATACGTTCCTATACCATTCGAGTTGACTGTGCCGCTTATAACAATACCAGGTGTCAGATTGCCGTCATAATTGTCAACAGCTACAGCGCCAGGGTCGATGAATGTCTTTCCAAGGGGTAGATAAAAGGGATTTTCACCCACCAGTGTGATGACAGGGGGGATCTGATCGCAGTCTCCCCAGCAATCGTCATTAGATGATGTCCCAATGATCAAAGACACAGAGCCGTTTACCACATGGGGGGCGGGGGGGGCCTGAGCACAGTTCCAGCAAAGGGGAGAAATATGAACCGTACGAGACACCTGTTGAGCCTTGTTGCCTTTGGAGTCCGTAACAGTGTAAGTGACTTGATAATCCCCTTCCGCTTCAGGGTTGACAAGGTTATTGACAACAATCTTGTCTGTCAGGTCTCCGTCACAGGCGTCTTGGGCAAATGCTCCGGGATCGAGATAGGTGCTTCCAATGGTTAGTGCTATCGGGTTTGGACCGATAAGGGTAATAACCGGAGGCGTGGTTTCCCCAAGGCATTGGTTAACTTCAACTGTACGTGATACGCTGATAGCTTTGTTGCCGGATGAGTCTGTAACAGCGTACGTCACTTTGTAAAAACCCGGCACGGCCGCATTGACGGGATTGTTGACAATAATGATATTTGTCAGGTCTCCGTCACAGGCGTCCTGAGCCGTTGCTCCGGGATCGTGAAAGGCCTGACCAAGACCGATGATTATTGGATTTTCCCCTGAAAGAGTAATTACCGGAGGGAATGTATCCTGGAAGCAAGGGCTGACCTCAACGGTGCGGATCACTTCCTGAGCTGTGTTGCCTGCTGTGTCCGTGACATTGTACGTGACTTGATAGAAACCTGTCATGTAAGTATCAACAGAATCCTTCGTGATAATCTGACCCGTCAGGTCTCCGTCACAGGTATCCTGAGCCGTTGCTCCGGGATCCTGAAAAGTTTGTCCAAGACCGATTATTAATGGGTTGTCTCCGTTGAGAGTTATCACCGGAGGGATTGTATCCTGGCTGCAGGAGTTCACTTCAACGATGCGGATTACTTGTTGAGCTTTGTTGCCGGCTGAGTCCGTAACCGTATAAGTAACCTGATAGGTTCCTGCCACGTCTGTGTTAACGGAACTGTCAGTAAGAATCTGATCGGTCAGGTCGCCGTCACAGGTATCTTTAGCAGATGCTCCAGGGTCCTCGAACATTTCTCCGATACCAATGGTTAACGGATTGTCGCCAAGCAGGGTAATTACGGGAGGAACGATGTCATTGGAGCAGTCCGTCATCAGAGCAGAGAGATTTCGGACCCCCCATGTCAAATTATCGGGAGGATTTGCGGTGCAATTGAATGATAGAACGTTGATAGAACTATCATTGACAAAGGTGTCGGGTAAAATGACCATTGCGCCATCTCCCCATGAATTCGGGGGTGTTGTAAACGCGTACCCCACAGAATTACCATTAATCAAGATCTCAACTTTTGTAGAGCTGTCGATATCAAACCCTTCATAATGAAGGGCCCCGTCCCCTGTCATTCCTTCAAACAAAAAGTGGGCATCATTGACATGGGGCTCCCCGTCCGGGACACCGTTTCCGTAGGAACCTGGTGCCGGAAGGGGGATGCACTCTGACTCCGGCAGGGCGGAGATGTTCCGGATGCCCCATACCCAACTATAGGGGACTTCATTTACCTTGACTGTTAAACTATTTATCGAGTAATCATTGACAGCATCATCGGGTAAAATAAGGATGTTGGCGTTGCCCCATACGTTCGGGGGCGTTGTAACCCCATATCCTGCCGGCACTCCGTTGATGAAGAATTGAAGTTTTATTTCGGTGTCAATATTAAACCCTTCATAGAAAATAATCACATCTCCCGGTGTTCCCTGAAAGGAAAAGTCAAAATGATCAACTGGGGCTTGATCGATTACAAACCGCCCAAAAGCATTTAGGGCTGGAAGCGGAATGTATTGAGAACAATCAATTCTTTCATACGTGCGGTACACCACTTCAGAGGCGTTGCCGGCAGAATCAATGGCCATGTGACCTATCTTATATGTGGCTGGATAGGTGTCCGGATCTGGAAGCCCCTGAGAATAAACATCCAGTATCCTTGGATCACTATCACAATTATCGATGGCAGTTACTCCAGGGTTGGGGAGATTGTCGAAAGAGCAAAGTATGATAGGGTTCTCACCGATTAACGTGATTACGGGGGGAATCGTGTCCACAACACACTCACCCACTTCAACCGTGCGGGACACTTCTATTGCCTCGTTTCCGGATTTATCCACAACCGTGTAGGTCACTTGATAAAAACCGGCTACTTCAGTGTTCACCGGGCTATTCACGATAATGTCGTCTGTAAGGTTCCCGTCACAGGTATCCTGAGCAGTTGCTCCGGGGTCCTGATAGATTTGTCCAAGACCGATTAGTAATGGGTTGTCGCCGTGGAGAGTAATTACCGGAGGGGTTGTGTCGTTGAGACAAGCGTCAACTACAACTTCACGGATTACTGGAACAGCTATGTTGAAGGATGAGTCCATAACACTGTAGATGACCTGATAGGAACCTTCCACATCGGTGTTAACGGTATTAGAAGTAATAATAATTCGGCTTGTCAGGTCTCCGTCGCATATGTCCTGAGCCGTTGCTCCGGGGTCTTGAAAAGGTTGTCCAAAACCGATTATTAAGGGGTTGCCACCGAGGAGGGTAATGACCGGAGGAATTGTATCCTGGAAGCACGGATTAACTTCAACGGTGCGGATTATTTCCTGAGCTGTGTTACCGGCTGCGTCCGTGACATTGTAGGTAACTTGATAGGTGCCTGCCACGTTCGTGTCAACGGGGTTATCAACTATAATCAGGTAGGTCAGGTCACCATCGCATGTATCCTGGGCGGTTGCACCAGGATCCTGGTATATCTCTCCGACGCCAATGACCATCGGATTATCACCGAGCAGGATAATTCTGGGAGGAACGATGTCCTCACTGCATCCGGCTGTCTCTGCATTCAGGTTTCGAACGCCCCAGGTCAGGTTTTCCGGAGTATCTGCAGTACAATTGAATGAGAGAACGTTTAAAGAAGAATCATTCACAAAATCATTAGGTAAAATAACGGTGGTAGCGTCACCCCATAGGTTGTCGGGTGTTTCAGGCACATATCCCACAGAATTGCCGTTAATGAAGATTTCAACTTTTGTAGGGCTGTCGATATCAAACCCTTCATAATTGATGATTACATCCCCTGTCATTCCTTCAAACAAAAAGTGGGCATTCTTGACATGGGGCTCCCCGTCCGGGACACCGTTTCCGTAAGAACCTGCTGCCGGAAGGGGGATGCACTCTGACTCCGGCAGGAGTGACAGGTTTCGGACGCCCCATGTCGAGCCATTGGGTGGATTTGTGGTGCAATTGAACGTTAGAACATTTAAAGAAAGATCATTGACAAGTGTATCAGGCAGTATGACAGTTGTTGAATCGCCCCAGAGGTTGGCCGGGGTTGTGGCCGCATAGCCGGCAGACTCACCATTAATGAGAATTTCGATTTTTGTTGAGTTATCGATATTAAACCCCTCAAAAAAAAGGATCACATCCCCTGGTGTCCCATCAAAGGAAAAATCCAATTTCAAAACAGGGTCTTGATCGGTTGCAAACCATCCATAAGCATCTTCAGCAGGAAGCGGGATATATTGAGAACAATCAACAAATTTAAAAATTCGGTTCACTATTTCAGACAAGTTCCCTGAAGAATCCTTGACCTGGTAAAGTTCTACATACCCAAATTTCGTCATCATAGGAGTTGTCTGAATCTTATCTGTCAAATCACCGTCGCAATTATCCATGGCCGTCACTCCTGGATGATTGATGGGTGCCAAAGAGCATAGTGTAATAGTGTTTTCACCGATCAATGTGATGACCGGAGGCGTTGTATCGCTAAAGCAATGGCTGACTTCAACTATACGGGAGACTTCTTCAGCCTGGTTACCGGTTGAATCGCTAACAGTGTAGGTGACTTCATAGAAGCCTGCAACGCTGGTATTAACGGGGTTGGCAACGATAATTTTATCTGTCAGGTCACCATCGCATGTGTCCTGGGCGGTTGCTCCAGGATCCTGGTATATCTCTGCGACTCCAATGACCATCGGATTATCACCGAGCAGAGTAACCACAGGAGGAACATCGTCGTTGAAGCATTGGGCCATCAGTACGGACACAGTTCGAATGCCCCATCTTTCCTTCTTTGGAGGATTTTCCGTACAATTAAACGTTAGAATATTCTGCGACGTATCATTAACAAGCGCATCAAGAATAGGGAATGATTGCATCCCGCCCCATTTTTTGTTGGGGGTTACCTCCATATATCCGGCTGCCGTTCCATTGATAAGAATCTGGACTTCTGAATTTTCATCAACATCAAAACCTTCATAAAACAGAATCAGATCTCCCGGCATCCCGGGAAATGAAAACCGGACATCATTGACATTGATTTCCCCTTCCGGCACCTTGTTCCCGTATGGACCCAAAGCAGGAAGCGGGATATACTCTGTGCATTTTGCCGACGCGGAATAAGATACTGATTTTACCAGCGTGACGTTCCGTATTCCCCATATCTCCGGAGTCGAATTGTTGTCTGAAGGGTTTCTTGTATTATGAAAGGTGAGAATAGTGGACTCGGCATCGTTTACATACCGGCCCGGGATCACCATTGTATTGCCTTCTCCCCAGGTATTATTTCCGGTTACAGGGGCAAAAATACCGACCGGGATACCATTGATCAAGACCTCAACCTCGGTTTCATCATCGATATCATAGGCCTGGTATCGAACGGTAAGATCCCCGGGTGCACCGTTAAGAGAGAACTCAACCAGATCAGGGTACTGAGTATTCTCAGGGCAGTTTCCATAAACCCCGCCTGCCTCTGTAACGGGTATCGGCCTGAAAGCGTTATCTGGAAAATCAGCGGATAGTTTGTTCGGTTCACCCTGGCTGATGATCTTTACCCGGGACAGGGTTTTGCTGTCCGGGAATGGAAGGTAATACACATAAAAAGCTTTGTTGATAACATTCATGTCATGGTTGGTATCTGTTAGAACCCCGGCCAGAGTCGGGAATGCCGGACCTTCAACTGCCCCAGGATGCTCATCTGCATTGACTGTCAACAGATCGATATAGGTCGGGTTGCTCCAGTGGGTGACCCCGTTATCGGAAGTGCGCAGGGCAATACCATACGCTTTGAATCCGTCAAAGAACATGTAGGCCATGATGTATTGATTTAAATAGGAGCTGTACTTTACATCCGGGTGGGACACCCACCCTTTTACGGGGTCAAGCATCGGATCGTTCAGTGCACTGATGATGGGGGTAAAGTTACCCCCATAGAAAAACTCATTATGATCGTCTCCATCAGTGGAGGACAGAGCATCTTCCAGATGAATTCCTTTTGAGGACCACTGCCCTTTGAAATATTTATAAAACGGTGTCTTTTCCTGGAAACCGGCACTGGTGAGCAATGTATTTTTTTCGGCCCTTGCAACACCGATAGCTGAACTGAAATCGGACCTCCAGGGGTAGATGTCGCTGAAGTACAGATAAAAATAGTCGTTGTTTTCAACCAATGGTGCCGCAGATATATCCGTTCCAAAAGGAGTGCACTCGCAAGTATTGCCTTGGAGTTTTTCAGCTGCACATAAGCGATAGGCGTCTATGCATTCCAAGTTCCATGTGTCCCGGGTGAAGTCTGCTGCCGCTAAAACAGGTGCCAGAACCTGATTGCTGAAAATATCCTTGTACAAGAGTTTTTTCTTACTCTGCTTATCGCTCAGCCCGTCTAAATTGAATTTGGAGGTGGATTGATAAATTCCTGATGTCCAAGGGGGTTCCCCTTGTTCATCGTGTCCCGGAGTCCATGCCCACTTTTTGCCGCGATAAAGATTTAAAACAGTTTCCGTCTTTTCACTGTAATAAACTGAACCGGCTCCGGTGTAGCAGGTATCCGTCCCTGAATCAGACGCGGGGTGAACAGATGAATCGAAAAATCGATGGGCGTTGAAAGAAAACGGTGCCCAGTAATCCTGATCTCCTTTAAAAACAATAGAGCCCAGTGAATTCTCCGGCTTGGCCTCTTCTGCCAGGACATTATAGGCCTGAATACCGAAAATCAGGTGCTGGCTGTCTGTATCGTGCCCAAGTTTAAGAAAAGACAGTCTTGAATTTACAAACGGATGAATTTCTTTCGGCCATGAATCGGTATTTACGTTAACCGTTTCCATGTCGCCGGCTGCAAGGAATTCATTACCGGGGCTGAGATAGATATTGCCCGATCCTGGAATCAACCCATGGTCAACTCCGTTTTTACCTCCGGGGTCGCAGCCGACAGCATAAATAAAAATCGGGTCACCAATAAATTGCCTTGCCGTTGCTGCATCGAGCGTCAAGGTGTATTCATAGGATGAGGGTGTATCAACTGATTCTGCCGGGTCAATTTTTACGGCCAGGCCGGTAACGATTTTTGTGCCGCTGTCCGCTGGTCCGCCAAGGTATAAATCCAGCCGGATCTCTTGGCCCCTGCTATCCAGGAATCCCCTGATAGTCACTCGAGTCAGGTTTCCTGTTTCAGATCCATCGTTTTCAAATGCGATACGCTCTATGGAACCGGTCAGGGCTGATTCATATGCCTGCACGATGGATACCTGCCCGATAACGGCTATCAAAGAACAAGCCAAGATCCAAGGCCATAGTAATTTTTTCATAGCAAATCCCATTTCCTTTGGTTATCGAACTTCCTTTGCCAGATTACAATTCATGGCTGGAAGGTCGGGAAAAAACATCATCGAAAGGCCCGTCAATGTCGGATAATCGTCTGTTTTAACAAGAACGGCATCAATGTCTGACGGTGATACAGCGCTAAAGAAGTTTTCAGATGTGCCTGTGATCTTCTGGTTAGGCCCCAACACATATGTGGGGCTCGTTTCCAGCAATCGCCCTCCACCATGGGCGAAGAACGTTATATTGACGGAATGGGTTCCTAAATTTGCCAGCGCCATGCCTTTGGACACAGTCAATTGAGAGGACATTTCCGTAAAGAAAAAGCACAGGGACGAGTATGTTTCATCGGGCAGGTAAGATTCGGCTACACAAGTCACACCATAGTTGTACTCATAGGTTTGTCTGAAATGAAGTTTTGAATCGGTGTAAAGGATTTTACCGGTCTGGGCCAGGGGATTAATCCCTTTAAGGTCCAGGTCAAGCAGATCCGATGGATAGATGAAGTATGATTGCCTGTAACACTCAGAGCCGGAATTATCATAAAGGATCAGGTCAAAGTAGGCTGTTATGGTATTAAGATTATTGACTTTCAGATGATCGTTAAAGCTGTCGAAACCACCTGTGATGTGGGGAAGATATGCTGTGTAGTAACCGGAATCGCTGCTGGCCCGGATAAGCCAGTTTCCGGGAAAGCCAAGGTCTTCATTCTTCAAAAGGGGTTCGTCATTGGCTACCGTATTATCCAGAGTATACGGATCTAACCCATTTGGAGTGGAACTGCCGACCGACCACGATTTTCCGGCAGGGGTGTTTTCATCAAGCAAGGCCGGGTAATAATCGGTTTTGGGGAGATTTGAGGCAAGCATTGCCACAAAAAATTTCCCCTCAACTGTTACGGTCGGGATAGCAACAACCTGGAAATCTCCCTCCATCGGCCCTGAAGCCGGAAGATCTGCAGATGATAAAAGTATAGCATCTGACGGGTCGCCGTCATCAGTTGGATCGTCGTAAAGAATCACCTTGTATTCAGAGGTTGAAATCTGGCTTGAGCTGCCTGGCAGGCCACGGCCCACAAGAATCCGGGTAATTCGTTCCCCGGAAGATGCAGCCTCCAGTTCGTTCAACCACATGAAATCTCCGCCGGTAAGAAGACCAACGGCATTTTCAGCTCCGGCATCATCCAGGTGGTAGGTCAATCCCGATTCGGTAACGGTGCTTTTAATTTGAGCCGAATATTTGGGCAAGACCTTTTTGTTTGTTATTAATGCCTGCCTTCCTGAGACGAAAATTGAATCAGCGGCTTCAGAGCTATTTGACAAGCATACGATCATGACAACAGCTAACGCAAATAATCTTTTCATGATTGCTCCTGGTATTAAATATGCGTAGAACGTTGATTAAAGTTTAAACTGGAAAATTTTAAATTTTTTTGCGTTCGAAATAATGTAGACAAATATGCAAAATGATTTTGACTATATAATATAAGCGATGTTGTCAATATCTTTGTTTGAATTTAAATGAAAAACAGTATCATTTTTTATTTTATATAATATATATACTTAATAATATTGAAATTTCAGAGTTCAAATCAATTGATAATTTTGTTGATTATCGATCAGCGGAAATATAGCCATCTAATAATGATAATATGGTCCCATTATTCTAAAACGAAAATACAGACACTGATTTTAAAACCATTGCCTGCGGACGATATTGAAAATTTTATTTCGCTGATCTAACCTATTGATCAAACAGAATCAGGTTTTAGTGGCAACGGGGATCAGAAGCTCCTGTCCAGAACGGCCATACCGGGGGGGTAATTACAAACCGGCTACCAGCAGGGAGACAACTAAATGACACCTGCAACCATGTTTCTTGAAAAGAGGGCTCCGGTATTTACCGGAGAGCAACGGTCCATGGAAGAGCAAAAGCCGGGAGAACCGCCGGAGGAATCAGTTAAGACAGCTCTCATTGTCGAGGGTGGCGCCATGCGCGGGATCTTTACAACAGGAGTGCTGGACGGGTTCCTGAAGGCCGGGTTCAACCCCTTTGACCTGTTCATCGGCGTTTTTTCAGGGGCCGGCAACCTGGCGGCTTACCTGGCTCAAATGCCCCGGCGCAACTTCAGGATCTCTACGGCCTACTCCCTAAAGAAAAGCAGAGCCTGGCCAAAACCTTGTGCGGAATCAAGGCTCTATGATTTCGGGGAGAATATTCTTTTGTTCCTGTATCCTGAGAAACACAGGTACTGCTACCACGTTCCTGGTTGATTTTGACCCGTTCCGCTATGAATTGAAATTGTGCATCTCGATCAGGATGGGAACTTCCCTCCAAGGTCTTTCGGTTTCCCTGCCACTGATGCTTGACCAATTTTGGTGCTTCGACTGCTGAAGTAACCCTTGAAGCCATAGCAAATGGTTCGGCGAATGGTATCTCCAGAATAAGCATCGGGCCTAATCAGAAATATTTCGCGGTTTATCAGAAGCTGTTTAATCTGGATGTGTCACAGGTTCAGGTTGTCCGGGCTACCACTTTCAACCCCACATTGGCAGGCGTGGTAATCACATCTGAGGCTGACCTCGGATTTTTCTTGTTCACATTGGCTACACCTGTCGAATAACGCAGGTTTTTTTATGGCAGAAGAATCCGGTACTGGGCAAGGGCTCAGTACCGGATATCGATTTATTGCACACACTCAGTAATCACCCAATAGAGCTCAGTCTTCTCATGGCCCAGATTGTAGAGCCAAGAAGTAGGAACGCCATGATAATCATGCCCCACTCGTTGAGCGTGGGAATGGCGGCGGGTAGGACTGCGTTAATTTCAACGGCGTTGTAAGTATTGTTGGCAACCCAATTCGTACCATTATAGAGCCCATATTGCAAGTAGGTCCCGATACCATCCGTTGGTGGGGTTTGACCCCCTGATGGGGCAGTCCAAAATAGATAATTAGAGCTGCTTCCTCCCCGTAGCAATATCCAATAGATAGTGTTTGCCTCTAATAGAACTGACGCTGACGGAGTAAAGGTAACCTCTGTTGGATTGGATCCATAGTTGGTTCCAGTCAGAGGATTCGGGGATAATGTTGCCAGGAGTGCACCCGGTGTGTTGGGGGTGCCGTCATCTGCACGAACTTCGGCATAGGTCTGAGCATCTGCCTCTGTTCCGCCACCTCGATATAGGATAACTTTGACATTCTCCAGTTCGTATGAGGTGACTCCCATCTGGAATCGTACAGCCTTTTGAAATGGGTCTTGGATTATGGTGCCGCCGGAATAGGTGCTCGGGATATTCCCTATCACAACATCAGCACTCGCTATGGAACGCGACAGGGAACTTACAATGAAGGCTACTGAGAACAAAAATAGAAGTGATGCATTAGACCGTACTCGCAAAAGATGAAACATCTGTTCCCTCCTTTTGAGATATGGAAATCTGTTAGCAACAGACTGATATAATATGCCCACACATAGAAAAAAAATGCTGTTGTGTCAATAGGTTTGTAGAAAATGCCTGCAGAAAAAATTACGGCAACCATGGAAGGTCAATGTGGGCCCAATGAGCAAAACATCAGGATTTCAGCATAAGATATTGAAAGCAGAAGGGATGGTGGAGCTGAGGGGGATCGAACCCCTGACCTCATGGCTGCCAGCCATGCGCTCTCCCAGCTGAGCTACAGCCCCACATGAAAAACATGCACCTTAATAATCGAAGACAGAGTCTGTGTCAACAATTATTTCATTCAGCCCTGAAAAATAAAAACCGGCCGGATCTAATTAGTTATTGACACAAGGATTTGGAAAACGGTAAAAAGACAGGTTTATAATTGATACTATTCGAAAAATGATTATTTTGGTCGAACAGGTTATTTACAAATCGGGGAAGTTAAGGAGAGTGTAATGCTCAGATACATGCGTGAAAATTCCGGCTCATGGATTATCAAGATCCTTCTTGGTCTTATCGTTGTCGTGTTCGTATTTCTTGGGATGGGTTCCATGAGCTCCAAGATGGGCAACAAGATAGCCGATGTCAACGGGAAACCCATCACCGTTGAGGAGTATAAGCGGTCATACCAGGACCTTATTGCACAGCTTCGCCGGAATTTCGGGGACAATCTGAACGATCAGATCATCGAAATGCTCCAGGTGAAAAAGCAGGCCCTGGATAATCTTATCGACGGGCTGCTGATAGAAGCGGAAGCAGAAAAGCTTGGTATTAAAATTTCGGATAAGGAAATAAGAGCTTCGGTTCTATCTGTTCCTGTTTTCCAGTCCAATGGTGTATTTGATATGGACACCTACAAGAAGGTTCTGGCTGCCAATCGATGGACGCCTGAGGTGTTTGAATCCATACAGCGGGAAAGCCTCAAACGGGAGAAAGTCCGGGATGTGATCGTGAACAGCGCTGAGGTGTCGGATTTGGAAGCCAAGGCATGGTATACCTATAACAATACAAAAATAGGTATCGACTACATGGCCTTTTCCCCGGACACATACTCCGATGTCAAGCCCGATGATACCGGAATAGCCGCCTATTACGAGGCAAACAAGGATAAATACAAATCCGAACCCAAGCTCAAGGTCCAATATCTTGAATTCCTGCCCGAGACCTTTAAGGGAGCCGGCAAAATATCCGAGGAGCGTCTGAAAGAATATTACGATGCGAATATCAACAGGTTCAAGGTTCCGGAGAAAGTTGAAGCACGTCATATCCTTATAAAAGTTGCCCCTGATGCCCCGGAAGATGTTGTTGCGGCAAAGCTCCAGGAAGCTGAAAAAATAGTTAAGCTGGTCAAAGACGGCAAAGATTTCTCGGAATTGGCCAAAGAGTACTCCCAGGATTCAAGCAAGGACAGCGGGGGATATCTGGGCTTCTTTGGCCGGAACGCCATGGTGAAGCCTTTTGAAGACAAAGCCTTTTCAATGGCGCCTGGAACCATAAGCGAACCGGTCAGGACGGATTTCGGCTGGCACATCATCAAGGTTGAGTCAAGGATAGAGCCTTCCGTGACCACTTTCGAGATGGCAAAAAAAGATATCTCGACGACTCTCGAGAAGGACGAACTTAAAAATTATGCTTACTTTGCGGCCAGCAAGGCATTTGATGCCATTATTGATGGCGATGGGCTGGAACAGGCCGGACTTCTGGTTAAAAAAGAGATTGCTGAGATCGGTCCCCTGTACCGCGCTGAATTCACCGAAGCCATGAAAAACGGTGCTGCCTTTGCCGAAGTTGCCTTTGGCCTGCCCATAAACCAGATCAGTGACGTAAAAGAGATTAATGATGTCTATTACATCATCAAGCCCGTTGAGGCCATTGCACCTGAAGCACTGCCCCTTGAAAAGGTCAGGGAGAGGGTGATTGTCGACCTCACAGCAAGCATGAAGCAGGACAGGGCGAAAAAAGAAGCAGAGGAAGCCTTGGCAGCTCTGAAATCCGGCCAGACAATGCAGGCTGTGTCAGAGTCAAAGGCAGTAGCCATAAAATCAACAGACCTGTTTGCCCGGGACTCCAATTCCTATGATCTGGGGTTGCCCCAGGACATAATACAGATCGGTTTTTCCCTGTCCGAGGCGCAGAAACTTCATCCTGAATTGCTCCAGGACAACGGCAGATATCTGATTATCATGTTTCGTGAAAAGCAGTTGCCCAGTGCTGAGGAGGCGGAAAAGAACCTTGCCAACGCAAGGTCCAATGCCCTTATCGGGAAAAGGAACCGGATTTTCGGGTCATGGATTGCTGATCTGAAAAAGAACAGTTCCATCGAGATCAAAAAGGAATTTCTGAACTAATGATGGGTTAGGGGAAGGTTGGATACCATGGTAAAACCAGTGGCCTGGGTACGGATCTGTCTTGTTCTGCTTGTGGTTTCCATCATCGGAGCCTGCACCAGCCATCCTCCGGTGAATCCCGGTGTGATCGGTGATAGTCCGGCTGTCCGGGATATCCTTCCCCAGGATCCTGCCCTGGTCACAGGCAGACTTGCCAATGGGTTCAGGTATGTCTTCCTGGTCAACAAAACTCCGGAAAGCCGGGTGAGCATGCACCTGGACGTTCAAGCAGGGTCCATGGACGAAACAGACCAGGAACTGGGAGTAGCCCATTTCCTGGAACATATGGTGTTCAACGGGTCAACCCATTTTAAACCTGGTGAGCTGGTTGAATATTTCCAATCCATCGGCATGCAGTTCGGGCCCGATGCCAATGCCCACACCTCCTTTTTTGAAACAGTGTATGATGTCCTTCTCCCCCATGGGGACAGGAAAAGCATGGAAAAGGGGATGGTCGTTCTTGATGACTATGCCCGTGGCGCTCTACTGTCCCAAGATGAAGTCAATCGGGAACGAGGGGTAATCCTGGCTGAAAAACGTGACCGGGATTCTGTTTCCTACAGGACATTTGCCAGGACCCTGGCGTTTGAACTGCCGGGCTCCCGGATTCCCCAACGGCTTCCCATTGGTGATGAAAAAGTTATTCAGGCTGCTGACAGCAGTCTTTTAAGGGGGTTCTATGGCCGCTGTTACAGGCCGGACCGTCTGCTTCTGGTCCTGGTCGGAGACTTTGACCCGGATATTGCCAGGGAACTGGCGGAAAAACAGTTTTCCCAGATGGGGTCCAATAATGAAAAACAGGCTGTCCCCGATAATATGCTGATTGCCCACCAGGGGACCAAGCCGTTTTATCACTATGAACCGGAAGCTGGCAAAACAGATGTTACCATTGAAACCGTGATTCAAAAAGAGGTTGCTGAAAATACCCGGTCCGCCCTTGAAGAAAAGGTCAAACGGCAGTTGGCTGAAGGTATGGTGCAGCATCGCCTTGACCGTATACTCAGGTCTCCCGGGAGTTCGTTTTCCGATGCAGGCATTTTTTCAGGTCAGTTTCTTAAAGATATTCAGTTCGCAACAATCACGGCTGAATCGTCACCGGAGCGGTGGGCAGAGACGCTCAGTCTTCTGGAGAAGACCCTTCGGCAGGCCCTGGAGTATGGATTTGCCGAGTCTGAATTTTCCAGGGTCAAAGCTGACTTTGTCAATTCTCTGGATACGGCTGTTAAAGAAGCTTCAACACGAAAGAGCACAAACCTGGCCAGGGAGATTATCACCACCATCAACAGGGGGGGGGTGTTTCAGTCTCCGACCCAGGAGCAAGATCTCCTGAAACCCTTTGTCATGGGGCTCACTCTGGAGGATGTGCTCACTGCCTTTCGCGAAATCTGGTCAGCCGGTCACCGGTTGGTTCTGGTTACAGGGAATGAGGCCTTAGCCGATTCAGGACAAACACCTGAGAGCAGGATAGAGAGAGTTTTTGCAGCCAGCCAGAACCAGACTGTGGCTGCCTATGCTGCTGACGATGAGGCTGTTTTTCCCTATCTGCCAGAACCTTCTGGAGAGGGAAGAATAGTCTCCCGGGAAACTGTTCCTGATCTGGGTGTGTCAGTCATTGATTTTGAAAATCACGTCAGGCTGAATGTCAAGCAGACAGACTATAAGAAAGGGGAGTTCAGCGTACGCATCACCTTTGGTGATGGCCGGAAAGGGGAGCCGGCCTCCATGCCTGGGTTGTCATCTGTCGGTGCCAGTGTCATCAATGAAAGCGGATTGGGTAAACTGGACAAAAGCCAGCTGGAACAGGCCCTGGCCGGGAAAACCGTTTCACTGACATTTGCCGTGGATGAGGATCAGTTTGTGTTCTCAGGGGATTGTGATCCCGACGAAGTTAAGACCCTGTTTCAATTGGCAAGGACATTTTTTTTGGATCCCGGGTTCAGGGTGGATGCCCTTGATCTGGCCAGGACCCGGTACGGTCAGATGTATCAGACTCTGCTGCGGACCCCGGAAGGAATGCTGAAGCTCAGGGGTGAGAAGTTTCTTGCCTCGGGGGATACCCGGTTCGGGCTGCCGGATATGTCCAGTGTGGAAACCGTGTCCCTTGATAATGTCAAAGAGTGGCTCCTGCCGTATTTCAACAACAGTCCCATAGAGGTCTCGGTAGTGGGCGATGTGGAGCCTGACCGTGTTGTTAAAGCGGTGGGCAGATACCTGGGAACTCTGCCTGACAGGGCCTTAGCCAAAACAGACGCTCAAAATCGAATACCGGTATTCCCGGAAGGAAAGAGTCTGGTGCTGGGGATGGATACCAAAATTGACAAGACTTTCATCGATCTTGGATTCCCCACCGATGATTTCTGGGATATATCCCGAACGCGGCGTTTAAACATCCTGGCTTCCATTCTATCCGAGAGGATGAGGCTGGTGGTTCGGGAAAAACTGGGGGCAGCCTACTCACCATTCGCATATAACGAACCTTCCAGGGCCTATGAAGGATATGGTGTGCTCCACATGGTTGTCAGTGTCGCACCCAATGAGGTTGATGCTGTTTCCGGGGCGATGTATGCCATTGTTCAGGACCTGGTCAGCAAGGGTGTTGGACAAAAGGAGCTGGAGCTTGCTCTGGAACCTGTTCTGACCCACCTCAAGGATGTTCGCAGGACGAACAGCTACTGGCTGAATTCTGTTTTGTCAGGCAGTTGGAAACATCCGGAGAGTTTTGATTGGTCGAGGAAGATGCAGGACGACTATGCATCCATTTCAAGGGGTGAAATAACACGCCTGGCGTTGCAGTATCTGAAACGTGACCACAGCGCCATAATTGTCGTAAAGCCCAGATAAACAGCCCAGAGTAATCAAGGCAGCCACATCAGGGCAGGCTATTTATCAAAAAGCTGCTCGTCCTTTACATTTTCAATGACATTGTTCCTGAGGTAATAATCAAGATCAAAAAGCTGCTTGAATGACAGCTCTGTGAATTGGACTCTGCGTTTTCTCAGCTTCATGGAGCTGAACGATGGATAGTTGGTGATTTCATAATCTTCAACTGTCTTGAACGGCAGTTCACCCACATAGTACCCAAGACTGCTGAGGAATATGGACCGCTCCGGGAATGCTTCCTGGCCGTCATTTGTGTCAATATACTTGAATGCCAGTCCCCCCATGCTTATGTCGATTATCTGTCCAAGCTTTCTGGAATGGGGGCTTATGGCAGCATAAGCCCCTTCTTTTGCATGAAATCTCTTATGTTTTCTTCGCTCTGTTGTCGGTTTCCGTGTGGCCATGGCAAATTATCCTCTAAAGAGTATCAGTTATGACTATTGAAAGCAAAAAACATACCAGCTATCTGATGCTGGTTTCGTTCAACCCGGATGACAAAGGGGAAATCAGCCCTTTTTCAGAACTGATCCGGTTTCCGATTGCCTATGACAAGGTTGAGTTTTCAGGCAATACCATTCCCGGTTTATAAAATTTTCAAACTGTTACCTAATTGTAATAGTTATGTGGGAACTATTCTTCACACTAAGGGCTAAATTTCTTCCTGGAATTGTTTCAGATCGCGATCTTTCCGGGTTTTATCGGGGTCAAAAATACGACCGCTTATGGCAATATAAACACCATGGGTAAGTGTCTGAACGGCAGATATTGCGAACCCCAGGTTAAAGGGTGCATCGCTGGTCTTGAAGCAGGCCGGCTCCATGGCCCCGGTTAAAACAATCACCTTGCCCGGAATTTTTTTAAGTACCTTTGCTGTTTCAATCATGGTGTCAGTGCCGTGGGTGATAACGATATGGTCACAATCATCTGCGAGTACTGCCTCAAGGACACTCTGTCTGTCCTGATCGGTCATATCCAGGGAGTCTTTCTTCATCAGGGATTTTACATCATACACAAAATTTACCCTGGCATCCTTCAGGATTCCCCTGATACATGGCTGTCCGATCTGATATTTGCTCAGGGCGTCAAAATACACCTTGTCAATGGTGCCGCCCACGGAAAAGAATCTGATTCGCATTAATTTCTCCTTCCATCGGTCTTGTCTTTCTGGGATAAAATGGTTTCAAGGGTTGCCATGGCAACCTCATAACTGAAGCCCCGGGTTCTGAGAAGCCCGAGAATTTTTTTCTGGACCCGATCCGGGTCAAGATGTTTCCACTGATGCTGTTTGAGCCTCACGGCAGCAAGGGCGGCCTGGAGATCGTCCACCCCTGCGACCGACTCCTGGATTATGGCTTCATCAATGCCCCGCATGCGCAATTCGTACCGCAGTGCATATCCCGACCGTGGGGAGATTCGCATTCTGCTTTCCACATGAAGTGCGGCTATGTCCTGGTCATTGAGGAGTCTCTCCTGCAAAAGCTGTGACACAACCTCGTCCGCAAGTTCCTGGGAATACCCCTTTTTTTCCAGGTAGCCGGTAATTTCAGCCGTGCTCCTGGCCCGTACTGCCAGCAACCTTATGCAGGCACGGTAGGCGTTTTTTTTTCGGCTTCCCCCGGCAGGATCAACGGACATGATGTCCTCCGTTGCGGTCCATGGGTTTCCATCGGATGCTTACCCTGGCCAGTTCCACGTTGCCGTCTTTCCGTGTGATCGCGTGAACTGTTTCAGGATGCTGTGGATGCTCTATGATTTCTGTGATGGAGATTATACCGTCTCCGTAAAATGATTCTCTGTGAAAGGATACCCTGACATGATTGGGACTGAAGGCGGAAAGCATGGATTCGGGGACGGTCTCAACGGCCCATTCCACGTAGATGGCGTTATTGACGTGTCCATTGAGATCCAGATCGTGCATGCGGATTTTAAAAGGCAGTGAAAAGTCACATCGCGCAGGAACGCCCAGGTCTGAAAAGAGTTCCTGGGGTGCAACCAGAGGACCGGCCTGATTCTCCCAACTGGTTTCAGGCAAGAAGCGGCTTAAACGAACCGGTCTGCTGTTTTCGCGCTTAACCATGACCCAGGCAGCCCTGGCGTCGAGGATGGGGCGGTCTTGCTTTCCTGTGATGGAAAACTGTCTGATTTCGTAAAGGTTTTTCCATGGTGTTCTCCAGGTTTTAATGCAGATTTCCTCCTGCCAGTCCGGATTGTCAAGAAGGATGAGTTCATATCGTGATATGACCCAGGCCAGGTTTTGGGTGGCGAGGTCGAAACCTGAAGCACCCATGAGATAAGCATGCTCCGATGCAGCATCCTGGAGATAGTTCAGGATGCTGACGATTTTGAGGTGTCCTGTGGAGCCGATGTTCGAATAGCTTATCCTGTCGTGTTTCTCAAAAATGCATGGTGGTGGGGAGTCAGTTTTCATGGCGGTCGATCAAATCATCCAGGGTTATGAGTTTCAAGGCATGGTAGGCCGGTTCTTCGTAAGGATGGGATTTTTTGAGTGCCAAAAGCACATCCTGGATCACTTCATCGCCGCAGACCAGCTCCACCTTGTATTCATCCACGCGGCTCAACGTCCCGGGCCGGCCTAGAAAAGGCTGGCTTCCTTGAAGGGGTCGGAACTGTCCCTTTCCCAGGGTGACCCAGGCGCAGGAATCGTAGTTTCCCAAGCGGCCGGCACCGTTGCTGAACATGGCCTGCATGACTGTTTCGCAATGGCTTTCCGGAACATAAAAGGATATCATGTACATGCTTACCTCAATCAGTCTTTAGGTTCATTATCAATGTCCTGGGTCAGTTTTTCCAGGAACGTGAACGGAAGGGCAATAACGCGTTCAAAGGTCCCCATCAGGCCTTTGCTGATTTCTTTGCCTGGAAGTATTGTTACCACTGGATCGTGGATGGGTCCCGTGGCCTTGACAGGTATGGAAATAAGCCGGTTGTTTAACAGGGGCCCCAGTACGGGGATATTTTTTATCACAAGGTCTGCTGTTTTAAACGGAGCAACAAGGCAGATAAGGTCCATGGTATCAGTTTGCGGGTTTATCCAGCCGCTGAACAGCAGCGTCATGTCCACGCCGTTTATTACTGCGGAGGACAGGAAAATTCGGCTGTTTTCCAAGTGGGCGGAAATGTCTATGGAATCATAGGCAAAACCATCCTGGGTAATATCGGGTAACTTTCCGCTCAGGAATTTGGATACGTTGATGACAGACAGAATCCTGGACAGGAGTGTCAGTTTGTAGATTCTGCCTTTGCCTGCGGTCAGGGACAGGCTACCGGAAAAATTTTCTTTAAAGGTGGTACGATCCCCTTGAGATACCAGGTTCCCGAAAACGGAATAGGGTCCGTCAATAACGACCGGTTTGGTGAACAGGCATTCTGTGGCCGACTTGAAATCGGCATCCCTGGCCTCAAGCTTCAGGTTCAGATCCAGGGTATCGCCTATGGAAAGAATTCTGCCGGAGGCTTTGATATTACACAGGTAGGTTTCCGATACCTGGATGGATGCCATACCACTGGCGTCACGGTCAAGAAGAGCATCAAGTGGGCTAAGCACCCGTTTGTCAACGGTAAGTGAGTCGGCTTTCAAGCGCAGGTGCATGGGCCAGTATTGTTTTCCCCCTGGGGAGGGGGGAGCACCAGAGGAAGATTTGCAGGAGCCCATGAGGGTGTCCATATCCAGGGCCGGTGCGTATACGGTCAGCTCATTGGAAGGGCTGGACTCAATTCTCAGCTTCAGTCCTCGGGTGGTGCATTGGACTTTGTCATGGAGAGGGGTCCCTGGCAGGATCATTTTTTCCAGGGTGTCTGTATCCAGGTGGCCTGCCAGGGAAGCGGGGCCTGTGCTGTCATTCCCCGGAATAATTATGTCCGCATCGGTGACACCCGGGTCCGTGAGGTGGAGGTGCTGCACAGAAATATCACCATAAGAGCCTGAAGCATCCAACGCAACGCAGGGGCCGGTATCAAAGGTCAGATTTCCTGAAAAGGAGACGTTCCCCTGGTCATGGGTCGTTGAAAGGGTTGCATTGTCAAGGGAAACAGGAAGCCTGAGATCGGTCAAGACTCTGGCAGAACAGACGGATTGGATCAGGCCGGATTGCCGGATGATCCCTGAAAGCCCGGACACCAGGACCGACTTGTCGGTGAGATCCAGAAAACAGGTGCCATGGATAATTTCAGTATCATGGGTCAGACCTGAAAGGGCCAGGTCCTCGCATAAACCATGGACATCATACTGCCACTGCCAGGGATCCAGAGCCCTCCCTTTTAAGGAGACAGATTCAAGAACGGCTTGTCCTGACAGGTTTGTCAAGGGTAACACTGCTTCCCTGATAGGATTGAATGAGACCAACCAGGGAAAAATCTGGCCCAGATCACAGCTGAGTTTTAAGGACTGGATGTCAAGCTGAGGATCGTTTTCCAGGGTAATGGCGGCTGTGAGATTATCCATGAGGCTGGATCCCACACTCCCTTGAATTCCCTTGAGGAATATCTCTTCGTCGGTGTAGATCACTTGGCCGCCAGTCACGGACAGCTTCTGGGGCACGCGGTCATAGGCGGCACTCCCAGTGACCTGGCTTACGTCCACCCTTACGGACAGAAGGTTTTTATCATAGTTCAGGGCCAGCGTTCCGTCGGCATTTCCCTGGACGTCGGATAGGCGGCCCAGTTCCCGGGAAAGGCTTGAGTCCGGAACCAGGCCCATGAGAACACCGGGAAGCGGTGCCAGGTCAGCATGGAGAACGAATTCCCCTGTGAACGGGACATCTTTGTGGAGAAGATCAATATCCAGACTGCCCTTGGACAGGGTAGACCCATCCACGGTTCCCCGGGATACGCTGGTACTCAGGATCCCCTTGTCAACACTGGCTTCCCCGTTGATTGACGTCACCGTAAGCCGGGTTTGCGGTATGTTCACAGTGCCCTGGTCCACAGCTCCCCTGATGACCATGGTACCGGGATCGAACAGGTTGGTCAGTGTGTTGTGGAAACCGACACTGACGTCTGATGCTGTTCCGGAATACAGGATATGGAACAGCTCCCGGCACAGGTTGCTTGTCTTAAACAGGCTCAGTGCTGCCTCCCGGGTCTGATCCAGGTCAATGGCGTTCCCGGAAAAGACAAGATCTGTATTCCCTGTGTCGTTTTCATGCCTGAAAAGGACACCGGCGGTAAGGGAGGGAAATGCAAGTGTTGTGGGATTCAGAACCGCCTCCCACACCCCTTTTTGCAGTGAGAGTTTCCCTGAAAACCCATCGGCAGAGATGGGCTTAGGGGTGTTGCCTGACGGGAAAACAAGAGCATTTTTACCCGATATTCTGACATGGAGATCTCCTGTGCTCTGGTATCCGAAGTTTGCGTTCAGACTGTCGGTCCTTATCCGACTCAGGGTGTCTGCCAGGGATTGGGAAAGGGGTTTAAGGTCCATACTGTCCACTGCCAGGCCGCTGAGTGCCAGGCTTCCTGCCAGGGTTCTGGTTCCGGAGGATATGTCCACTGTCAGGTCGGCCGTTCGGGACCAGGAGGTCCGGATACCCGAGACCTTTATGGAAACGGTTTCAGAAAGTGACGGCAGGTTCCAGAAAAGGTCAGGGTTGAGAAACAGGGCTCCGGGCAACAGGGCAGAAGGGAAGTGTGTGGTTGCCCCGGACGTGGGCAATTGGGGTGTAACACCCTGGATAAGAATTTTATCAATGGTAATCTTGCCTGTCAGAATACGGGATATGTCCGGATACAGAACAACGCTATCCAGGTGGCATCCATATTCCCCATGGCCGGCAATATCCATCTGGCTGATCCTGAGGGTCGGAAGCGGGAACATGGAAAAACCAATGGATTTCGTAGTGATCCGGGTTCCGGTGCCCGCCGAGATCTGGTCTGCTATCAGTGCCCTGATGGTATCCGTGTCCACGAGCCGCGGGAGGACCAGCGGCAGGGAAGCGATGCCCAGAAAAAAGACCAACACCAGGAGGGTAATTGTTTTGAGTAGGGTTTTGGCAGTCATGGCCTGAAAATCTGCGACTGACTCCCTGGAGTCATGCCAGGGTAGTCAGTCGCAAATGGGTCGCTATTTCGTACGGCTGGTGATTTCCACCACATGATAGCCGAAATCTGTTTTCACAGGGCCGTGGGGGACGCCTATTGCTTCGTTAAAGACCACGGTATCGAACTCCTTGACCATTTGTCCGGGCCTGAATTCGCCAAGATCTCCTCCGCGTCTTCCGGAAGGGCATTTGGAATGTTTTTTTGCCAGTTCGGCAAAGTCTGATCCGCTTTTGATTTTGTTGATGATATCAAGACATGCGGCTTCTGTTTCTACCAGGATATGGCGTGCGCTTGCTTTTGCCATGAACGATCTCCTTTGGGGTTTATGGGTTCTATTGTATTCCTGCATTAGGCAGTCTTGTCTGAGCTTCCCTGCAGGTTACCACCTGTAATGTTGTGTTCGGGCGATTTCAATGAAATCGCCCATCATCTGTCCGGTTTCGGTGAGCAAAGGATCTTCCTTTGTCTTATCGGCATCTTCTTTGGTCTTATCGGGTTCATCCGTTTTTTTCAGATCTTTGATGGATGCCAGTACAGGAAGTCCTTTGGCTTTCAGGCGCCGGTTTTCGATCTCAAGCTCCCGGGTACTGAATGCATCGATTTCCTTTTCCCGGAGGGTCTGGTTCAGGGACCAGGTCGTGTGCCCGGCCATGTCTGTTGCCAGGGTATACCTTTCCTGGAGATAGACAAATTCAGGGCTGTTTGCCGTCCGTTCCAGGTGTTTGCGTTTCAGGTCCTCAATGACCGGGTTCAGGTCTTTATAGGGTTTGTATGACGCTTTTTTGGTGGTGTCCCAGGGCAGAGCGTCCTTGAGAGAGCTTTCACCGGTTTCATCCATATTGTAGACATTGGGAAATTCAATGTCCGGCGCCACGCCCAGATTCTGGGTACTGTCGCCTGACACCCTGTAGAATTTGGCATTGGTGACCTTTAACTGTCCGGACTCGATGGGGTGCATGGCCTGGATGGTTCCTTTGCCGAAACTCCGGGTGCCGACCAGGATTCCCCGGTTATAGTCCCGGATGGCCCCGGCAAAAATTTCCGACGCTGATGCACTCATGCGGTTGGTCATGACAATCAGGGGACCGTTGAACACAATCTCCGGATCCGGATCGTCCAGTCTGGACATGGAGCCGCTCCTGCCTTTGATCTGGACAGTCGGGCCTTCCTTGATGAACAGCCCGGTAAGGGTGTTTACTTCCTGGAGGGAACCCCCGCCGTTGTCCCGAAGGTCAATGATGAGCCCATCCACACCCTCGGCCTTGAGTTCGTCCAGGAGTTTTCTGACGTCCCGCGTGGTACTCCTGTAATCCTCCGTGCCGTTTTTCTGGCCTTTGAAATCCAGATAAAAGGTAGGAATGTCGATAATGCCGATGGTGTATGCCCGGCCATCCACGGTCAGCTTTTGGGTCGTCTTGTGGGCTGCCTGTTCTTCAAGCTTGACGGTATCGCGTTTGATATTGATGATTCTGGCGTTCTGGGTACCGGTCTGATCCGCTGGAATGATCTGGAGACGGACAATGGTATCCTTGGGTCCGCGGATCATCTTGACAACGTCATCAATTCTCCAGCCCACCACATCCTGGATGTCCCCGTCCGTGTTCTGGCCAACCCCGATGATTTTGTCTCCGGGCATGAGCAGTTTTGATTTTTCGGCAGGGCCTGCGGTTATCAGTCTGACCACTTTTGTAAATTCAAATTCTGACTGGAGAACGGCCCCGATACCTTCGAGCGACAGGCTCATCTGGATGTCGAAATCTTCCGAAACCCTGGGTGGGAAATACTGGGTATGGGGGTCATAGGCCATGGAAACGGCGTTCATGACTGCCCGGAAAGCATCCTGGTCATTGGTCTGGGAAAGCTTTACCAGTCTTCCGTTGTATCTTTTTGTCAGGGTCTCCGTGATCTCCTGGTCGGATTTTTTGTCCAATTTCAGGACAAGGATGGTGTTTTTCAGTTCCTTTTTCCACAGGGATGCCAGTTCCGGTTCATTGGCAGCCCAGGGTGCTTTTTCACGGTTGAGTTCTATGACGTCGTTCCCGTTGAAATCCATTGTTTCCGGCCAGTCTTTCAGCAGGGCCAGCAGATATTCAAGCCGGTCATAGGAGCGGTCAAGATAAAGGTTGAAGATGTGGTACCCGGGACTCAGATCGCCTGATTTGAATGCATTGTCCAGCTGGGAGCGGATGATATCAATGGTTTTGAGGTCCTCCTGGGTGAACAGGGTTCGGGATGGATCCAGCATTTCCATGTACCGGTCCAGGATTTCTGATGACATGGCATCATCCAGCTGTTTTTCCGAGTAATGGTAATATTGAAGGGACTGGATAATGCTGACGCAGGTTCTGGAGTTCTCTTCGGTATAGGTAACCCTCTGGGGCCTTGCAATCGGTGCAGAATCGATGTCAGGCTGGTCCTTCTGGGGAAGGGGTGCTGACCACAGGAGAGAATTTCCTGTCAGGGCAAGGATAACAGCACAGTAGACAATAGATAAAAGAAGTGGTTTCAGTCGATGCATGATGTCAGCTCCATTTCTGGTGTGTCGGTGAAATCTTCGGGTCGTTCAAGGGAGATTCTGCCGATTTTTCCATCCCGGAATTCCCGGATGAGCATTCCCGAGGCTTTTTGAAAGTCCACAACTCCGCCTTTTCTGATACAGCCCCTGGCAATCCCGATGGCTTCCACAAGATCCACGGGCTCTCGGGGTACGGGCTCGTTAAGGCGGTAGCGCAGGGTCAACAGGTGTGGGTAGCGATCTATCAGGAACGCTGCAAAAAAACAGGCAATATCATTGTAGTCAATGGCCGCATCTGAAATGGCCCCGCTAACAGCCAGGCGACATGCACAGGTCTGGTCTCGGAAAACAGGCCACAGGACTCCGGGTGTGTCGTAGATATCCATGTGATTTTTCAGAGTGGCTCTCTGCAGGTGACGGGTGATGGCAGGGGTATTTCCGGTCTTTGCGATTTTTTTTCCGGCCAGGGTGTTCATAATGGTTGATTTGCCGGTGTTGGGAATTCCAACAACCATGATGCGGGCTCGCCGTGCCGGTTTTTTTTCAAGCCCTTTGAGCGCCTGGTCTGCAGCCCGCCATACATCGGCTTCATCGGTTCCTGTTATGGCAATGGCATCAACGCCCTTGCCAGAACGGAAATGGGCTATCCAGGAAGCGGTTGTGTCCGGATCCGCAAGGTCATTCTTGTTAAGCAGTTTAAGACGGGAAACACCATGACAGAGTTTGTCCATGAGAGGATTGCTGCTCGATACCGGCAGTCTTGCATCCAGGACCTCCAGAACAACATCCACCCGGGATATGGTTTTTTTCAGGAACTGTTCTGTCTCCAGCATGTGGCCTGGAAACCATTGGATAGGTATCACTGGGACTTATTGCTCCTCATTTTTTTCAATTTCCGTATTTCCTTTTCAAGGCGTTTAATCCTGTCTTTGTCGCTCTCCAGAGGAGGTTTTTCGATAGTCTCCTGGAAAGGCTTTTCAGGAGGGGCAGTCAGAAGTTCCCGTTCGGGGACGGGTCCTGCCGGGGCAGGTTCCGGTTCAAGGTCCTCAGGAGAGGTCAGGTACATGTAGATGACAACGATGCCTCCGGCCGCACTTCCCACGAATCCCCCTACCACCAGGGCAGTGACAGCGTCCCATAGAGTAAGATCAAGCATGAAGCCGTAGCAACCTCCGCCTGCAATTCCGAGAACAAACAGCAATGTGGGTATGACATACATGCCCGGTGTTGTACCATACTCTGCCTGAAGTATAAATATTAAAAAATCTGACCGGTTATTTAGCTGGGAGGCTGGCTCTTACGGAAGTACATGTTTGTCATGGTGAAGGGTCCGGTGGGTTGGGTGCAGTCCCGGGAACGAACCAAAGTGGGGCTTGACTTCACACCGTGTATTTGAGATTATTATCCTCGTTCAACTATGGGTTTTTAAGGATGCAGCCATGATCCTTTTACGGATTGTGATCACTATACTGGTGTACCTCATTATGATTCAGGCGGCCTGTGCCGCTTCTCCGGCTTCTCTGGATTCTCTGGATGATGACCCGTCATTTTCAGCCTCTCTGGTCGCCAGCACCCGTTTGCCCGAGTCCCTTTTTTTTCTGGGGAGTCCCGTACCTGTACACGTTCAGGATGTGAGGGAGCGGCTGGAAAAAGAGTTGCTGCTCGCCCTGTGGGACAGGCCCCAGGTAATCCTGTGGATCAAACGGGCATCCACCTATTTTCCCCATGTGGAAGAGATCCTCAAACAGGAGGGCCTTCCCGATGACCTCAAGTACATGGCTGTTGTGGAAAGCGGCCTGAGGCCCCACGCCGGGTCATCGGACGGGGCAGTGGGTTTCTGGCAGTTTGTACAGTCAACGGGCCGGAACAACGGCCTCAGGATTGATTCAAACATCGATGAGCGCAGGAATCTCTTCAAGTCAACCCGGGCAGCCTGTCTCTATATCAAGTCGCTTTACCCCATTTTCCAATCCTGGCCCCTGGCCCTGGCTGCCTACAACATGGGCGAAAATGGGCTTCTCAGGGAGATGAAACTCCAGGATGCCCGGGACTACTATTCCCTGTATCTTTCCCAGGAAACCCAGCGCTACCTCTTTAAAATTATAGCGGCGAAACTGATTATGGAGTCTCCTGCAAAGTTTGGATTCAATTTTCTGCAGCAGGATTACTATCCCCTGCTTACCTTCGATTCCATAAAGGTTGATTCTCCGGACACCATCCCCCTGACCGTTCTCGCTGCTGCGGCAGGCGTTACGTTCAAGGATATCAAGGATTTGAATCCGGAAATCAGGGGGTATTACCTGGGCAGAGGTCAGAGCACTCTCCTTTTGCCCAAGGGCAGTGCAGCGGCGTTTCAGAAAGCGTTCCCGGCACGCCTGGAAAAGTGGCGGCAGGAGAATGACAAACGCGTTCATGTGGTCAAACCAGGGGAGAGCCTTTCCATCATTGCCAGCACTTATAAGATTTCGTTATCATTATTGCTTACATGGAACAATTTGAAGTTAAACAGTAAGATTCATCCCGGGGAGGTTCTGTTGGTGCATCCGGATTGAGCGGGGAGGGTATGGCAGGTAAAAAAGTCAATCATCCGCCTCTTCGGGCAACTCCCCATCCCCATCCTCATCCTCATCTTTTGATCTCGCCTTCTGCCTTTTTTTAAAACATGTTTTATCATCGCGTACAATGGAACATAACTTCGGGTTGTGGAGCTCTTTACAGGTGGCGTGATTATAGAGGGGGCATTCGGGGTATTGCTTTGACATGATTCTTCCTTTATCGGCTTGGCGTCAATCAGCAGTTCCCGCATGTATATCGCAATTCGGGGATTGTTTCAACCCATTTTCCACGGCATACCTGCCCGAGATGCACAGGGCCGAGCATGAAAAAATGAATTCAATGAGTTCAGGGACAGAAATTCTCTGGTTAAATCCTCCCAGGTGGGGGCCGGTCAGGAGCGTTATCTCTGAGACCCCTTTGGCAACATTCCGGGCATGCTCCCGGGTGAATCCCCGTGCCACAAGAAAAGCCTCAAACGTATCCGGACCCATCCGGTTCTGGTCTTCGATACGCAGTACCTCTTCCATATGAATGTCCACACCCATGTGGTCGATCAGGCTGTCCAGGAGGTTTGCGGGCGGAGACAGAAGGCCGGTTTGGGGTTCGATCCCGGTAAAACCATGGTAGTACTGTGCCATGGCGGTTTCGATAATATCGTTGAACAGGGTGCGGTCAAAGAGGTGGCGTGTATCCAGTGGTGCTCCGCTGGCGTCCCTGCCTTTGAGGTCCGGTTCCTGATTCCTGAAATAGCTCCCCGTAACCAGGATCAGACTCAACAGATGGGATCCTATGGGGTGTCCCAGCTCTTTCAGATTCCGTATGGTTTCAAAGTGTTCAAAGTCCCTCAGGCCAGAGGCGGCAAAGTTGGGATGACGGCAGGATTCCAGCCACTGGTCAAGGCGTCCGCCCCTCTGCCATTCGTAGAATCCGCCATCATTGCGCCGGTTCTGCTGGACCCGGTTGTGAAACAGGGGAACCGGCGCCGTATGAATGATGCCCCGGGAAACGGCTCTGCCCAGGAGCCAGGCATTGCGGCAGATCATCTCTTTAAGCTCGGAACCCGGGATGTCACGGCTGCAGGGGTTGCCATTGGGGTACCGGTAATAGTCCTCCGGCGCCTTGAAGGCGATGACGAACCTTTCCGGGTGCAGGCCCTTTCCTTTTACCAGGGTTTCCGGGCAGTCCACAATTTTGAGCAGGGAAAGATTGTCAACCCGCACAGGCTCGGGGATGTCACACTTTATGGAACCGCCGAATCCAAGTATTCGAAAATAACTCATCCATCCGGTTTCCCGGGTCACGGAAAGGGGATCTTCATCTGCCCTGATGAATTTGATGACAGCAAGGAGCCGGTCCCGGGTCGGGCCGGTCAGGCTCCGTCCCTGCCACGAGAGCATGTCTGCGTCAATGACATTGAGGGTTGAAATCAGCTGGTTGAAGGATATCTCCCTGAAGTCGGTTTCAGGTAAAGGTGCATTCTCCGGTCCCCGTATTTCCAGGGGCAGGGCGGACAGGGTTTCGGCAACAGCCCGGTGCCGGGCGTCGGAACTGACGCTGAGAATGTCCTGGAGCCTTGGGATGATGGGCTGTGCTGTTGCCTGGATACCGCGGCCCAGAACACTGACAAGGGCCTGGGCAGCTTCCCTGAACAGGAACAGAACCTGCCTCTGGGAGTCAAAGCGCGGGGATGAGATCACCGTGTCCAGGGCCTGGATTGTTTGATCGGTGATGGATTCAGGATAGGATTGAATATGGGTGACCAGATGCTTTACTGTCATGTATGTGGCGGAAAAATCCAGCTCTCTGCTTATCAGACGCTGTTCGGATGTTATCCTGCTCTCTATCATGTCAGGGGAGGGGCAATGGGTCATGGCAGGTCCTTGCGTTCGATATAAAGGTCAGGGAACAGGGATAAGGCTGTTGCCCAGGTGGCATTGGTGTCTGTCAGGGTCGAAAGGGCTGCAGGCGGTATCGGCATGGGGGGGGGCTAACGCGTCAGTGTGTTTTCGATAATGGGCTGGGGCTTACCGGAGACATCCGGCTCCGGGGGGGTGACCCCAGGAACGGCCTTGGGTTTGAGATCCGAAACCGGGACTTTGACGCTGCGTTCCCTGCTCTCACCCGATCTTGGGCCCGGGGATGCCATGCGGTTTTCAAGCTGGGTCTTGAGGGATTCCAGGGCAGCGTCCAGTGAGAGCCTGTCAATGGCGGTTTCTGCAAGATCATCGGTTAATTTTTTCATCAGGCTGATGTCCTTGCGCAGGGTCCCTATTTCCAGATCATAATCGGAAAATGTCTTGGCCATGGTTTCCATTCTGGCGTTGAAAGCTTCGGACACCTTTGCCAGTTCCTGGCCAACGGCTTTCATTTCCCCTGATATTTCCTTGGAGGTCGTCTCCACATGCTCTTCAACCATGGCAAGTCTGTCCTTGAGTCCAGATTCCGTCTGGGAGATCAGTGTCAGAGTTTCCTGGTTGGTCCTGTCGACGATGTGAATGGTTTCGTTATACTGGTCCACGGTTTTTGCCAGCTTGTTTTCAATGCTTTGAAGCGCCGTGTCCATGACCGCCTTGTCGGCTTTGGCGTCTGCAAGGCGGGCGAATTTCGCCTCCACTGTGTTCACGGTTTTGACCAGATCCGGAAGAGTTACCTCCAGGGTATGTTGAACCTTGGCCAGTTCCACGTTCATGGCGTTGAGTTTTGACTCCAGGTCTTCCGAAACGTTTTTGACTTCAGTCTGGCCCGAGTCATGGACGCTGGTAACCCTGTCCTTGATATCAAGGTAGGCAAAAAAAAGAATGGCTCCAATGAGACAGGGAATGATCACCGACATGATGGTCATGCGGTTGCTGAGCTTTTCGATCCTGAGATCGTTAATCTCCTGGCAGTGCATTGTTGCGACAACGGCTTCATCATCCGGCGGCAGTCCACCCAGGCCCGGACTGCCTGATAAAGAGATGGGGGGCTTTGATTTCATCTGTTATTCCCACTCAATGGTTCCCGGGGGTTTTGATGTGATATCAAAAACAACCCGGTTCACACCGTCAACTTCATTGATGATCCTGTTGGAGATCCTGGCCAGAAGATCATGGGGCAGCCGGGCCCAGTCCGCGGTCATGGCATCCCTGCTGGTCACGGCCCGGATAGCTATGCAGCTGTCGTAGGTCCGTTTGTCTCCCATGACGCCGACGCTCTTGATGGGTAACAGAACCGCAAAGGACTGCCACAGCTTCCGGTACAGTCCGGCTGCCCGTATTTCCTCCAGGAGGATGACATCGGCCTCCCTGAGCAGGGTCAGGCGCTTTTCGGACACGGCGCCCATGATGCGTATGGCCAGACCCGGTCCGGGAAAGGGCTGCCGCCAGACCAGGTCTTCATTGAGACCCAGCTCCAACCCCAGTTTTCTGACCTCGTCCTTGAACAGCAGTTGCAGGGGTTCGATGAGTTTGAGTTTCATGGTTTCAGGCAACCCGCCCACGTTGTGATGTGATTTGATAATGGACGTGGGGCCACCAAAGGCTGATTTGGATTCGATGATGTCCGGATACAGGGTCCCTTGGCCCAGGAACTCGGCACCCTGGATTGTCTGGGCCTGGGCGTCAAATACATCGATAAAAATGCTGCCGATGATCTTGCGTTTCTTTTCCGGTTCGGAAACATCCTTGAGTGCATCCAGGAACTGGCTCCGGGCATCCACGAATTTGATATTCATGTCAAGGTTCCGGGTCAGGCTTTTTTCGAGCTGTTCCTTCTCGTTTTTTCTCAGCAGTCCGTTATCCACAAATATGCAGTGGAGATTCTTTCCGATGGCTTTGTGGATGAGAAGGGCTGCAACCGAGGAGTCAACACCGCCTGACAGGCCCATGATAACCTTTTTGTCGCCGACTGCCGTCCGGATCTGCTCAATGGTTTGGGCAGCAAAGGATTCCATGGTCCAGTTCCTGGTGCAGCCGCAGATGTCAAACAGGAATGTGCGGATCATGTCCGAGCCTTTGTGGGTGTGCTCGACCTCAGGGTGGAACTGGAGCCCGTAGAATCGTTTTTCTTCATCGGCAATGGCCGCAATCTCGGTGTTGTCTGTTGATGCCGTAATCCTGAATCCAGGGGGCAGGGTTCTGGATGAATCTCCGTGGCTCATCCAGCACTGCTGTTCCTGGGGAAGATCCTTGAACAGCTGGTCTCTGACCCTGATATTCAGGTTGGCAAATCCGTACTCCCGTTTGTCTGAGCGTTCGATGATCCCGCCCAGGGCATGGACCATGAACTGCATCCCATAGCAGATGCCGAGGATGGGGACGCCCAGGCCAAATATGCCTTTGTCCGCCACGGGTGCGTTTTCCTCATAAATGCTGGACGGCCCCCCGGACAGGATGATGCCTTCGGGTTTCAAGGCAGTGATTTTTTCCATGGTTATACCTGCCGGTTCTATCTGGCAGTACACTTCATGTTCCCTCACCCGTCTGGCTATGAGCTGGTTGAACTGGGACCCAAAATCAATTATTAGTATCATCTGATAATCCTGTAATAAAGCACCATTACAATAACAGAACCGGACGATTCTGCCAATGGTTTCAAACTTCTCCCTGTAGGGAGTTTGCCAGGACAATTCAACCGGTCCGGTTCAGCATAAAAATAGCTATTTTTCTTACACAATGGATAAAAAAGCAAGCTGTTTTTATTTGAACATTGCCAATCCACTGGGAATATGCTTTATTGGAGCATTCCCGGTCCAAGGACTGAGAGACTTGTGTCAGATGGAACCATGACCGGGGTTAAATCAGGAATAAGTTGTGTTAATGTAACATCTTAGGGTGTTTCCCCAAAAAAATAAAAATGGAACAGGAGAGGGTGATGTACGAAGCCAGTGACCTGAAAAAAGGTCTGAAAATGGAGATTGACGGTGATCCATATGTGATTGTTGATTTTGAATTCAAAAAACCCGGCAAGGGCCAGGCCCTATACAAATGCAAGCTCAAGAACATGATCACAGGATCCCAGTTCGAGCGGACATTCAGGTCAGGTGACAAATTCAACGAAGCCGCCCTGGAAGAGCATGAGATGGAATACCTGTACGCCGAGCAGGACAGCTTCTGTTTCATGAACACATCCAGCTATGAGCAGGAATTCCTTTCCAGGGAACAGGTCGGGGACTCCATGAAACTGCTCAAGGAGAATACCGTCTGTACAGCCCTGTTCTTCAGGGATAAAGCCATTGGACTGACGCTGCCGAACTTTGTCAACCTGCGTATCGTCAAGTCCGATCCCTGGGCCAAAGGGGATACTGCCACGGGAAGCACAAAACCTGCTACCCTGGAGACGGGATTTGAAATTCAGGTTCCGCCCTTTGTGGATGAGGGACAGCTGGTTAAAATCGATACGCGGACCCTGGCGTATGTTGAAAGGGTGAATGAGTAGCTGGAGTCATATACCCGGTGACCGCCTGACAAGGGAGATTCTTGTTGTCGATGACGACTCGAATCTCCGGTCTCTGATCGTCAAGTCCCTGGGGATCAAGGGTTTTGAGGTTTCTGAGGCAGAAGATGCAGAAACCGCCCTTGCAATGATTCTTGCCCGCAGGCCTGACCTGGTTCTGTCCGATATCGCCATGCCGGGCATGGATGGAATATCGCTGATGAAGGAGTCCAAAAAGACCTGGCCGGACCTGGATTTCATCATCATGACCGGGTATGCCCTTGAATATTCCTACGTGGATATCATGGATTCCGGTGCATCGGATTACATGACCAAACCGTTCAGCATCAATTCACTGGTTGCCAGGATCAACAGGATAGAGCGTGAGCGGCATACACTCCTGAGTCTTCAAAAAACCAACGAAGAATTGAGCATTGCCATGGAAAAGGCCAATGCCCTTGCCATGGAAGCCAAAGCGGCCTCAACGGCCAAAACCGAATTTCTTGCCAGAATGAGCCACGAAATCCGGACCCCCCTGAGCGGGATTGTCGGGTACACGGACATCCTGTATGACACAGATCTGACCCCGGAACAGGAAGAGTACGTCCGGTTTGCACGGATCAGTTGTGAGGCGCTGTTATCGGTTGTGAACGACATCCTGGATTTTTCCAAGGTCGAGGCCGGCAAGCTGAAACTGGAATCCATGGAATTCGATCCTGAAATCCTGTGCTTTGAAACCCTTGAGCTGATACGGCCCAAGGTCGATGCAAGCCGGGTTGAGCTGCTCTGCTCCATTTCCGATGCCATCCCCGGGTTTGTGAAAGGGGATCCCCACCGGCTGCGGCAGGTGCTGATCAATCTTCTGGGCAATTCAGTGAAATTCACTGTCCAGGGTGAAATCGAGCTGTCCCTGGATGTCCACGAAACCACGGAAACAGGATATTTTCTCCATATTACGGTAAGGGATACAGGGGAAGGGATCACACCCGTGAACAGAGACAGTATTTTTGAACCCTTCCACCAGACAACCAGACTGGCAAAGCAGCATTATGAAGGAACCGGACTGGGTCTTGCCATTTCCCGGAAAATTGTGGAAAACATGCAGGGCAGGATCTGGGTAGAGAGTGACCCGGGCTTTGGCAGCCGGTTTCATGTTATCGTTTTTGTCCATAAGACGCCTCCTTCGGACAGGAGAAAGATCCGTCCCGTGAGCCTGACCGGCAAAAAAGCCTTGGTCTTTTCCTGCCAGGGACACAAGCAGGGGGTCCTGTTTCAGGAACTGACGACCGTGGGAATGAATGTTGACTGTTTCAACGATGAAAAGCAGATGCTCATGGCCCTGACAGGGGATCAGGGGGACGGTTACCATGTGGGTATCATCGACGGCGGCAGGCCCGGCTCCCGTCCCATAACAGATATCGCCGGGCTTGTACGTAACTTTACGGGCAAGGTTTCCCAGCTTCCCCTGATCGCCTGTGCGTTTCCGGATCCGGGTGGGGCAGACCGGTGCAGGAATGCCGGCTTTAACGGTTTTCTTCCCAAACCGGTCCAGCGTCGCCGTCTGTATGCCATGATTTCCAGTGTCCTTGGCATGGATGCGGGCAGCGACGCAGGCCAGGCAATGGTGAAAAAAGGGACCCATGAGATTCTCACGACCCACTCTCTGGCTGAAAGCCGGAAGCGTTCCGTTGCCATTCTCCTGGTCGAAGACAACCCGGTTAATCAGAAAATGGCATGGATCATGCTGACCAAGGCAGGATATTGTGTCGACACGGCCAATAATGGACGGGAGGTGGTTGAGCTGTACGCTGCCAAACCCGACCGGTTCGATATTATTTTCATGGATTTGAACATGCCGGTAATGGACGGCCTTGAGGCGACACGGTGCATCCGCTCCATGGAAAAGCACAAGAAAGGCGCCCGGGTCCCCATTATCGCGCTTACGGCCAATGTGCTCAAGGAATTTGAAGCCCAGTGCTTTGAAGCTGGTATGGACGACTTTCTTACCAAACCCATCAAGCGGGATCTTGTGTTTAAATCGGTCCAGAAATGGGTTTCGGCCAGGGTCGATTGATTGCTGAATATCATCAAGAGCAATCGGATGGAGCATCTCATGGATGCTTTTGTCTCATTGCTCAGGACGCCTCTTCCAGATCCGTTCACCCCTGAATGGGTTGGGGTCCAGAGCCGGGGGATGAAACACTGGATCGCCATGGAAACAGCACGGCAGATGGGCGTGTGTGCCAACCTGTTCACGCTTTTCCCCAGGGATATCATTGACCGTCTGTTTGCTGTTACCGGCAGCCAGGATCCGGCCAGACCCTGTTTCCAGAAGGACTGGATCACCCTTGCAATCATGGGTCGGCTTCCGGATATGGTCCACCTGGATGCTTTCAGGAGCATCAGAAATTATATCCAGGAGGACATTTCAGGAGTTCGCCTTTACCAGATTTCAAAACGTATCGCTTCGATTTTTGACGATTACCAGGTCTACAGGCCGGATATGATACTGTCCTGGAAGAACGGAGCGGGCAGAGCAGGGCCCGTGGGCGGAGATGCCCTCTGGCAGCAGCTTCTGTGGAATTCTTTGTGCGACTCCCACGATTTTGAGCATACGCCCCGCAGCTCAGGCCGTTTCCTGTCCCGGTGCCAGGCCCAGGCCGACACCATTGCCTGCCTTGTGCCACGCCTTTCGTTCTTCGGGATTTCAGCCATTCCCCCCCTGTTTCTCCGTCTTGTTGAGATGCTCTCCCGTGTCATTGACGTCTATTTTTTCATACTGACACCTACCCGGGAGTTCTGGGGGGACATTCAGTCGGACAGGTCCATGGGAAAACAGGCCCTCAAATCAGGGATCCGGGAAGAGGGGATGTATATGGAGCAGGGCAATCCCCTGCTGGCTTCCCTGGGCACAGCCGGTAAGACCTTTGGACGTCTCCTGGAAGAGATCAGCTATCATGAACCCCTGGATGACCTGTGGGTGGATCCGGCTCTGGAGTCGGACTCCATGCTGGCGGTTCTCCACTCGGATATCCTTAATCTGGTTCTCCGGAGGGATGACCAGGATCCGGGCCCCGTGGACGTGGACCCTGGTGACACGTCCGTGTCCATCCATGCCTGCCACAGCCCCATGCGCGAAGCCCAGGTCCTCAAGGATCAGCTCCTGGCCCTGTTTGATGCCGACCCATTTTTAAAGCCCCATGATGTCATTGTCATGATGCCGGATATTGAATCCTATGCCCCCTATATCGACGCTGTGTTTTCCCAGGAAGTGGCTCTGCCCCATACGGTGAGCGACAGGAAGCGACGTTCCGAATCCAGGACCGTTCAGATTTTATTGCAGATCCTCAGGGTAGCCCAGACCCGTCTTCTCCTGGATGAGGTCCTGGACATCCTGGAGCACCCCCTGGTGGGAGAGCGTTTCGGTATTGAACCGCCGGATGTGGAGCGGATCCGGATTCTATCCAGGGAAGCGGGCATATGCTGGGGCATGGATGCAGACCACCGGAAAGCCCAGGGGCTTCCCGGAACACTGGAAAACACCTGGCAGTTCGGTCTGGAAAGGCTCATGCTCGGCTACGCCATGCCTGAATGCCATCCCGGATTGTTTCAGGGCATCCTGCCGGCTCAATCCTGGGAAGGCGGTGATGCGGAGCTGCTCGGCCGAATCGCCCATTTCTGTCATACCCTGTTCACCGTTGCCAGGGACCTGGCCCATCCCAGAACGATACCCCAGTGGTGTGATGCCGTGGGTTCGGTCCTGGCCACCATGGTGGCAACGACCCACGGCGCCATGGAGGACGCCAGGTTTGTCCTGGATACCCTGAAGACGCTTCGCGATACTGCAGGCCATGCAGGATTCCAGGAACGGGTCTCTGTCCAGGTGGCCCTGTCCATCCTTGAGGAAAAACTCGGTGAAACTGTCTCGTCCGGGTCTTTTGCCGTGGGGGGAATCACGGTCTGCAACCTCATGCCCATGCGGAGCATTCCTTTCAAGGTGGTGGCCCTTATGGGCCTTAATGACCAGGTTTTCCCCGGCCCCGTCACTTTCGAGAGCTTCAATCTCATCACCCGGCATCCCATGGCCGGAGACCGCGTGGTCCGGGAAGAGCAGCGGTATCTTTTCCTGGAGGCGCTCCTGTCTGCCAGGAAAAATTTTATTATCACCTATACGGGCATGAGCAGCGTGGACAATTCACTGATACCCCCGTCAACCGTTGTCAGTGAGTTTACGGATGTGCTTGGCCAGAGTTTCCGGTTCCCCGCAAGTTTTGAAGTGACGGTTTTCCACCCTCTGCAACCCTACAATCACCGTTATTTCTCCCCTGGCGACCACCGGCTTTTTTCCTATTCCGATCACGGATGCCGTGTTGCCATGAGCCTCATGCTCCAGGCCGGGAACAGGGACACCCGGGATCGCGGAGCATGCCCGGTGTTTATGGACACGCAATTTGCGTCTGAAGCCGCGAACCAGGACCCTTGCCTGATTCAACTGGAGGACCTGATACGGTTTTTCCGCATGCCTGTGGAATATCTTCTCAGAAACTGCCTTGGTCTGCGGCTGGAAGAGTCCCTTGAATATTCGGACGGCCGGGAACCCCTGGAACTGGACGGCCTGGAACGCTATACCCTGGGCCAGTCCCTTCTGGAGTCCGGGGAGGCGCCATTGGCTGGAGAGGATTTGTATACCCTTGTCAAGGCTTCGGGAAGATTGCCCCACGGTACCCTGGGAAAGCTGGAGTTCCAGGAAATTCTCCATCGGGCAGATCCCATCCGCAAGGTTTTTGAAGCAGGTCTTGACCGCCGGGAAAGCCTGACGCTCAAGGTGGATATCCGCCTGGGCCATATCCGCATCCAGGGCAGCATCGACAATATCCATTCCGGCAACCGGCATCTGTGCTGGTTTTCGGGACTGAATGCGCCACGCAAGCTGTCGGCATGGATCTGCCATCTGGTGCTCCAGGGTGCCGGAGTTCCGGCCGGATGCGGGAAATCCGTACTGACCGGGTGGGACGCTGGAAAGAAGCAGCCCCAGACCTTGACATTCCCCCCCATGGGTGATGCATGGCAGGACCTGCTAAAGGTACTTGCCGTTGCCTTCTGCCAGGGGATAAAGCGTCCCATGCCCTTTTTTCCAAAAACCTCCTGGGCCTTTGCCGAGGGGGTGTGGAAGTCCGGTAAAGATCTCACCGGAGAGACTATGGGGCAGGGGCTCAAGGTCTGCAGACCCGTCTGGTATGACCTCCATTCCGGGACGGGCGAGTCCCTGAATCGGTATGTGCAGCTTGTTTTTGGCAAAACAACCCCTTTGATGATATCAAGACCCTGGCCGCATCCGGATTCATTGACCATGCCCTGGCAGTTTTCTTTCCCCTGATTCAAACCCTGGAGAGATCCGTATGAATATCCTGGATCCTATCCATGTGCCCCTAGGCCAGCGCGCCCTGATCGAGGCCAGTGCAGGCACCGGGAAGACCTATACCATCACAACCCTTTTCGTGCGTCTGGTGTCCGAGGGATATGGCGTGGGAGAGATCCTGGTCGTCACCTTTACCGAGGCGGCTGCGGCTGAACTCAAACTCAGGATACGGCGACGCCTGGCAGAAACCCTTGGTTTCCTGGAATCCGGGGGCACTGGAACAGGGGATGACCTGACCGCCTGGCTTGGGTCAGGATCCGGAGACGATGTGAGACCTAGGACCCTGAGAATCAGGGCGGCCCTGCTCTGCTTTGACGAGGCAAACATCATGACCATCCATGCCTTCTGCCTCCAGATTCTCCGTGAAAACGCCTTTGAAAGCAGGACTCCCTTTGATATCAGGCTTACCCCGGACACCAGTGTCCTGGTCCGGGACATTGTCCTGGATTTTATTGCAGGCCGGTTGTCCAGCCTGGATCCCCTCATGCTGAAGCAGCTCAGGATCAGGAGTGTTAACGCAGGCAGCCTGACCGCCCTCCTGTCCGGCTGGATGTCCAGGCCAGGGGTGCGCCTGAGTCCTGACTCGGTTCCGTACACGGATATTTTTTCCCGGTACCGGGAACTCGTCTCCCAGATCAGAAGCGAACTCACAGTCTCAAACCAGGATCTCCAGGATCTCTTGAACTCCCATCCCGGCGTCAACCGCAGAAGCTACCAGAAGAACCGTGTCAGGGACTGGCTGGACCAGTGCTTCAGCGACCTGTCTGGTCCAGATCCCCTGCCTGTCATGGATGAAAAGGGATCGCACCTGTACAAGTTCACCCGCACCCGGCTCACGGACAAGGCTCCCCAGGGCCGGGCAGCACCGGAGCACCTGTTTTTTGACCTGTGTGAGTCGCTTCTGACCATGTCCGGTATCCTGGAAAACAATATTACAGCCCTTACCCTTGATTTTTTCGAGTTTTTCTCAAAGGAGCTGGAACGCAGAAAGAATGAGCTGGGGATCTGTTTTTTCGACGACCTTGTGAGCAGCCTGGCAAATGCCCTGCAGGGTCCCAGGGCAAATGCCCTGACCGGTGTCATACGGCAGCGGTATAAGGCAGCCCTAATTGACGAGTTCCAGGACACCGATCAACAGCAGTACCTCATCTTTTCTACCCTGTTTTCGGAACCCGGAACCCCTTTTTTCATGATCGGGGACCCCAAGCAGGCCATCTACGCTTTCCGGGGGGGAGACATCTTTGCCTATCTCAAGGCAGCCAGGGACACGGGTGACCGGATCTATACCCTGGAGACCAACTGGCGTTCCGATCCGCTCCTGGTCAACGGAATCAACACGGTTTTTTCTCTGGATCCGGATCCGTTTGCTGTCAGGGCTATCGCCTTTCACCGGGTAAAAACCCCGGATACCGCACAGGGCCGTATCTTTGAAGCAGGCAAACCTGTCAGACCTCTCCAGTTTCTGTTCGTGGCAAGGGACGATCCATCGGCAGCCGGGGCAACAGACGCCTCCGGTATTCTTACCAAAGATTGGGCTTCCCGTAACATTCCTGAAATTGTTGCCCGGGACCTGGCCTGCCTCCTGGTGTCGACCATGGTGCTGACCGGGAAAAATGGAAACCATGGGCCCGTAACTCCCAAAGACGTGGCTGTGCTCGTCCGGACCAACAATCAGGCCCAGGCCATGGAAGAAGCCCTGTCCCGGCAAGGTATCCCGGCCTTTGTGTCAAAGACCGGGTCTGTGTTCGATGCCCCGGAAGCCCTGGCACTGACCGATGTCCTGACTGCGGTTCTGCAGCCCGGAAACAGCGGGTTCGTTAAGGGTGCTCTGTGCTCCGATATGTTCCGACTGTCCGGGATCCTCGTTGCAGGGCTGGACGAAGATGGCCTTCAGGCTTGGACCAACCGGTTCCGGGAATGGAAGGGCCTGTGGGAAAAGCACGGGTTCATGCGCATGATACAGGACCTGCTTCACAGCCCTGAGGTCCTTTCACCGGCAGGATCGGACCTGAGCGAAAGAGGGCTGACCAATGTCTTTCACCTGGCAGAGCTGTTGCACAAGTCTGCCATGGACTCTCACCTTGGGCCTGAGCCCCTTGTCCAGTGGTTCAGGCAGCAGCAGGTACCCGAGTGGCGGGGCGAAGCCGCCGGCGAACTCAGGCTTGACAGTGACAGGAGCGCCGTGGCGATTATCACGGTTCACAAAAGCAAGGGGCTCGAATATCCGGTTGTTTATCTACCCTACCTGTGGGAGGGGGGATTCCGTTCCTCCAGGGGCGGGACAATAATTTTTCATGACCCGGAGGACAATGACAGGGTTGTCATGGATATCGGCTCCCCGGACATTGAAAGGGCAAGGCGTCTGGCCCTGATTGAGGAGGCAGCAGAAAACCGCAGGCTCCTGTATGTGGCCATGACCCGGGCTTCTTCTCTGTGCCGCATTCTGTGGGGCGGATTCAGATCCATTGAGGCATCCGCCCTGGGAACCCTGCTCCACCCGGAAAAGGATTTTTCCGACAATGCCATGACCGGGAAACTGGAATTCTTGAGCCGGATGCCCGGGAGCGGGATTGACTTCTACATGGCAGAACAGGTCATGCCCGTGCCTGAAGCCCCCCTTGATCCAGGGCTGATCCACCGGCTTGAATCAAGAAGCGTCATGCGGCCTGTTGTTCAGGAGTGGCGGGTATCAAGTTTTTCCCAGATAGCCGTGGGTGATACTGCCGGGGGAGAGACCGTCCCTGAACTGCCGGTGATGGCTGACGGCAGCCGCAGGATAAGGCTCTGGGAATTCCCCAGGGGTGCCCAGGCCGGAGACCTGCTCCATGGCGTTTTCGAGCACCTGGATTTTTCAGGGCCGGAATCCAATATCAGCCGGGTTGTTGAAGGGGCCCTGTCATCCCAGGGGTATGACGTGGGCCGCTGGAGCGAACCGGTCACAAGGTCCTGCCGTGAGGTGATCGCCACCTCCCTGACGGTTCCGGGCCTGTCACTTTCGGTTGTCCCCCAGGGACAGCGGTTCAACGAAATGGAGTTCATGTTCCCGGTAAAAACCCTGTCCAGGGACCGTATCGCAAAGGCTTTCAGGGATCATATGCCGGCTCCCCTGGGCTCTGTTTATGCAGACAGGGTTCAGGATCTGTCCTTTGACCCGTTCCAGGGGTATGTCAAGGGATTCGTGGACATGGTATTCCGCCACGGGGGACTGTGGTACGTGGTGGACTACAAATCCAATTTCCTGGGAGAAACCTACGGCCACTATTCCTGGCAGGCCATGGAATCGGCCATGATGGAGCACCATTACTTTCTCCAGTATCACCTTTATGTTTCGGCCCTGGACCGGTACCTGGCCTATCGGATTCCGGACTATGGATACGACACCCATTTCGGCGGGGTTTTCTACCTCTTTGTCCGGGGGATGCATCCCGATTACGGGCCCAGGTTCGGTGTGTTTTTTGACAAACCCTGCCAGGAATTGATACGGCAGTTTTAGCCTTGGGACAGATACTCCCAAAGAAGATTTCCCGGAGCGGTAAGGGGAAAAGCTTGACAGTTGTGATGACAGCAGATATTTGTTTGTCAAGGTAAACTGTGTTTAACAATCCATACGATAAGGAGAGTCCAGTGGTTGATTTTTCATTAAAGGGAAAAGTTGCGGTCATCACCGGTGCCAGCCGGGGCATCGGCGAGGAAATGGCCAGAGCGTTTGCAGAACACGGAGCCCATTGTGTCCTGGTGAGCAGGAAAGTCGAAGCTGTGGATGCAGTGGCCCAGTCCATAAGGGACAAGGGGTTCAGTGCCGAGGCCCAGGCATGTCATATGGGGCATCCCGAACAGATCGAGGCCCTGTTCGAGACCATTCGTAAGACCCACGGCACGGTGCATATCCTGGTCAACAATGCAGCCACCAACCCCCATTTTGGCGCTATGGTGGATGCTGATGAAGGCATGTGGGACAAGATCATTGACGTCAATCTCAAGGGGCCGTTCTTCATGATCAAACACGCTGCAAAACTGATGGTTGCCTCGGGCGGAGGGGCCATTTTGAACGTATCATCCATCAATGCCGTGAAGCCCGGTCTGATGCAGGGGGTCTATTCCGTGTCCAAGGCTGCCCTGGTGTCCATGACCAAAGTGTTTGCCCAGGAACTGGCACCTTCCAAGATCAGGGTCAATGCGCTCCTGCCCGGCCTCACGGATACCAAGTTTTCCAAGGCCCTGATAGAGACCAAGGAGATCCATGACTACGTGGTTAAGCAGATCCCCATGGGACGTCACGCAGAACCCTCGGAAATGGCGGGAGCAGCCCTGTATCTTGTCTCTGACGCCGCATCATACACCACGGGGACCTGTCTTGCCGTTGACGGCGGTATCCTGATTTAAGGAGAGTTCTGTTATGGAAACTTTCAGCTATATCACCCGGGATAATGTCGGGTACCTGACCCTGGAGCGGCCGGCAGTTTACAACGCAGTGGACCGGAACATGCTCGAAGAACTCCACCAGTTCTGGCTGGACAGGATGGAAGACGAGGACACACGGGTGATTGTCATGGACGGCGGCAATGCCAAAGGGTTCTGTGCCGGCCTGGATATGACCACCCTGGGGCAGGAGATATTTGCCATGTCCCGGACCCAGGCATACAATGCCCAGGCTAGACTTTCCAGGTTGCTCCTGGCCATGCGCCGGGTTCCCCAGCCCATCATCACCTGTATCCACGGGGCTGCCGCCGGACTGGGATTTTCCTTTGCCATGGCGTCGGATATCCGTATTGTCAGCGATGACGCCCGGTTTTCGGCCGCTTACATCAACATCGGTCTGGGCGGGGCAGACATGGCGTCCAGCTACTTTCTTCCCAGGCTCATCGGGTCTGGCAGGGCCAACGAATTCCTCCTGACCGGTAATTGGATGAGTGCCGATGATGCCATGGCCCTAGGGTTTGCCAGCCGGAAGGTAGGGCGCGGGGCGATTAAGGAAACGGCCGAGGCTCTGGCCAGGACCATGGTGTCCAAGGATCCCCTGGGACTCAGGATGACCAAGGAGGCCCTGAACATCAACATTGATGCAGGCGGTCTTGAGGCAGTACTCCAGATGGAAGACCGCAACCAGATGATGATCCTGTTTACCCATCGCATGTCGCCAAAATCCTGACCCCGTGGACAGGGCGCAGCAGGTTATCAGGCCGGATTGATCATGGAGATGTCCCGTATCAGGGACGCGAACTCCTCCACCTCCCGGGGGCTGGTGTCAAAACTGGTCATGAACCTCACTTCCGAGGTTTCATGATTCCAGGTGTAAAAAAAGACATGCTCCTGAAGGGCTGTGATCCAGGGAGCGGGTATCCTGGCAAAAACAGCGTTGGTTTCCACCGGACCTGACAGGATGATGCCCGGAACAGGAGTGATGAGCCTGCCCAGGAGGGCTGCCATGGCATTGCTGTGGTTGGCGTTGTTCCGCCATAGATCCCGGGTGAGCAGGGCCTCGAACTGGACGGCAATGAACCGCATCTTGGAGCCCAGATGCATACCCTGTTTGCGGATGTATTTGAAGGTGTCCGAAAGACCGGGCCTGAAAAACAGGACAGCTTCACCGAACATGGCCCCGTTTTTGGTGCCGCCAAAGGAGAGCACGTCCACACCCAGGTCCCGGGTGATTTCCCTGAGGCCTGCGTTCAGGAAGGCGGCGGCATTGGCCAGCCTTGCCCCGTCCATATGCACCAGCATGCCGTGATCATGGGCAAACCGGGTAAGAGCCAGAACCTGCTCCGGCAGGTACACGGCTCCCAGCTCCGTTGGCTGGGTGATGGAAATCACCGACGGCTGGCTGTGGTGTTCGAATCCCAGGTGGGCCAGCAGGGGAGCAATGGACTCCGGCTCCAGGATTCCCCTGGGAGCAGACACCGGGATGAGTTTGCATCCCGTGAATTTTTCGGGCGCCCCGCATTCATCCACATGGATGTGGGCGGAATCCGAACAGACGATGCTGTTGAACGGACGGGTCATGGCTGCCAGGGACAGGGTGTTGGCGGCGGTTCCGTTAAAAACGAAGTAGGTGTCGCATCCCGGCCCGAAAATGTGTTCAAACATTGCCCTGACCCGCATGGTGTCCGGATCGTCCCCATAGGGCCTGGCATGGCCGGTGTTGGCCCGGATCATGGCGTCGATGACCACGGGGTGAACCCCTGATATGTTGTCGCTGGCAAAACCTTTCATGTTTTTTTATCCTCGTTGTGTCTCACTTCTTCCGGATTGTTGCCACAGATTGTGGAAGGTGCATCTAAATACACAGGCCTCCCGGTTGTCAAGGAGATTGTTGTTGACAGGATAAACTGGGCTATCTTATAGTTGTCCAGATTTCATACATTGCGCAGACTAAATCATTGACTGGTGTATTGTCATTGTCACAGATCACAACCTGGAGGTAGCCCATGGCGGACAAACCGGTGTTAAAGATTGGCCATCTGAAAATCACAGACCATCTCATTCTGGGGGTTACTGATCTCAAGCAGAAGAAAGGGATGGAGACCTTCCAGCACTGCACCCTTCAGACGGTCCTGAAAAACGGTTGGAACGAAGTCGCTGACGCCCTGGCTACAAAAGCACTGGACGGTGCCTTTATACTGGCTCCTACGGCAATGGACCTGTTCAAGTCCGGTGTCGGGCTCAAGCTTCTTCTCCTGACCCACCGCTCCGGGAGCGTTCTGGTGAAAAACAAGAGGGCCCACATCGAAAAGATAGAGGACTTTGCCGGAAAAACAGTGCTCATCCCCTATCAGCTGTCCATTCACAATATGCTTTTCCATCGCCTTTTGTCTGAGAAAGGGCTCAAGCCCGGCAGGGCGGTGGACCCCGGTATTGATGTCACCCTTGAGGTCGTCGCTCCCTTTCAGATGCCCGAAGCCCTCCAGTATGACGAAGAAGGAGAGATCGGCGGATTTATCGTGGCCGAACCCATTGGGTCCCAGGTTATCGCCTCGGGTCTGGGTGAGGAATTTTACCTGTCCAAGGACCTCTGGGAGGGACATCCCTGCTGCGTGTTTGTCATGCGAGATGACGTTATCGCGAAAAATCCCGATGCTGTTCAGGAGCTGACCACCAGTTTTGTCAAATCCGGTATAGCCGTGGATGCCCAACCGGACCCGGCTGCCGCCATAGGGGCCCAGTTCCTGTCCCAGGACAAGGAAGTCATCCGCAAGGTGCTAACAGACCCCCCGGACAGGATCACCACCAGTAAACTGTTCCCGGTTCTGGAGGATTTCGATATCATCCAGCGCTACATGATGGATAAAATGCACATCATGACCAGCCTGATCGATCTGGAGAAGTTCGTGGATACCCGGTTTGCAAAAGCTGCTGGAGCAAAGTAAGAACGGGTTCGAAATAAATTATGGGGCAACCGAGTCGATAAGCCTGTAGATCTGGGCCATGGCTTTGTTGCTCCAGGTTTTTTTGCCCGACAGGGTTCTTATCTCTTGGTCGTTCAGATGCTGGCAGGCCCCATCAACATCCAGTCCTTGCTTTTTAAGTTCAATAATGATGGAAATAATTTCCGACTTATAGGTCTCAAAATCCTGTTCCGGTGTCACAGAGGGCTTGAGGGCCTTTTGCCCGGCCGGCTGTTCAAGCCCATTCGGCTGTTCAAGCCCATTATCCAGCAGGGATGCCAGGTCATCCATGTCCGTATCCGCAGGAGCGTCCGATGGCTCGTCGACCAGGAGAGCCAAGTCGTCCATGGGTTCGCTGGATACTTCAGTCTCTTCATCCAGGAGTGCGGCCAGGTCATCCATGTCCGTATCCGCAGGAGCGTCCGTTGGCTCATCAACCAGGAGGGCCAGGTCTTCCATGTCCGTATTCGAGTCCTCATCTGCCATGGGAGCGGAGTCGTCCATTGGTTCCATGGATGAATCGAGTCCGTTGTCCGCCATCCATGCCAGGTCGTCAATCTCAGTTGTTTTTCCGTCTGCTGCGTCGGGTCCGGGGTCATTGAGCGGCTCGGTTTCTGTCTTTGTATCAGTATCAATCCAGTCCATGTTGCCCACTGGAAAGTCCGGACTTTCATCAACAGGGCTTTCATCCAGGGCAATGGCAGCAGTGGATTTTTGCACCAGGGCATTCAGGGCATGGCCGTTGAACACTTCGTGCCGCATGCTCTGCAGGGCCCTGGCGATATTGTTCATGGCTTCGGCCTTCATTTCTTCTGCCCTGGCCCGCTTTTCAATTGCCTGGGCTTTTCGTTCTTCGGCCTCGGCCCGGCGCTCCTGAGCCAGGGCAATCCTTTCCTGCTGGGCGTTCAGGGTTGTCAGGATGGATTCGATAACCCGGGTGCTGCCGGACAGAATCGGGATTTCCCTTTCCTGGCCCGTTGAACGGGCATGGGAAAAGGACGCCGGGTTTCCGGAGTCCTTTACCAGGTCTGCTTCTATTTCCGATGGGATGTGACCGGCGTCAACCATCTGGGCAATATGGATCAGGGTGTCCAGGCAGTGGGAGGAATACTGGAACTGCCCGCTTTCCACGGTATGGGGAAGCGATTCCCGGAACCGTTTGAGCCAGTACTTTACTGTTGGCAGGCTTATGTCCAGTTCCCTGGCAAGCTCTTGTGGTGTGAAGGATTGCGTTGACGCCATTGGCCCTCCTGAGTTTTACCCTGTCTGTTTCAGTGTTCCGGTTGCGGTGCTGCTGAGAATGAGTTGGGCATCCAGAGCAATCCATCGGTTCTGGGAAAAAACAACAGGGTTGATGTCCAGCTGGCTGAAACAATCTCCCAGGGCCAGGGCGATGCGTCCTGCTGTGCATACTATCCTTGCCAATAGGAGTCTGTCAAGGGTCATTCCCCGGAATCCGTTGAGAACCGGCGCGATGGCCAGTTCATCCAGCATGGCCATGGCTTCTGGCTCACTGCAGGGGGCCAGCCGGAAACCCGCATCCTTGTAGAGTTCGGTCAGGATACCTCCTGCTCCGGCCATAACCGCTGTCCCGTAGTCCGGATCCACAATGGTACCTACGATGAATTCCGGCCCCTGGAAAAAAACCATTTCTTCGATGAGAAGTGCAGCCCCCGGGAAACGGCAACCCATGTCCTGAATCACATTATGCAGCCCGGACTCGGAAACATTGAGAGCCACTCCATTGGCATCGGTTTTGTGACCTATATCGGGTGAGCAGACTTTGACGGCATAGGGAGGTTCAAACCCCAGGGAATCGGGAGATTCCCCGAAATTAAATCTGACAGCACCCGGGACCGGAATTCCGAATGCCTTGAGCAGCTGTTTGGACTCATACTCGTCCGGACGTCCGGGAAGTCTCAGCGTGGAGAGCCACTGCTCGATAATGGCTGTGTCAGTGTCGTTCATGGCTGTGGATGTCCGTTTCTGGTTTATGGATTGGCATTGAGAGACTCCAGGATCAGGGTCCGTTCATACAGGAAACGCGCTGCCCTTACAGCCCGTCCGATAGACGGAAAACCGATCACGCCCAGTTTGTGGAACTTCAGGAGAAAGGCGTCGGTGAACGGGCCATACTGGGTAAAGACAATGACCGGTTTGTCGGAAAGGCGTACCCTGGATGCTATTTCATCCACCAGGCTGTCGGTGATGGCCGGAGGCGCAAAAAATGCAGTGCAGATAATGATGTCGACGTTGGGGTCAGAAATCAGGGCTTCCAGGGCCCTGCCCATCATGGTGTCCGTTGCGCTGGCCGTGACGTCCACTGGATTAGCGCAGGAAGCAAAATCAAATGTTGCCGCCCGTATCCGCTGCATGGTTTCGTAGCTCAGTTTTGCCATGGTCAGGGGCACACCCCTGGCCGTCATCTCAACGTGATCGGCGCCCATGACACCATACCCTCCTGCCGGGGAGAGCAGGGCTACACGGTTACCCCGGGCAGGCGGCAGAGCAGCCAGGGTTTTTGCGGCATCGCAGAGTTCCTCGTCATCAAATACCCGCTGTATGCCGTGCTGGCGGAAGGCCCCGCTGACAACCCTGTCCGAACCGGCAAGGCGGCCGGTATGGGATGAGGCAGCAGATGCTCCGGCAGCGGTCCGTCCAGCCTTGAGCACGACCAGGGGTTTTGTCTTGGCAGCTTCCCTGGCCTTGGATAGAAACGGCCTGGGTCTTGTAATGGTCTCCAGGTAAAAAGCCATGCAGGTGGTTTTTTCATCATTGGTATAATGCTCCAGAAAATCCAGCTCGTCCAGGTCGCACTTGTTGCCCAGGCCCACGAATCCCCGGAGCCCGAAGCCGGTATTGCTGGCGAGCCCCAGGGCTTCAACACCGACGGAACCGCTCTGGGAGATAAAGGCGGTACCGCCTCCGGCAGCCAGGGACTGGTCCCCGTGTTCCACAAAAATGGTATCAAAATTCTCGGGGGGATGAAACACGCCCAGTGTATTGGGTCCAAGTATCCTTGTTCCCGTGGTCCTGGGGATGGCCTTTAGCCTTTCTTCCAGTTCTTTGCCCCGGTCACCGGTTTCCCCAAATCCCCCGGCAACGACGATCAGCTTGGGGATGCCCTTCTTGGCACAGGCCTCGGCTGTTTCAACAGCCCTGACGGCATTGGTGGCAATGATGGCAAGCTCCGTATCCCTGGGGAGGCTGTCCACGTCCGGGTATGTGGTAAGGCCCATGAGGAGAGCATGTTTTGGATGAACCGGATAGAGCTTTTGGCTGTACCTGAGAAGTCCGCTCAAAATGATGGAGCCGATTTTCCCGGGATCGGTTGAAGCGCCGATAACCGCTGTCGCTTTTGGGCTTAACAGATCTCTCATAAGGTAATGTCTGCTTTGTTCCGGTCCTTTGACAATAATGATGGATTGTTTTGCAATGCGTCAGCCTTGTCTTGATTGTGTACCACAAAGCCAGGTGCAAGACAATGGTAGTTTTGCCGGCAGCATCCCGGTTGGGAATGAAATTTGTGTTCTTGTGGAACCGCCGCCTCTGCCTTTATGATTTCTGAACTGTCTGGACAATCTATTGAAGACAGTGTGGTAAAAGATTTCTGCCCATGTTCTGGTCCCGGGAGAGCGTCGGCCGCCGGGGTGGTGAATGGCAATTGTACTGATTTTGTTATTCGAAGTTGAATATTTTGAGAGAGTCGGGAGTTCGTCCAGGACTGAGCTTCTCCGGAGATGGAGCAGGCATGGATTTTATCTGTTTTTTCCATGTGTGCCGGGTAGACAGGCAATGGGTTAGAAAAATTTCATGGAAACTGGTTTGCGTCCGGTGATTGTCTGGTAGGTTTCAGCCGGATACCCCAGGGCAATCACCGCGTGGATGGTTTCTCCAGGTACCAGGCCCAGGTATCCGGCAATGCGCCGGTCCCGTGCCATGGCAATGACCGCATAGCCGATGAGGCAGGTCCCCAGGCCCATGGCATGGGCGCCCAGGAGGATGTTTTCCGTGGCCAGCAGGGCATCCTCGGCAGGGCAGCTGGCTCCTGGTTTCGCGCCAACGGCGATGACGGCGGTGGCTCCGTGGAACAGGAGGTCCTTGTTGCCGGTTTCCATCTGGGAAATGGCATCGTTTACCGAATCGTAATACTCCCTGTAGTAGGTATCCAGCTCCGGTCTGCCGACACATTTCAGGAGAAATCTGAGCCAGGGCTTTCCGGCTTTGGTATTCACATCCCTGTAAAAGTCTCCGATCCGGGTTGTCAGCTTCTTTACTTTTTCCCGGGTTGGAAATACCTGGAATGTCCAGAGCTGGGAATTGGTTCCGGACGGGGCAAGGGTGCCTAATCGGATAAGATCTTCCAGTATGATCCGGGGAATTTCCCTGGAAGTGAAGCTCCGGCACGACCGTCTGGAGGCCATCAGGCGAGCCAGGCTATGCGGATCGAACTGTCCCCAGGGCAGCCACCGGCGATCCAGGGAAAAGGTGCTGAATGTCAGGGTGTCATTTTCCAGGGCTTCCACCCGGATTGCTGACTGGGGGCACACGGCCATGCAATGGCCGCAGTTCATGGACTCGTTTCCCGTAACCGTTGCTTTTCCGTTGAACAGGGACAGGGTGTCGCTTGGACATACCGAAATGCAGAGTCCGCACCCGGTGCAGCGTTCTGGATCAATCTTTGTCGTGACCGGCCTTGTTCTCATGAGGGCTCCCGTTGTTTAAAATGATTGTCTGCTTTTGTCCTCACCGTCCTTGTCACGGTTGTTGGAATCAGAGCTATTATGGTGCTTTTTTTAAGTCCTGTCCATGGTTCTGCCCGGTTTTCGCCCGAGCAATTTGTTTGACATGGAAAAATCCGGTTGCTATAGTAATTTCAGGCGCTCAAAGGTGTGGCGAAATACGATTTGCCGAGCAACATAAGTACTGGAATGTATCTGTTCCAATCCGTCGGTTTAGATTTAGAAACATCACTCAATACCATAGGACAGGAGGCAGAATGGCTGCAGAACCAACTCTGCCTGGGAGGGCGAAATGGCTGATCATCAGGACCCGAAATCGCTTGTGTTTCATGTCGATGCTGTAAAAAAAGGGAAGAGAACATTTGAGAATGCTTTTCAGGGTGTGTCCAGAATGATCCTGTCGGCAGGGGTTGACAAGATCAGTGTCAAGGGAAAAACAACCTACCATTTTGACCTGTTCAGCAAGGGCAGCAAGCACCTCGTGGGAATGTATGATGAAATCAACAGTTTTGTTTCCTTTGTCAAGGATGCTTCAGAAGGCGGTTCTTCCAGGGAGATGGCGTTTGTGCTGGTGGGGGAGCCTGGAAATGGAAAAACATTCTTTGTTGAATACCTGTGTGATGCCTACAGGGAGTTTTTGTTCCAGCCGGAGAACCGGAAATACACCTTCCGGTTCGTGGGACTTGACAAGCTGAACGGTTACGGCAAGATAACCTCGATTGAGTCCCAGACCTACGAGGATCCCATGATCCTTGCCATGAGCCTGTTTGAGACCAAGGCCCAGAACCGGCAGTATCTTGAGCAGACCTTTAAACTCTCCGAGGCGGAGATCGACACCCTGTACATGAATTACCGGCCTCTTGGAGCCTGCTCCGGGTATATATGGCAGCAGATTCGTGATTATGCGGAGGGTGACCTGGAAACCATGCTCTCCTTTGTGGAGGTGATACTGGTGCCCCTTACGGAAAGCCTGGGAACCATCACAGGTAAATACCCTGCCAAGGACAAGATCACCTCGTCGGCGGTGGATCTTCTGGGTGAAGAGTCCATCCAGCGTCTCCTCCATATCTCGGATACCAACAATCCCTTCCGCTTTGATCTGAGGCGGGGGGCCCTGGCCAGGGTGGCCGGCGGCGGTATCCATTTCAGTGATGAAATCTTTAAAAATAAAAAGGACCTGGTCCAGGTTTATCTGGGAGTTATACAGAACAGGACCATCGAGATTGACGGGTACAAGTGGCCCATTGACACCCTCATCATCGCCACCAGTAACAACTCGGAATTCGATTCCTTCCTGGCCGAGCGGGAGGAGGCACCCATCGTTGACCGGTGCCGCATCTGTTATGTGGCCCATAATACCGACTACAAGCTCCAGCAGCAGTTGACCCAGTATGCCATCGGCAGTGACATCAAGACAACCCTGAACCGGGAAAAACTCCACCAGGACCCCAACCTGAACTACGGAGCTTCCGTGGCCGTGGTCCTGACCCGGCTTCCCAAATCGGATAAACTCACACCCATCGAGACCATGAAACTGGCTGCCGGGGAGGTGGCCGGAGAAAAAAGTCTGAAAACTCTGTCGGAACTCATCGATATCCTGAACCATGACACGGATATTACTAAACGGTTCGGTCAGAAGGGACTGGGCCAGCGGAATCTGGGGCGGTCCATCCAGCTTCTCCTGGAGAGCTCTGAAACCAACGAGGGAACATGCATGTTTGCCCTGGACATCTTCAAAACCCTGGAAACCGTGGTCCTGGATTACGTGTCCGATCCGGCGGACAGGACCAAGTACATGGAAGATCTCAAAACGGCCCGGGGACTCTACCGGGAGCGGATCATGACGGAGATGTTCAACGCCTACATGGATGAACCCCTGGCCATCAAGAAAGATGTCATCAATTACATCAACATGATTATCGGTATTGATGCCGAACACCTGGGACCCGATATGATGTGGAAGTACAAAGACCCCCAGACCGGTGAACTCAAGGCCCTGAAAATAGACGAGAGGTACATCAAGAACGTGGAGGACCGTCTGGGGCTTAAAACCGAAGAACAGAGGTCATCCTTCAGGAATTCCATCCGCAAGATATACGGCCAGAAATTGTCACTGGACCCCAATTACGATTTCATGGACAATCTTGAACTGGTCAAGGCTGTGACAGATGTGCGCCTCAAATCGGACATCGCCGGTGCGGGCAGTCTTGTGGGAGCCCTGGCCAACCGGACCAATGAAGAGAACCAGAAGCTCCATAACCGCATGATCACCACCATGACCGAAAAACTAGGATATTGTTCGACCTGCGCCCAGAAAACCATTGAATACTTCTGCAGCCAGGAGGATGACAAGTAATGATAACCCTGGACGAACTCCTGGAAAGGGACCGGAAACGTGAGGAGGACGGATTCAAGAAAAAAATCCGCATCGGTCGTATTATCAAGCCTGTACAGGGAGGTAAGAACAGGATAATCATCGTCCCCACCACGGTTGAGGAAAAATTCGTCCACGATGAGATTCAGTTTGATCCCGGGGGGGAAGGCCAGTCCACGGGTGGGGCCGGGGAAGGGGAGGAAGGAGACATCATCGGTGAGGAGCCGGTCAGACCATCCGAGCAGGAGGGGGAAGGACCCAGCCAGGGGCCCGGTGAGGGAAGCGGGGGTGACCACGAGGTGGAGTCAAGCGCCTATGACCTCGGCAAGGCATTGTCCGAGGAATTTCACCTGCCCAACCTCAAGGACAAGGGCAAGAAAAGAGCCCTGGCCCGGTATGTCTATGACCTGACGGACAAGCACCGGGGGTTCGGACAGATCCTGGACAAAAAGGCCACACTGAAACGGATCGTCCAGACCAATGTCGCCCTGGGTGTTATTGACGGGTCCTCGGAAGTTGACCCGGACAGCCTGCTTGTTGCACCATCGGATATGATCTACCGAATCCTTTCCAGGGAAAAGGACTACGAGTCCCAGGCCCTGGTTTTTTTTGTGCGAGACTACTCTGGGTCCATGAGCGGGAAACCGACCCAGACCATCGTATCGCAGCATGTCATGATCTATTCATGGCTGCTTTATCAGTATGACAAGCTGGTGCTGACTCGGTTCATTCTCCACGACACGGAGGCAAGGGAGGTGGAGGATTTCTACAAGTACTACTCTTATAAGGTGGCCGGCGGCACCAAGGTGGCTTCAGCCTACAGACTGGTCAACGAGATCGTCGAACGGGAAGGACTTGCCCGTGATTACAATATCTATGTGTTTCACGGCACTGACGGCGATGATTGGGACACGGAAGGAAAAGAAGCCGTTGCCGAACTGGGAAAAATAGTGGAGTATGCTTCAAGGGTGGGGATAACCATTGCCGAGCATTCCTATACCGGTACCAACAAGACCGAGGTTGAGCGTTATATCACAGCATCCGGGCTCCTGGAAAAGAAGAATTCCCAGATCAAGATGGACGTGCTCAAGGAAGATTCCGATGATGCCCGGATCATCCAGGGAATCAAGAAGCTGATCTCGTGACCGGGTGGGTGACCTGGGGTGATTTTCTGCGGTCAGGACCAGCCGGACACGGACTGGACCTGGACGCTGGACTGAAACAAGGAAACGGATCATGGAAATTGTAGATCAACACGTCAAGGGCATCATGGAAGGCTGCAAGGAACGGGCAAGACATGCGGGGCTCAGGTTTGCAGATGAAACCCTGGAGTATATCGTGACCAACAGGGACATGATCGAACTGAGCCCCAAGGTCATGATCCCGACCCTGTACGACTACTGGGTCCACGACGTCAGGGTCCTGTCAGGACAGGGTATATACGATGCTTATCCCAGCAATCCCTATGAAACGGTCATCAATACGCAGCCGGCTATTTCATTTTATAATGACAACAATCCGGACTGGCTGAACGTGATGATCTTCTACCATGTCCTGGCCCATATCGATTTTTTTCAGAACAACGTCTATTTCAGCCACACGTGGGGGAGCGATTTTACAGGGCAGGCCCTGTCGGACAAGCGGCTTATAGCAAGACTCAGATCACAGAAGGGACGCTGGGTTGATTAGGTTATTGAGTTTGCCCGGGCAATGGACAACCTGGCCGGGTATCACCGGGTCATGTCCGATACCATCCGTCCTGGATCACGAAGGAAAATGGACAGGATAGATTACTATTTTGATATTTTCCTTCAACGTGAAAAAAAAGTTTCCCAGAATGACTATATCAAGGAAATTCAACGCCATAACGGACTGTGTTCCAGTATCTCGGATCCTGAAAGCGAATTTTTCATGGATGTTGTCTCCCGGTACCCGGAGTTTGAAGCCTTTTATGACAAGTATACCGAAGAGTCGGACTTCTCCCGGTCCGATGTCATCCAGTATGTCCTTGAGCAGTCTTTGTTTTTGAACAGGAAAGAGAACCTCTGGATGAAATCCGTGGTGGAAGTGGTGAGGAATACATCCCTGTTCTTTGCACCCCAGATCCGTACCAAGATCATGAACGAAGGCTGGGCCAGTTACTGGCATGAAACCCTGTTCATGCAGGATGATCGCATCCGGGGTCATGAGATCGATTATGCCAAAATCAATGCCGGGGTGACCGCCATGCCCAAGATCGGCCTGAATCCCTATGCGCTGGGCATGCGGCTATTTTATCACATCGAAGCCATGGAAAACCGGGGCGCCTATTCCCTGGCGTATTCCCGCCAGACAGATGAGGCCCGTCGCAGGGGCTTTGATGCCAGGACAGACACCGGGCGGGAATTGATTTTCAAGCTTCGGGAGAATGGGTGTGATTTTACGTTTATCAACAGCTATATCGACCAGGAGTTCATGAACGCCCACCAGCTTTTTGTTTCGGGCAAGCGTCTCAATCAGGAAAAAATGGCCTATGAATATTTTGTGAAATCGAGAAAAGCCAGGGACTACAAGGTGATGCTCATCAATACCCTGTATCATCCCCCGGATATCCAGGTGGACCACGAAAAGACAACCCAGGGCCCCCTGCATCTGGTTCACCGGCTTGAGGGCAAGCCGCTGAAAAAGGATTATATTGAGAATACCATGGCCGGCATTGAATTCCTGTGGGGCGGATCGGTGCGGCTGGAAACATGGGAACCCGGCAAACCCCAGTCGTCCAGCCAGAGTTCCGGAAATTTCTGGGATCCGGTGGACCCTGACGCCCAGGGAAGTGGTTCTTCTGATGCAGTAACATGGAAACGGGTTCTGTATATCATGGAGAACCGGAAACTCCATAAACGGGAGATATAAAAAGCTTATGGACAAGAAAGCGCTGGGAATGGAATCCGATGACACTCCAGTACGCCAGGCAGTGGCCCTGCTCAGCAGGAACAACATGGACTATGAGCGGCACAAAACAATCTCCTTTTATGATTTTCTTGACCAGGTGGTGAAACAGCCCGGCAGGATTCTCCGCAATATATTCCAGGTGTTCCACGACATGATGATGGCCCATGTGGATATTTCCGATGATTGGGTATCCAATGACCCCGAGGAGTTCAATTTTATTGATTATGACTGCACCCGGCTGTTTGTGGAGGGTTCTGAAAGTCCGTATTTCACGGACCGGCTTTTTGCCAACCGGTTGATGAAACATATGGAAGGTCTCCGCCATGGAGCCCAGCAGAACCGGATCTATATTTTCCATGGCCCCCACGGGTGCGGCAAGAGCACCTTTTTGAACAATCTCCTGAAAAAATTCGAGCACTACGCCAATACCGAACAGGGTATGCGGTATGAAACCGTGTGGCATCTGGATGTGAAAAAACTGGGAGAGCCGGGGCAGGTAGTGACCATATCTGCCATTGAAAGGATTGCCGCCATGCTGGAAAGGACGCAGGAGGATGTGGAGGAACTTCTCCCTGACATTCATCCTGCCCATACCCCTGAGGACAGCAGATTTATCGAGATCCCGTGCCTGTCCCACGACAATCCTCTGCTCATTGTTCCCCAGAACATGAGACGATCGTTCCTGGACCGGCTTATTAAAAACGACGAGTTCAAGTGGCGTCTCTTTACTGAAAAGGAGTACGAATGGGTTTTTACGGAAGAACCCTGCACCATCTGTGCGTCCATCTACAAGGCTTTACTGGAAAAACTGGGGGCCCCGGAAAAGGTGTTTGAGATGCTCCATGCCAAACCGTATCTGTTCAACCGGCGCCTGGGAACAGGCATCAGTGTTTTTAACCCCGGTGACAGGCCCGTAAAGCAGAACGTCATTACCAATCCCATGCTCCAGAGCCGGATCAATGCTCTTTTCAGGGACAGCAACCGGATCAAATATATCTATTCCCGGTTTTCCAAGACCAACAATGGGATTTACGCCCTCATGGACATCAAATCCCACAATGTGGAGCGCATGGTGGAACTCCACAACATCATCAGTGAGGCTGTTCACAAGGTCGAGGATCTGGAGGAGAACGTCAATTCCCTGTTCTTTGCCCTCATGAATCCCGAGGATAAGAAAAATATCCGGGAGTTTCCATCGTTTTCCGATCGGATCCAGTATATTACCATCCCCTATGTCCTGGATGTGAAAACCGAAGTGAAAATTCTCACCAATATTTTCGGCAGGCACATCGAAGAGAGTTTCCTGCCCATGGTCATGGAGAATTTTGCGCGGATAATCATCTCATCCAGACTTAAAACTTCATCGGAAACCCTGGTGGAGTGGATCAAGGACCCCTCCAAATACAGGTTCTCCTGCGATGAAAAACTGATGCTCCTGAAAATGGAAATCTATTCGGGCGTGATCCCCGAATGGCTCAGGGATGATGACCGCAAGGCCCTGACACCAAAACTGTGGCGGACCATTGTGGCTGAATCGGAAGCTGAAGGGGGCCATGGTTTTTCCGGTCGGGATGCTCTCCGCATCTTTGATGAATTCTATTCCATGTACGCCCGGGAAGACCGTCTGATAAACATGCCGGTTCTATGTTCCTTTTTCAGGACCCTGATGAAGGAAAGGCCCGGTATGATCCCGGACGGGTTCCTGGAATCCCTATGGCGGATGTATGACTACAGTGTCCTGCAGCAGGTCAAGGAATCCCTGTATTACTATAATGAAGAACAGATTTCCCGGGATATAAAGCATTACATTTCAGCGGCGAACCATGACCTGGGTTCGGTCGTGAAATGTTTTTTCACCAAGGAGACCCTGAACGTTACAAAGGAGTTCATGGAACTGATAGAGGACAGGCTTTTTTTGTCCGGTGCGGATGCCAGAAAGCGGGAGGAGCTGCGTCTTGATGTTCTCAAGGAGTATACCACCAACGCCCTGACCCGGGAAATTCTCCTGGAAGGCAGGGATATCACTGAAACACGCCTGTTTGCATCCTTGAACGAGCGATGCGTCCATAACCTGAAAAAAAAGGTTCTTGACCCCTTTGTGAAAAATGAAAATTTCCGTCGGGCCATCAAGGACATTGACACGGAAGATTTCAAAACCTATGACAAGCGTATCAGAAGCGATGTCATGTTTCTGATCTACAATATGAAGACCAAGTTCGGCTATACCCAGCAGGGTGCCAACGAAGTCTGTATTTATGTTATTGACAGCGATCTGACATCCAAATTCAAGTGACCCCTCCGGTGAGGCGGGAATAGCCTGGCCAGGACCGGTCTGAAGCCGTCCTGGTCAGGGGATTTGTCTGCCTTGTGACTCATGAGACAACCTTTCCCGGGATATGGGTCATTGTGTTGATTTGTATGAAATAATAGGCTTTAGGTAATCGTGTATGACTTAAAGGGAATACCGGAAACACATTCACTGCCGGGTTGGATTTGGGGAAAAAGGTGCGGATGGATATGGACCAGGACCTGGAATACCGGAATTTCATCGGGGAGATCGACAGATTAATACACTCTCTTGAACGGGGTGATTTCGGTTGGCGGTGTAATGACGGTGCCTTTTCCGGGACGGCGGGTAAAACCCTAGGCCGGCTTAATGAAACCATGGCAATGGTTTCATCGTCACTGATGTCTGTCTCGGAATGCATCAGCAGGATTTCCCTTGGCGATGTTCCGGACCGGCTGCCGGATGTGTTCACCGGAGAGTTCCGTTCCATCACCAGCCACCTGAACGGGCTGATCCGGGGACTGAACGAGATTGCAGTGACCTCTGTTCTGATTTCCAGTGGAACCATTGACGACCTGGAATTTACGGAACGGTCCGGCAATGACCGGACCCTGCGGGCCTTCAATCTGCTCATCAAACGCCTCAGGGATATCCTGGACGTTATTGACAAGCTGATCCTGGGGGTTCAGTCCGGAGACCTCAGGGTGAGGGGGAACGCGGATCAGTTTTCCGGGGTCTGGCGGGACCTGGTCGTCAATATCAATACCCTGATGGAACAACTGCTGAGCAGTGTTCAGGGCAAGAGACAGTCTGAAGAAAGCTTCAGGAACCTGTTTGAATCAGCGCCGGACGGCATCCTGCTCACGGGGTTTGACGGTGAACTCATTTCTTTTAACCCTGCTGCCATGAAAATTTTTCAATATGACGATCCCCGGGAATTTGCCGGTCTCAGGGCCCAGGACCTTTACCGGTCCCCCGAGACGGACCGTCCTGTCCTGCTGGCAAAGCTCAGGGAACAGGGGTTCATTGATAGCTATACCCTGGTGTTCAAAGACCGGAACAATGAGCCTTTTTTCGGAAGCCTTTCGGTCAGAATCATCAGGCATGAAGGAAGGGAATGCCTCCAGTCCATTCTCCGGGACATTACCGGCATTATGGAGATGGAGTCCAGACTCCGGGACTATGCCGCCAACCTGGAACAGATGGTTGATGAAAAAACCCGTCACCTGCAGGAAGCCAACGAGGCATTGTCTGCCACGGTAAAAACCCTGGAGGAGACCAGGGAGCAGCTGGCCAGAAAATCCTATGAGGCCGGGCTTGCCGAAATGGCAGTTTCCGTGCTTCATAATATCGGTAATGCCATTACCCCGGTCAATATCAGGATCGGGATGATGCTCGAATCCCCATTGATTGATCCGTCCATCACCCGTTCTCTCCATACTGTGCAGGATCTGCTTCAGGACCCTGAAAGCCTGGACCCGTCCCGGGTGGACAAGGCTGCCAGGATAGTTGCCGTCATTTCCCGCCTTCTTTCCGGGGTGAATACCGGAGTTGAAAACGATTTGAATTTCATTCTCAAGAATATCAATCACATCCGCGAGATTATTTTCCGCCAGCAGCGGTATGCCGGAGTTTATGGCAGTGAGGCCCCGGTGGACGTCAATGAATTGCTCGCAGATTCCGTTGAAATGCTAAGGGACTCCATTGACAAACGGGGTATCAGCCTGGAATGCAATTTCGGCCAGGTACCCTCTATCCATCTGGACAAGAACAAGATGCTCCAGATTTTTGTCAATATCCTTAAGAACGCCTATGAAGCTATTGACATGGCAACGGCAACGCAGCATCATCACATTGTTCTGTGCACGGCCACCCAGGAAAATAGTGGCAGGGTTTTTGCAAAGATTTGTTTTAAAGATACCGGCATCGGGATTGATCCCGAAGTCCGGCAGAAGATGTTTACCTATCAGTTTTCAACCAAGAAGCGGCTCAGTGGATTCGGGCTTCATGACTCGGCCAATTATATCCGGGATAAGAACGGAACCATCGAGTGCAGCAGCAAAGGAAAAGACCAGGGGGCAAGGATCATTGTTACCCTGCCCATTGAGACATAGATATTCATCCGGATAGGCCGGGTTTGATACTGATTGCCCGGCATGATCCACCAATCCATTGACGGAAGCATGGTACACAATGAAAAAGAAGATTATTGCTATAGACGATGAAGCGTTGATCCTGGATGCATTTAAAGCCATTCTGGAAAAACCCCGGATCTCCTCGGACATGGATTACCTGGCATCGTTGACCGAATCACTGCCATTGTCCGGTCCAGGGCAGGCACCATCGGACCCAGGACTGGAGTATTATGAGGTCCATACCGCCCTGCAGGGAGAAGACGGATTCAACAGGATCAGGGAGGCCCGGGAGGCAGGCAGTCCGTTTCACCTGGCATTCATTGATGTCCGCATGCCGCCGGGGTGGGATGGCATCCAGACGGCAAAGGCGATCAGGAAACTGGACCCGTTTATCGAAATCGTCATCGTGACCGCCTATTCCGATAAAAAGCACTCGGAAATCGTCAGGGAAGTAGGAACTCCGGATAAGCTTCTCTATCTCCGAAAACCTTTTGATGCCGAAGAAATCAGACAGATTGCCTTGTCTTTGACCCGTAAATGGGAACTGGAGCTCAAACACCGCAAACACCTGGGATACCTGGAACAGCTTCTCAATTCCGTAAGGCGGATAAAGACCCTGGGCATTTCATCGGTCAAGGATGTTCTTCTGGCAATCCTGAACGAGCTTCTGACCATTGTCAATGCGGATAAGGGGATTGTTTTCAGTGTGGACAAAGGGCATTCCCGGGTAGAGATTTTCTCGGAAACCATGACCCATGATCAGGTGACCAGCCTGGTGACAAAGGTGGTTGGAAAAGCAGAGAGCATCCACGAGATTACGTCCCTGGAGGATGCCCTGGTATTCCCCATAAAAAATGAGGCTGGCAATTATCTGATTCTGGTCTGCTCCAAGGTCCCGATCATTGATGAGGAAAAACTCAATCTCCTGAAGCTGTTTATTGAAACCGCCTCCGAGGTGCTCCTCAGCGTCAACCAGCAGGAGCAGTTCCTGAAAAACGAAAAGGTGGCCACCATTGGCCAGGTTGCTGCCGGGATTATCCATGAGATCAATAATCCTCTGTCATCCCTGGTGTCCTTGATTCAGCCCAATGGCCTGATGAAAAAGAAGCTGTCAAGCATTGACAGGGCCGGAGGTGACAATGAGCGGCTGGTGGGCGAGATCACCCGCTACCTGGACATTGCATCCATGGCAACCCATCACATCTCCAGCATCGTCTCCTCCATGAGGGGGATGACCGGTGCCAACAAGGCCATGTTTAAAGTCCAGGATATCACCATTGCCATTGAGGATGCCCTGATTCTTGCCCAGAACACCCTGAGAAAATCCGGCATTCAGGTGCACCGGGACTGGACGTCTCCCCTGATGGCCAGTTGTGACCTGAACGGTCTCAAACAGGTGTTCCTGAACCTTATCCTCAATGCAGCCCAGGCCATGGAACGAAAGGGGGAACTGTGGATCCGGGCGCTAAACCAGGAGGGGCGGATCCAGGTGTCCATAAGAGACAGCGGTCCTGGGATCCCCAAGGCAATCCAGGATCAGATTTTCAAGTTGTTTTATACCACAAAGGAGGATGGGACAGGCCTTGGACTCTCCATCGTAAAGGGGATTGTTGACAACCATCACGGAAGCATCCGCATCGAATCAGAACCTGGACAAGGTGCTGTTTTTTATATTGACTTTGCCGCTGTATGACTTTGCCGCTAATGTTCAGTCAGGTAAAAGGAGGTCAGGGATGATTTATTCGGAAAAGGGATTTGAAATAGAGTTAACCGGAAATGAATTGGAATTCTCGGGCAAACTGGAGAAAATGGATTATTCGGAAATAGATCAGTTCCTGCGGGATGTGGATGCCCAGGTTTCCGGGGATGTCTGCATCCTGAGATTCAACCGGCTCGCCTACCTGAATTCCAGCGGAATACGGGCTGTTGCCAGTTTTGTCATCGAGAGTTCAAAGAGGTTTGAAATTCATATTGATAGGGCTGTCACCTGGCAGAAAACCAATATCCCGGTTCTGGAAACATTAAAACCAGACAGGATCAGGATTGTTTCCTGACGGCTTTTCTCATGCCATGCGCATGTTCAGGGAGCACGGGAGGCGGTTATCAGGTTTCAACAGGTTTAGATAAACCAAGGAGAATGAAAATGGAGCACCAGCCAATTGGAAATGGGGTTGAAAACTCCGAGTTTGCCTACATTTTCAAATTCAAGAAAACCGATGCCAATTTCAATGACCTGTGGGCCATGAAATCCAGTGCCCGGGAATCTTTAAGGGATTGGCTGATCGCCTGGGTCTGCGACCCGAAAACTGCGGAAAACTGTGCCAATGCATGCAGTGAGCTGATCGAGAACTGCATCAAGTTTTCCATTGTTGACACGGTATCCACTGTCCTGATACGGATCAATGAAGCCTCCATTGTTGTGGAGACAAGAAATATGGCGGATGAGCACAACCTTCGTATGGTTCAAAATATGATCCAGAAGCTCGCTACCATTGATGACCTGCGGGAATATTTCGCCCAGACACTGCTTACCCCCAACCGGGGAAAAAGTCAGTTGGGGATTCTCAAAATTATCATGGAGACAAAGGGAGCCATCAGCTTTGTCAACAGTTCAGATGACAGGGCCGTGCACATCCGGCTTGAAATTGATTCCTTTTCGAAACTTTAGGGGCGTTTGACGACAACAAGAGTAACATCGTCTTTTTTGATATATCCATCCAATGCACCCAGTATGCCATCTTGCATCTCCTGGGCAGTCTTATTCCCCAGTTTCCTTACGATTTCGACCAACCGGTTTTCACCAAACAGTTCATCGGTATCCGGATCCACGGCCTCGGTTATGCCGTCTGTGTAAAGGATCAGGCAGTCGCCCCGGTCCAGGTGCAGAGGTGTGTCTTTAAGGAATGGCTGTATGTCCGGGGTAATGCCGAGCCACATGCCTGTGCTTTCAACAATTTCTACTGTTTCCGATGCCGAACGCCATATCATCATGGCATCATGCCGTCCCGAAAATGAAAAGGCTCCATCGCTCCCGGCAGATAAAAGGAGAATGGTCATGTGTTTGGATTCACCCAGCCGCTGGATGTTCCAGTAGATCGTCCGGTTGACGGCTGCAAGGACAGCGGACGGGCTGATGGACGTCGTCTCATTGATAATGGTGTGAAGGGCGGTCTGGACCATCATCATGATCAGTCCCGCAGACACACCATGGCCGGTAACATCGCCCATGACGATCCAGTGGGAGCTACCGGACTCGATCACATCATAGTAGTCGCCCCCCACTTCACGGGCCGGTTCAAGGCTCGCGCAAATGTCATATCCGGGCAGGGAAGGGGTGGCCGGTATCAGTACGGTCTGAATTTTTCTGGCCAGCTCCATTTCTCCCCATAACTGATCCCTTGTCTCTTTCAGTTCCCGGGTCCGTTCCACAACCTTTTTTTCAAGGGTATCATAAAGAATCGCATTTTCCATGGAAATGGCTGCCTGGCTTGACAGAACCTCCAGGAGTTGGACCCTGTCTTCGGTAAATGCGCCGTGGGTCAGGTTGTTTTCCAGGTAAAGAATTCCGGAGAGTTTTCCCAGGTGCCGAATGGGCATGCACAGGACCGATATGGGCATGTGGGTCTGGATGTAGGGGTCCTTGGAATAAATTTTGTCTTCAAGAACATCATTCAGCACAATGGACGTTTGGGTCCGGGCGGTGTAGTTGATAATGCTCAGGGGGATGTTCCCGGATTGATTCACGGGGAGCTTCTGGGAGGGAATCAGCTTCCCGCTCCGGGCAGTCATTTTTCCCTGGATGACCAGGGTGCCCTCTTCTTCAATGATCAGTGTTCCGTTTGTGGCACCGGCATTCTCCATGATGATATTCATCAGGTTGGCCATCAGGGTTTCAAGACGAACTTCCCGGGACAGTGTTTGGGATGCCTTTACAATGGTGTTCAGGTCAAGGCCCTGGCCCTGGTTGACTGGGGGGAGAGTCATGGGTTGGTTAGGTCCTTTTTGTTTGTATTGTCATTGGATACATGCACCAGGATGCGGGCATGTCATGGAATTCCCCCTTCTCACTGAAGTGTGCGACCCCGGTTTGTTCGTTTCCGGGTTCTAACTGTCCGAGGCAGTTGAAACAACAATAGGGTATCTTCTTTCATGGTGTCAAGATAAATAAGAGGCAGACCAATCATGGTATCGGGTAGAAAAAATGCTTAACGAATGCCTGTGATTTGTATATACTATACAATTTATGCGCATGGAGGGTCCGGAACTGACAGCCCATGATGGATCTTGCACCAACGTGTTGTCACGTCCGGCAACTGGCCGGCCGAAAAAGGGGTAAGGAATAGCTTGAACCCAGAAAAACTCAAACGCTCAAACCTTCTTCTGGGGGCAGGGGCATTGGAGAACATTGAAAAAAGCTGCGTCACGGTTATCGGGCTGGGTGCGGTGGGATCCCACGTCATCGAGGCCCTGGCCAGAACCGGTGTGGGGACTCTCAGAATCGTGGACTTTGACGCCATTGGTCTCAGCAATTTTAACCGGCAGCTCCTGGCTGTGGAATCCAATCTGGGCCGTCTCAAGATTGACGCGGCAGAAGAGCGGCTTAAGCAGATCAACCCTGACATCATTGTTCAGAAGTACAACCGCCTTTGCCACAGGGACACCTTTGATGAAATTTTTGAAAGTCCCACCGATGTAGTAGTGGATGCCATTGACAGTCTCAACGCCAAGGTCAATATACTGTATGAGCTGGTCCAAAGGAAGATGGCAGTAATCTCCTGCATGGGAGCGGCCCGGCGACTGGACCCGGGGAAAATAAGGGTTGGGGATATCTCTGAAACCCAGGCCTGTCCCCTGGCCCGGTCTGTGAGGAAACGGCTGAAACGGATGGGGGTTGACCATGGGATCCGCTGCATTTATTCAACTGAGGTTGCCTCAGACGATTCGGTTTCCAGGGAGCCGGAGGCCAACTGCCAGGATGTGGGGCGCCCCAGGAATCCCATGGGCAGTATCATCATGATAACCGGTATTTTCGGGTATATGGCCGCTCTGGAGGCCCTGAAGACTATCGTGCCCATGGATGGGGCTTTGTGACAGGATACCCGGGTGCGCCGCCATGAACAGACCAGGTCTGGATTACTGTCCGGGTCTGGTGAAACGGGTTTGAATTTCAAACGGATAGCCATGAAAAAAGATACGTTGTTTGCGCAGCAAAAAGATCCGGTGCCTGCCTTTGAGTTCAACGAGCAGGTTGTATCTGTGTTCGACGACATGCTGGAGAGGTCTGTACCACTGTACAGGGAAAGTATTTCACGGCAGGCCCAGCTTGCCCTGGAATATTACCGGCAGGGGACCGGGATCTATGATATGGGTTGTTCCCATGGGCGCCTCGGGATGATGATCTGTGAGGTGTTCAAGGAGAAACCCTTTTTCATGGTTGGGGTGGACTCCTCCGGGCCCATGCTTGATGCCTACAGGGCAAAGCTGGCATCAACATCTTGGAAGGGCAGGGTTAGTCTGGTTTGCGGGCTTGCCGAAGAGGTTACGGTCCAGGCAGCTTCCGTGGTCATCGTCAACCTGACCCTCCAGTTTATCCGGCCTGAAAGGCGTGACAGATTTATCAGGGCGATTTACCAAGGCCTCGTGCCCGGGGGAATACTCATCCTGACTGAAAAGGTGATTCATGAAGACCCGGTACTTTCAGGACTTGAGCAGGCCTTTTATGCCCGGTTAAAGATGGAAAACGGGTATTCACAGCTGGAGATCAGCCAGAAACGGGAAGCCCTGGAAGGTGTCCTGATTCCCGAGACTCTGGAGAAGCACCAGGACAGGCTCAGCCAGGCAGGGTTCAGCAACTGTGATGTGTGGCTCAAATGGTTTAATTTCGCATCCATGATCTGCATCAAACAACAGGCCTCCCATGGCAGCTCTATCCAGGGCAGGGAATGATACCCATGGAAAGGCTTCTTGACAACAGCGGGCCGCTCGGTCTGGATCCGTTCCGGGCAGAACTGGACAGCCTGGTACGGGAGCAGCGTCTGCTCCTGGACCATCCCAAGGGCAATGCCCTGAAATACCAGAATGCCCTGGAAATCCTGCCGGACATCGTCCCGGATCATGTTCGTCTTGACACCGATGTGGTGGCTGCGGGATCCGCGTCGCAGCTTACCGCTGCCCAGAGACTCGGGCTGGAAAAGGGGCTGTTCCAGCTGTGCCCCTGGCGTAAAGGCCCCTTCAACCTGTTCGGCATCCACATTGACGCCGAATGGCAGTCATTCCTCAAGTGGGATCGGGTCAGGAATCATATTGCCCCCCAGCTGAATGCCCGGATCCTGGATATCGGTTCCAGCTCTGGGTATTACATGTTCAGGATGGCATCCCAGAGCCCTGCAATGGTCCTGGGGCTCGAACCCCAGCATACCTTTTTTTACCAGTACCTGGCGCTGCAGCGTTATTTTCGGGTTCCGTCCCTGTTTTGCCTGCCTGTTCCCTTTGATGCCCTGCCGGTCATGACGGGGTTTTTTGACACGGTTTTCTGCATGGGCATCCTGTCCCACCGGCGGTCACCCCTGGCCATGCTGAAAAAAATTCATGCCAACCTGAAACCGGGCGGGGAGATTGTAGTGGAGAACCTGGCTCTTGAAACCGGCGAGCCCCTGTGCCTGTTCCCGGAATCCCGGTATGCCAAGATGCGCAACGTGTTTTTTATTCCCAGTGTGACGGCACTCTCGTCCTGGCTTTCCCGTACGGGATTTACCGAGATCCGGTGTGTGGATGCGACCCGTACCACGATCCATGAGCAGCGCAAAACGCAATGGATACAGACCGAATCCCTGGAGGATTTCCTGGATCCCCACAACCCGGACAGAACGGTTGAAGGCTATCCGGCACCGGTGCGAGCCATCCTGATTGCCAGGGCCGGGTGATCAGGGCCTCGGATGCCGGGATGCCCAAGGCTCAGAAGGACCGGGTCCACCCGGCATTGGCAAAGGCGAACCTGTCCTTGAACCGGTTGTAACAGATGGCTGCAGCTTCATTGCCGGTACAGTGGGACACGGCAATGAGATCCACACCAAAACGTTCAAAGGCGTCCAGGGATTTTTCAAGCTGCGGGCTTATGCCCATGAATCCGAGATGGGTTCCCCCGATAACGGCATGGAATCTGGTATGGCCGGTTTTTTCCCTGAAATGCTCCATGGTGTTGACAATGCCGGCATGGGCGCATCCGGTAAGGATAACCGGTCCGGAATCGGTTTCAATGAGCAGTGAGGCATCGTCAAGAAGGGGATCGTCGACCAGCACATCACCCTGTTTTACCTTGAGCATGGAATCCGGGCGTTCGAAATCAGTCACCCTGGGAACCTCTCCGGAAAAAAAAATGCCTGGAGAAATCTCGGTAAACCGGGTCTGGAAGTTGAATCTGGCCCCCAGGCCCCCTTCCAGGAAAGCCTTCTGGAACCGGATGCCGATATGGAACGTCAGGGGACCCTGGGCCGATGGCAGTTGGGCGTATTTTTCGGTAAAGATATCCGGATGGGCGATGATCTCAACCCCCCTTGGCGGGGCCAGTACCTGGGGCAGACCTCCTGTGTGGTCGTAGTGGCCGTGGCTGATGACCACAGTGCTGACCTGGGACAGGGGTTTGCCAAGGGCATCGGCATTGGTTTTCAGGGTCATGCCCTGGCCGGTGTCCAGCAGGATTTTTCTGTCATCCTTTTCGATCAGGGCTGCAAACCCATGTTCGCCGGTGATGCCGATGAGGCCGCCGGCCCTGTTTTCGCACAGAACGGTAATGGTTGTCAGGGACATGACACCTCCTTTTCAGGTCAAGGGTTGGGGTTCTGTCTGGAAACCGGTAAGAAAAGGTTTCCCATTATGCTCAAAAACAACAAGGCTTTCAAGAAATCCCACGCTTCCGGTATTTTCGTGTTTGAGACCCAGTTTGAATTCCTTTAAGGGGTAGATATTCCAGTCATGGGAAACGCAAAGGGCAATCTGGGAATCGCTCAGGTTTTCAAGCTGCCTGACCATGAACCCCGCGATGATGTCAGCGGTTTCCCTGGGGTCTGCCATGGCGGATGTGGGGATCTGACCGTTGAACCAGCGTCTCAGGAATACCGGGCTGCCGGTTTCCGACAACAGGACAAAGGCCTGATTCATATCCCTGATGTAAAAGGGTGACAGCTCGGTGGCCAGTGTGTTGTGGCCGTTGAACCGTCCGTGGGCCCGGATGTACCCCTTGTCCATGATGCAGGCGGTTTCAATGCATCTGCCAAAGGGACTGGAAAAGAAAATGGGACGGGGAGCTTCAGGGAGCCCGGCTCCCAGGTCCATGGCATAGTCCTTACCGGCCTCGGTCAGGCCCATGAACGGCTCCATGGCCGCCTCGGGGTGAAAGTGCCGGTCAGAATGGCGCATGATGACACACATCCGGTTAATGCCGTCATCCACAAGATTTTGGATGGTTGTCAGGGTCTCTTTGCTGCGAAGGGGATCTTTGGGTCTCATGAAACTGCTCCGTGAACGTTTTTGTTTGAACTGATTTAATACTGTATGGTATAGGGTCTGTCAACAGGCAAATCTCGGACAGGATGTCCGTAACCCGTTACACAGACCCAGGAAAAGACCATGACAAGACTGAAGAAATTGATACGGATTATCGGGGTGCCCATGGATTTTGGTCAGCTTCACCGGGGGGTTGACATGGGCCCGGCAGCTGCCCGTTATTCACGGTTGACTCCCAGGCTCAGAGCCCTGGGATATGCGGTTGAGGACAGCGGGGATGTCATGGTTCCGGTCCGGGATTCAGGGGAAGATACCGAAAAATCAGACTTTCTGGATGAAGTCGTCCAGATCTGCGAGCAGGTTTACGAAGCCGGGAAAAACGCTGTTGAACAGAAAGCCTTCCCCCTGTTCCTGGGCGGTGATCATTCCATTGCCATAGGCACCATCGGCGGTGTAACCCACAAGGCCCCTACCGGACTGATCTGGATTGACGCCCACGGTGATTTCAATACTCCGGAAACCTCTCCCAGCGGAAACATTCATGGCATGCCCCTGGCGGTTCTCCTTGGAGAGGGCAATGACCGTCTTGTCAACCTGGGCAGGAGCGGAGCCAAACTGGACCCGGAATCGGTGGTGCTCATCGGGATCCGGGACCTGGACCCAAGGGAGCGGGAGCGTCTGAAAAAAAGCAAGATCACCGTTTATACCATGCGGGACATTGATGAACAGGGGATCAGTGCCATTGCCAACAAGGCCTTGATGAAATTCATCCACATGAAGCGGATCCATGTGAGCCTGGACATGGATGCCCTGGATCCTGCCGAAGCCCCGGGTGTGGGAACGCCCGTACCGGGCGGCCTTACCTTCCGGGAAGCCCACCTGCTCATGGAAATTGTTGCTGACTCCGGCAAGCTCTCTTCCATGGACCTGGTTGAAATCAATCCCATCCTTGACCAGGCCAACAGTACCGCAATGCTTGCTGTGGATCTCACGGTCTCTGCCCTGGGCAAGAGTATTTATTAGAGGGAACTACTGTTTTCCTGATGGGGGATCTGGGTGAGCCTGGCAGACTATATTGAATCCCTGAAGCTTTTCAAGGACCTGGCCCCGGACATTGTCTGTCACCGGGTTCTGCCGGCAAAACCGGCCCGCTACGGCATCCCCCTCAGCCTGAAGGACAGCCCGGCACGGGCGGTGTACGCCAGGCAGGGGATAGAGCGGCTTTACGATCACCAGGAGCGCGCCCTGGACTTCATTGCCCAGGGACGTCACACGGTCATTGCAACAGCAACGGCCAGCGGGAAAAGCCTTACCTACAACCTGCCTGTCCTGGACGCTGTGATCCGCGATTGCAAGGCCAGAGCCCTGTACCTCTTTCCCCTTAAGGCCCTGGCCAGGGATCAGCTGGATTCCCTGGAGACTCTGCTGGCCGACGCTCTGCCCGGACACGGATGTCCCCTGACAGCCCGGGTTTACGATGGTGATCTGACGGCCCATGAAAAGAAGAAGATAAGGACCTTCCCACCTAACATCCTGATGACTAATCCTGAAATGCTGCACCTGGCCATGCTTGCCCATCACCACTTGTGGCAGGCATTTTTCTCGAACCTTGCCTATGTGGTTGTGGATGAAGTGCACACTTACCGGGGGGTCATGGGATCCCACATGGCCTGGGTCTTCCGCCGGCTCAGACGAATCTGCAGCCATTACGGAGCTGATCCGGTATTCATTTTCTGCTCGGCAACCATAGGAAACCCCAGGGAACTGGCCTCGGAGCTGACCGGACTTGACGTTGAAGTCGTCATTGGCGAGGGCGCACCCTGCGGGAAAAAAGATGTCCTGCTCATGAACGGTATGGCCGGCGCTGCCCAGACAGCCATCCAGCTCATGCACGCGGCTGTTTACCGGGGAATCCGGACCATTGTGTACACCCAATCCAGGAAAATTACGGAGCTCATCGCTCTGTGGGCTTCCCAGCGGGCCGGCCACCTGGGAGAAAAGATCAGTGCCTACCGGGCAGGTTTTCTTCCCGAAGAGCGGCGGGAGATTGAAAGGAAACTGGCTTCCGGAGACCTGCTTGCAGTGGTTTCCACGTCTGCCCTGGAGCTGGGCATCGATATCGGGAACCTGGACCTGTGTATCCTGGTCGGGTATCCGGGTACCATCATGTCGACCTGGCAGAGAACCGGGCGGGTGGGCAGGCAGGGAGAGGATTCGGCCATGATTTTTGTGGCCCACGAAGATGCCCTGGATTATTATTTCATGAACCATCCCCAGGCCCTGTTTGAAATGCCGCCTGAAAAAGCGGTTATAAATCCGTTCAATCGGGTTATCATGGAACGTCACCTGGAGTGTGCAGCAGGGGATCAGAGTCTTGCGGCCACGGAGCCCATGATGCAGATACCGGTTGTCAGGGATGTGGTGGAAAGCCTTGAGGCCACTGCCAGATTGCTGCGTTCAGGTGACGGGGACATCTGGTATGCTGCCAGGAAATCCCCCCACCGGGAGGTGTCCCTCCGGGGAACGGGGCGGAGCGTTCCCATCCTGCTGTCCGGAACCCGTAAAAGCCTGGGGGATGTGGACTGGTTCCGGGCTTTTTATGAAACCCATGAAGGGGCAGTCTATCTTCACCACGGCCAGACCTACGTGGTATCTGTGTTTGACCATGAACAGGGCATCGTGGAGGTCCGGCCCCAGGATGTTCATTATTATACCCGGGCCAGGTCTTCCAAGGCCACGGAAATCCTGGATGTGGAAAAGAGCCTCAACCTGTGGAACACCCGGGTGGGGTTCGGCCGTCTCAAGGTAACGGACCAGGTAACCGGATACGAGAAGAAGCTGGTGGCAACCCAGAAATCCCTGGGTGTGGTTCCCCTGGAACTTCCCGAGGTCACTTTTGAAACCGAGGGACTCTGGATCGAGATTCCTGACCGGGTCCGGGACGCGGTTGAAACCGGCCAGTTCCATTTCATGGGCGGAATCCATGCCATGGAGCATGCGGCCATAGGCATCCTCCCCCTGGTGGTCATGGCCGACCGGAACGATCTGGGCGGCATATCCATTCCTTTCCACCCTCAGATCGGCAGAGCCGCCGTGTTCATCTATGATGGCACCCCCGGCGGTATCGGGCTCTCCCGCCAGGCTTTTCTGACAATGGCCGCTGTTCTGGAAAAGACATTCCAGGCTATCTCATCCTGTCCCTGTGAATCCGGGTGCCCGGTGTGCGTCCATTCCCCCAAATGCGGATCCGGTAACCGGCCCATTGACAAACAGGCCGCCCTTGCCATTCTGGAGCAATTGAGGCCCGGAGGCAGTCCCTGCCCGGTTGCCCATGACCGCTCGGTCAGGGATACGAAACAGGATCACCAGGTCCAGGATGCCCCCGCCCCGGCCAGGCTTGTGGCCCCCCTGGACGGTATCAGCTCCGGCCGATCCATGGACAGCATGTCCGGGGCAGGAGACGGCCGGCTCATCCGTTTCGGGGTCCTTGACATTGAGACGCGCCGGTCGGCAGCCGAAGTCGGGGGATGGACGAGGGCTGATCTCATGGGCGTGAGCTGTGCGGTTCTGTACGACTCCGGAACGGACGCCTTCCTGGATTACAGCCAGGACGAGATCCACCGTTTGGAACAGGACCTCGGAAAACTCGATCTTGTCATCGGGTTCAATATCTTGAGATTTGACTACAAGGTCCTGTCCGGACTCTCCGGCTATGACTTTTTATCCCTTCCCACCCTGGATCTTTTGGTCAACATCCATCAGACGCTGGGTTACAGGCTTTCCCTGGACAACCTGGCCAGGGCCAGCCTGAACACTTCCAAAAGTGCCGATGGCCTTATGGCTCTTGCCTGGTGGAAACAGGGGTGCCTTGACAAGATACGCGATTACTGCAGGCAGGATGTGGCTGTGACCCGGGACCTGTACCGGTTCGGCCTGGAAAACCGGTATGTTCTGTTTACCAACAAGGCAGGAATGGCTGTGCGGGTCCCGGTTTCCTGGTAAACGTACCGGATAGGCTGTGCGCCAAGGCACGGCAGGACCCTGTGGCAGTATTCTGTGTTGGATTCGCCTTAAATAGCCTCCTGCAGCGAATCGCGGCTGCGGGTGGCATCCGGTGCCGGGTCTGTATCCGGGGAGTATGAAATTTTCATTTGATTTGTGTTGACACCTTGGGTTCGATCTACTAATACATGCGGTATCTTAAAGTTCAACCACTTGAGATTGTTCTAAACAGGGTGGATCACTGGGTTCGGGATTCTTTATTCGGGGGGGGGATATGACCTATTCGCGTTTTGCCTTCAGTATCGCAGTTCTTTTTTTGTCGTGCTCAACCCTGGCCGCAGCTGACCAGAAGACCTATGTGGGATCCAAGGCCTGCAAGGAGTGCCATGAGGCCGAGTACCAGAATTACTTCAAGTTCTCAAAAAAAGCCTCATCCTATGATAGCATCCGGATTATGGAATCAAAGCTGACCAAAGAGGAATTCAGATCCTGCTTTGAGTGCCATACAACCGGGTATGGCCAGCCGGGCGGTTTTGTGTCCGAAAAACAGACACCCGAGTTGAAGAATGCAGGATGCGAGTCCTGTCATGGTCCCGGAAGTGTCCATGCAGCCAGCAGTGACCCGGATGACATACGAGCCAGTCTCACCCTGGAGGACTGCAATCACTGTCACAGCAGTGACAGGGTGGAAGCCTTTGATTTTAAACCGCTCCTTTTCGGCGGTGCCCATTGATCAACCGGTTTCATCCTATTTGGCAGCAGGCGGGCATTGTTGTTGCCCTGGAATCCAACATGGGTTTTTAATTGTGAAAAGGTTCGGTGATTATGATATCCATGATTCAAAATAGGTTGTGGCTGAAGTTCATGATCTGCATGTCTGCGGTCATCATCTGCGTTCTTGTTGTTGTCATCTGGATGAATGCTTCATCCCAGATGGAACTGTGCGGCATGCAGCTGAAGAATCAGAACCGGATGCTTGCCGATGCGGTTGAGGGCGGGATGTTCGATGCCCTGGCAACAGGCAGCAACACTGTGGTGAAGTCCCAATTCAGGAAACTCAAAGAAAAACTATCCGGCCTCAAGGTTTATATTTACGATTTCAGCGGCAGAATTTCCTTCAGCACAGAGGAGAATACCGTTGGGTCTGAGATCGCAGCTGTTCTTGGTCCTGATGTTTCACTGGGGGCCAAAAAGGAAATGGATGCAAATATTGAAAACAGTGATACCGTCTATGCCACCCGGTTTGGGGATGAGTCCTATGTTGTGAACACATCTATCATTCCCAGCCAGCAGCGATGTTTCCACTGCCACGGAAATACCAGGCAGGTTCTGGGAGGAATTGCCGTTTGTTCGTCAGAGAGGGAAGTGATGGCCAGGGTTGCCAATGCCAGGCATCGCAGCATCTGGGCTGGGTTGGCCGGACTGTGCATCGCCATACTCCTTGGTTGGTTCCTGTTCCAGGTCCTGGTTAATAAAAAAATTACCCTTATTCTCGAAGCGACCCGGAAAATGAGGGAAGGCGATTTCACAAGCGACATCACGGTTCAAGGGCAGGATGAAATCAGTCATATCCTCAACCGTTTTAATCTGGTGAACCAGGAGTTGAGGCAGATTTTCAGTCATGTCATGGCGAGCAGTTCAGAACTGACGGAATCTTCAGCCCAGCTCCATGTGATTTCTGAGGGCCTTCTTGCCGGTGCCGTTGAAACCTCATCAAAATCCAGCTCCCTGTCCCAGGCCTCTGGAATTATGAGCAAAAATCTCAATTCCATTGCCGCAACCATGGAGCAGACCGCATCCAACATAAGCCTGGTTGCCTCTTCCTCGGAAGAAATGAACGCGACTGTGAATGAAATTTCCAAGAATGCAGGATCATCCAAGACCATTATTCAGAAGGCCGTCAAAGAGTTTGCTGTTGTTGGCCAGGTGGTGACGGAATTGGGAAAGGCCAGTAAGGAGATCGATCTGGTAACCGATGAAATCAGGGCCATCTCGGAACAGGTCAGCCTGCTAGCCCTGAACGCCAAGATTGAGGCTGCCAGAGCCGGAAATGCCGGCAAGGGTTTTGCGGTGGTTGCCCAGGAGATCACGGAACTGGCAACCCTGACAGCTGATTCCACCATCAAGGTAGATGAAAAACTCAGGTGGATGCAGAAAAAAGCGGCTGAAACCGCCACGGAAATTCAGAACCTGTCAAAGCTGGTCAACGATTCCGACGATGCTGTGACAACCATTGCCGCTGCTGTGGAAGAGCAGTCCATTACCACCCAGGAGATTTCCAACAATATCGCCCAGATAGCCAGGGGTATTGAGGGTGTCAATACCAATGTCAGTGAAGGTGCTTCCATCGCAGCTACCTGCGCCGAGGATTTTACTGTGATTGATCAGGCTGTTTCTGAAATGGAGAATAACTGTTCCCAGATAAACGACAATGCTGTCAATCTGTCCAGTATGGCAGAGAAGCTGTCTGAAATAATGAAAAAATTCAAGGTCTGATCGAGAGACCTGACAGTTTGCTGCGAATCCTGCGTGTCAGAACGTCTATTTCCTCAATTTTGAAAATTGATCCGGAAATTACGAACAGACCCAGGAACACGGCTCCAGTGATGCATGAGACAATCAGGGCCCCGGGCCATGCGGTTGCATCGACAAACCGGTGCATGGCAGAGGTAACACCTGTCAGTACAAGTCCCATGGCCAGGCTCAGCAGAAGGATTTTAAGGCAGAATCCGTAAACTTTCCGGCCTGCCCTATTCCGGCTTTTCCTGTTCCACAGCTCAAACAGCAGGCCGACCTGGATAGCTGCCCCTAGAGACAGAGCCAGGGCAATACCCCTGGCTCCCATGAGGTTCATGAGGATATAGTAAAGGGGAAGGGAGGCGCACACGGCCAGGGTGCTGAACAGGGCAGGGAACCAGGTGTTCTGTGTGGCGTAATACCCACGGACCACCACGGTCTGGGCCGCAAAGGCAAAAGTTCCGGCCATGAGATAGGGAAGGATCCGGGCCGTCAACTGCGTAGCCTCGGCATTGAACCGGCCCCGCTGGAACAGGAGCAGCACGATTTCATGTCGCAATACGATGATCAGCACAGAGGCGGGAATCACAAGAAGAAGGTATTTCAAGGTCTGGTTCAGGAGCTGATTCAGCTCATCCATCCGCCCCCTGGCTGCCAGCTGGGTTAGGTAGGGGTAGGATGCAACTCCCACTGCCTGTCCGAAAAGTCCAACAAGAATGAACATGATGCGCAGGGAATAGTTCAGGGCTGCGATATTTCCAGGGGAAAGAAAGGACCCGAAATATTTCAGGAGCAGTTCCGTGGAAAAGGACATGGTCAGACCCACCATCAAGGGGAGGGTCAGGAGAATATACCGGATGAAATCCGGGTTTCTGATGTTGAACAGGGGATAGATCCTCATGCCGACCTGCCTGGCCCCCAGGTACTGGATCAGGCAGTTTCCCGTGAAGGCTCCGAACAGAACACCCCAGGCAAACCCTTCCATTCCAAGGTAAGGTGACAGTACCAGGCCTCCGGCAATGATTCCGATATTATAGATCAGCGGTGCCAGGGCTGGAATGAAAAAACGCTCCTTGGCGAACTGGACGGCCATGAAAAGCCCGCCGGTAAAAAAACAGTACTGGGCCGGAAGAATGATGCGGGTCATCCTCACGGCCCGGGCCTTGAGCGAAGGATCCGTGAATCCAGGGGCAAGGAGGTCCACAAGTTGGGGAGCAAGGAAAAAGGCAAGGACTGTAAGTGCCAGAAGAAATACCCCTACCGCGTTCATGATGATGGAAAAGATGCGCCATCCCTGGTCTTCATCATTCCTGGCAAGGCAGGCCGAAAAAATAGGGATAAAGGTAATTGTCAGAAATCCGCTGGCAACACAATGGTTCAGGATCTCGGGTATGATAAAGGAAACCTGGTAGGCATCCACGCTGCCGCCTGCACCGCCGGCATAGGCAATGACCATCTCCCTGGCAAGGCCGATGATCCTGCTGGCAAACACGGACCCCATCATGATGAGTGACGCGAGGCCTACTTTTTTCCCTATGGAGGTTTTTGGTGTGTTCATAATTTCTGCTGAGGTGTACCATACCCGGTCATCAAATAAAAGGGAAAACCCTGAAACCATTTGACGCACCCTGCCTGGCAGACTATAGTACTTGCATGATTTTTCGTATGTTTATCCGTTTGGGCCTGGTGTTGGGGGTATGGGCAGGATTTATGGTATCCGGAGTGCCGGGTACCATGGCAGGGACTCCCCATAACGATACCCGGGACCGTTCCGTGGCTGCGGTTGTGCTTTACCACCAGGCCAGGGAGGCCAGGCCGGAAACGGTGAGTTATTTGTCCTGGTCACCTGTTGAACTCCTGGACAACGGCAGGTATAAGGTCACCGTAGTATTCACGGCAGCCAACAGTTCAGGCCGTGTTGTTACAAAAAAACAGATTGTGATCCTGGATGGTTCGGGAAGCATTCTTCGTGTTATGGATTGCAGATAATATGAAGCTGGTTACTGGAACAGGTTTTGCCGCAGTGCTGGGAGGTCTTGGGACCCTGGGCTTCCAGTCCCTGTCGGCCCTGATGAACCAGAATAACGTCTGGCAGCAGATTACTCTGGGAAAATGTGCCGGCGACTGGGTCGATAAGGTCGTGGGGTACATTCCGGTTGGGACTATCCGGGATCATGTCCTATACATGGCCAATGATCTGCCCCTTTACCAGCTCCTTCTGGGCCTGGGGATCATCCTTGTGGTCTTGGGAGCCCTTTTGCGGCGGTAAGCCCCATGACCAATAATTCTGAAACCGACTGTATGACTGTGCCTTGTATCCCTGAAGCCATGGGTTCAGCCCCGGTTGACCGGGCCAGAACGTTGGCCCTCTGCCAGAGGGTGATAACCCTTGCCTCATGCTGTGATAAGACGCCATGGGCGGCACCGGTCTATTATATCTACAGGCACAAGGGGTTCTGGTTTTTTTCCAGTCCGGATTCCAGGCATGTCAGCCAGGCCCTTGACCAGCCGGGAAAAACAGGGGCATCGGTTTTTTCTGATGCACCATCCCCTGACCGTATTCAGGGGCTCCAGATGATTGGAACCCTGTCCCATGACGGAATCACGCCCAAAGCCCTGGATGCGGCCGTGGTTTATGCAAAACAGTTTTCCATAACCATTGGTCGGGGAACGGCCCTGTCCTTTATTATGAACCGGTTTCGTGCACAATTCTATTGCTTCAGACCGGAAACTGCGGTCTTCATGGACAACGCCTTGGGTTTTGGGCACAGGGAGCTCGTCCAGTTATGATATCAGGTTTTGGGAGCCTCAGGGAAAGCCTTGAATTTCTTGAAAGGGAAAAACAACTGGTCAGGATCAGGAAACCCGTTGATCCTGATCTCGAGATGGCCTCCATTCATAACCGGGTTTTCCAGGCAGCAGGGCCGGCCGTGTATTATGAATCGGTTAAAGGTTCGCCTTTCCCGGCCGTATCCAATCTTTTCGGAACCTATGAGCGCGCCCTGAAGCTTCTGGACCCGGGGATAGAGAGGGTGAGGCGGCTTATAGCCCTGTCAGCTGATCCCGGATCCCTTATCACCCGTCCGGGAAAGGCGATCCCGGCACTGCCTGCCCTTGTTCATGCCCTTCCCATGAAGACCAGTAAAGCCCCTGTCCTTTGCTGCCGGACCAGGATATCGGATCTGCCCCAGATCCGGTGCTGGCCCGGGGATGGCGGTGCCTTTATCCTACTGCCCCAGGTGTTTACCCAGGATCCCGGACGTCCCGGAATAGGCAGGTCCAACTTGGGCATGTACCGGATCCAGATGTCCGGCGGAGAGTATGTCGCGGACAGGGAAATAGGACTCCATTACCAGATTCACCGAGGGATCGGTAATCACCATGCCAGGGCCCTTGCCCTGGGCAAACCCCTGCGGATTTCCATTTTCGTGGGCGGACCGCCTGCCCACACCCTGGCCGCTGTCATGCCCCTGCCCGAAGGCATGCCCGAGGTCGCCTTTGCCGGAGCTCTGGCAAGCCGGAGATTCAGGTACGCCATGGTCCATGGGGCAGTGGTTTCGGCAGATGCCGATTTCTGTATTACCGGAAGGGTGGTTATGGGCAGGACCAAGCCGGAAGGCCCTTTCGGAGATCACCTGGGCTATTATTCCCTGGCCCACGGGTTCCCGTACCTTGCAGTGGAATCTGTCTTTCACCGCAAGGATGCGGTCTGGCCTTTTACTGTTGTGGGCAGACCACCCAGGGAAGACAGTATCTTTGGACAGATCATCCATGATCTGACCAGGCCTGCTGTTTCGAGTACCATCCCGGGGGTTGCGGCTGTTAATGCCGTTGATGCCTCCGGTGTCCACCCCCTGCTCCTGGTAAAGGCCCATGAACGGTATGTCCCGTACCAGGAAAACAGGCCAAGGGAGATTCTGACCCTGGCCAATGCCATCCTGGGTTCCGGTCAGCTTTCCCTGGCCAAATATTTGCTCATCTGCGCCCACGAAGACGATCCCGGATTGGATGTCCACAACGAGCCTGCGTTTTTCCGTCACTTCCTTGAGCGTGTTGATTTCAGGACTGATCTCCATTTCCAAACCTGTACCACCATGGACACCCTGGATTATTCGGCCCAGGGGTTGAACCAGGGTTCCAAGGTTGTCATGGCTGCTGCCGGCCCACAGCGGCGTGCGCTTCACACAAAGTTGCCTGGCCGGATATTCATCCCTGAACCCTTTTCCGATCCAATGCTGGCGGGACCAGGCATTCTTGTGGTAAAAGCGCCGGCATTCACAGAGTATGATTTCGCCCAAATGGAAACAGCACCGCTCCTTTCGGTGCTGGAGGGGCAGGAAGCGTTCCTGGGCCTGCCCCTGATCGTATTGGTTGATGATGCCCGGGAAGCATCATCGGATTTTGCGACTTTTTTGTGGATTACCTTTACCCGGTCCAATCCGTCCCATGATATTTACGGTGTTGGGAGTGCCACCCGGTTCAAGCATTGGGAGTGCTCCGGACCGCTGGTCATTGATGCCCGGCTCAAACCTTTTCATGCACAGCCCCTGGTTCCCGATGCGTCGGTGGAAAAAAAGGTGGACGACCTTGCCAGGCGGGGGGGAGACCTGTACGGGATTATCTGATATGCAAATCGACACTTTGGTATGGCTGAAGTATGAAAAGGGCATTGCAGACTGTTCAAAGGCATTGATCAGCGGAAAATTCAATGCCCTGACAAATGCCATGGAAAGGCTCCTGACAGCCTGTGGAGCCCACAGAATAAGTTTTTACCTGAATTACACCGATGCCCTGGGAAACCTGTGCGCCCGTTTGACCCATGAATCTGTAGCCAGAAAGGAGGCGGACCATTACAGGGGCAGGAGACTGAGCCAGATGGTCTATGCCGGAGTTGCCAGCGGGTGGCAGGAAACCATGGCATCTGACCGGTGCGTCACCTGGCCTGACCTGGACAGGCAGATACAGGACCCCGATTATGTGACTGCCTATGGGTGTGTGTCCCTGCTGATGGTTCCCGTATTTTCAGGGGATCACTGGCACGGGTTCATGGGGTTTGAAGACTGCACAACACCGCGGGTGTGGCAGGAAATGGACGTCCGTTTCCTGAGAACCGCTGCGGCCATGGTCGGTTCCTATCTGGAAAAAGAATATTATATTACGGCTCTGATAAAGAGTGAGGAGCGGTACCGATCCATCATTGAGAATATCAACGAAGGATATTTTGAGACAGATCTGGGCGGTGTATTCACCTTTGTCAACAGGAATCTCTGCACCATGCACCGGAGGAAGAAGTCTGAATTCATCGGTCTGGGCTACCAGGATATTACGGATCCGGAAACGGCCTTGCTCATGAAAAAAACTTATGCCACCATTCTGAAGACCGGGATTCCCTGCCATTTTGATGAATACCAGATCGTACGCAAGGACGGGTCCGTTGCAATCCTTGAGCAGTCCGTAACCCTGATTGAGGATGCCCAGGGTGAGAAGCGGGGATTCCGGGGAATCGTCAGGGATGCCGGGGAGCGCAAGAAACAGGAAGCCATGAAGAAACAGTTCCATGCCAACTGTTTTGAGATGCAGAAACTGGAATCCATAGCCACCCTGGCCGGAGGGTTGGCCCACGATTTCAATAACCTTCTCATGGGTATCCAGGGAAATACTTCCCTGATCATTGCCAAATGTCAGCCGGATCCGTTTCTCAGGGCGAAAATTCAGAATATTGAAAACTGCATCAGCAGCGGTGCGGAAATCACACGTCAGCTCCTGGGTTTTGCCAGGGGTGGGAAATACCAGGTCAAAAGTCTGGTGATCAATTCAATTATTTACAACGTTCTTGAACTGTTCGGCAGGACCCGCAAAGACATCCGGGTGTTTACCGAGTTTCAGACCGACCTCAGGCCGGTCCAGGGGGATGCAGGGCAACTGGAACAGATTTTTTTGAACCTGTTTCTCAACGCTGCCCAGGCCATGCCCCAGGGAGGACATCTCCGTGTGGTTACGGAGGCCTGGGTTGTTGACGAGTCCTTTGCTTTTCTGCATGGAGCCGCGGTCGGTGATTATGTCCGCATATCCATTACAGACACGGGTGTAGGCATGGATGAACGGACATTGAAAAGGATTTTTGAACCCTTTTTCACCACCCGGGAGATGGGCCGGGGAACAGGACTGGGTCTGGCTTCTGTTTACGGCATTGTCAAGAATCACTCGGGAACCATTACCGTGGAATCGGAAAAGGGAAAAGGTTCAACCTTCCGGCTCTATTTTCCGGCAGACGCCGCCGCAGTGACTGTGAAAGCGTCAACCGCTCCGGCCCGGGAAATCCGTGGCCGGGAAATAATCCTCCTGGTGGATGATGAGGCCATGGTCCTGGATATCACCTCGGAACTTCTCCAGGAGCTGGGGTATTCGGTTCTGCCCGCAGACAGCGGGTTCCGTGCCCTGGCCGTTTACGAACAACACAAATCCGACATTGCCCTGGTCATGATGGATGTGGTCATGCCGGATATGAACGGGTTTGAAATCGCCCGGCAGATCATGACGCTGAATCCTTTGGTTCCGATCCTGTTCCTGAGCGGGTATCCAGCCGATCATGAGAAACTGGACCATGTTTCCTTTGACCATGACATGTTTCTGAAAAAGCCCTTTACCATGGCCCAACTCAAGGAAAAGGTGGACAGCGTCATCGGGCCCGGATCCGGATCCCGGTCGAGACAGAACCGGCCGGAAATTCTGTCCTGATCAGAACTGCCGCCAGGTTCCGGGCAATGGGGTTACATTGACCAGGGGGCCCGCATAGTTGTTAAAGGCATCCACATACTCGGTTACCAGCTGGGCGTCACAATGATTTCCAGACGCCTCTATCCCGCCTTTCCCGGCCAGGACCTGGCCCATGACAGAATTTTCACTGGAAATTCCACCACCGTTTATCTCAAAGGGCTTGGTGGTGTTGGGAGCATAGATGATGCCTTCCACCCGTGCCATACCGCCTAAAATTACGGAGTTCCCTTCCACAAAGATAATGCCGTACAGGGTCCTTTTCCCATCTATTTTCAGATTGCCTGACACGTGGATTATCCAGGGCCGGGTGTTCAGGGGCGCATCCTTCCAGAATCCGGTCTGACCCGGCAGTACGTCTGTCAGGCAGTCCAGGGAAAAATCGGCAAAGGCCCTGAGGGCATCTGTGTTGACCTTGGGCATCCTGTCCGAGTTTGTCCAGACCATGTCATTGGGCAGGGGGGCATCATCGAGCCTGCCGTCATTGTCATACCCGTTGATATGATGGGGACCGCTGGTGGTATCTTCGCCTTCGGTGACAACCGCCACATAGGGGGAATCTGCCCGGGAACCCGGCTCCGGATTCAGGCGGACCAGGCATTCCACTCTCTGGAGTGCATTGGAAACAGACCCGGTAGACCTTATTTTGACATGATCGGCAGGGATCAGCGGATCATAGAGACCTCTGCTGTCATCGCTGCCGTCCCACAGGGTTGCCGTAAAGGTGGCTGACTGGGCCCCGGAGCCCAGGGTGCCGGAGGTTCCGGTCGGGGCAGAGGAAGGCCGGTCCCCGCGCCACTGGATGTCATGGCGGATCTGGGCGATGCACAGTTCCAGCCCGGCCTCAGCCGTCTCAAAGGCCAGGGCCTGTTTGCGAAAGTTCCCGGTGATGGTGTGCTCAAATCCGGCAGTCAGCAGGGCGTTGGCACCAAGGGCCGAGACCAGGGCAAGGGCCAGGAGGACGGCAATCAGGGCTGATCCTGACCGGCTCATAAGGGACCGGTTATGGGATTTGGCTGATATGGAAAAATAGGTCATGATCCGTCGTCCCCTGCATCAAGGGTGGCTGTGGTTTCACAGGTATACTGCCCGGCCCGGACCGTCAGGGTTATGTTCCGGGGGATATCCTTTTTCTTGGTGTAGGTTGCTAAAGACCTTGTGAATCCGGTTTCCTGCGGCATGCATTCAGGGGTATATGATCCTCCGTACCTGCCGTTACCCAGGTCACTGAAGCCCTGGCACGGAATGTCTGCGAAAACTGTCACATCTCGGACAGGATTCCCGTTCGTAAATCCCACAAGGGCTGACATGTAGATATAGCCATCACTTCCCAGACAGCTGTGGACAAAGCACTCCAGGGAAAGTCTGGTTGAAGCGTTGTCAATCCGGACCGGAACCGTGGCCGATCCCATGCACCCGCTCGAATCAATGGCCCTGACTGTGATGTCATACAGGCCATCGGAGTAACAGGTTGTGTCCACGACCCGGGTCCAGGCATCCAGGCCTGAAACCGGTTGCCAGCCGGTCGTGCCCAAGGCCAGTTCAACTCTGGTAACACTCTGTTTCCTGGGTGGAGAGACCGTTCCCGACACCGTCAGAAGCCCGGAACAGGTTTCAAGACGCTGGGGTGCTGTAATGGATACCTGGGGAAATTCAACACAATCGCCTTCTGAAACAATGAGGCTTGCGTTCTGGCAGTTGTCAACGGCACATACGCCATAGGTCACAACAAAGCCCGAAGGAGCCCTGTCCAGACTTCCGGTTCCGGCCGGTACCGTGGATAGGGGCTGCCCGTCGGCATAGACACGGTAGGCGATCACATCCCTGCTCTCCCCTGAACCGTTTTCCATGAACGGGTCGTCCCGGGAAAGCTCCCATGAGACGGTGTCCCCTTTATTGGAAGAGCGTTTTACCGAGATATCCGAGGGCGCCACCGGAGCTAGGGTGTCCTCGGGTTCGGCGCTTACCACCGGTGACAGGGGGCCGGGGTTGCCGCAGCGATCAACGGCCCCCAGTGCATAGTAATAGGGTTTGCATCCGGCCAGCCCTTTGTCTGAAAAACAGGCCATTCGGGCCGGAATGGAGCGGGTGGTGACGGGCATTGTGAAGGGCCCCAGGGCCGCAGTGCTCCTGTAAAGGAAATAGCCTTCCAGATCACAGCCTTCCAGGGGATCCCAGGTCACTATTATCTGGTTGCTTTCGCTGCCGGGAACGGCAGACAAGACCTGGGGCTGATCCGGGGCGGCAGTATCAGAGACACTGATTTCCAGGGATTTAAGTCCGGCTCCGGAACCGTTGACAGCACTGACAGCCAGGTAAACCGTGCAGGCTTTCAGGTCTGAAACATCCACGGTGGCCAGGGCCGTGTCAATGTCAAGGGTTCGGCTGTACAGATCGGGCTTGTCCCCATAGAACACCCTGTACCCGATTCCTTTGCAGGGTTCGGACAGACTGCCTCCCTGTTCGTCCCTGGAAACAGGGTCCCATTTCAGCTTTACAACGCACAGGTCAAGGGATGCCGGATCCTGGTCCAGGGTGAATCCTCCGGGCCTGTCACACCTGGCACAGTCAGTGCCTGCGTGGAGGGTTACGGCATTCCTGGTCCTGATAACTTTTTCCATGGTATAGGTGGGATACCCGTTGTTGCCGGAATAGCCGGGAACCGGTTTTGTGGTTCTGCCGGCCAGAGTTATGCCCAGGACCCCGCTGCCGGATACGGTAAAGGACAGGCCGGTTATGTCCTGGGCCATGGGTTGAAACCCCCGTCCGTTTTGGCTGCGCCGGAGCACTGGGTGCCCCCTGTCATGGTGCTTGAACCCGGAATCATTGAGATCATTGAACACTGCGTAGGATACCACCGAGATCTCGCCGATTTCCGTACCGGCAGCATACCCCCTGGCCAGGCCCTGGTTGCCGGCCAGGTCCGGGTTGGTGTCTATGATCAGGGTGCTGCCATCCAGACCTGTTATTCTGGCATACTCCGAACTCATGCCGATGTGGAGCAGATCGTCGACCAGGTATTCGGTCTTGACCTTGTAGGGCGCCAGGTTCAGGATCAACCCTATGTCTCCGGGAGCGGTCGCCTCTTTCAGGGTGCAGGGGTTGTTGTCCGAATCCAGGACAGAAAGAAAAGTGATCATGTCCGGTTTTCCATCTGCCCCCAGTGTGATTTTCGGGTTGGCATCCAGGTTGACCGCCATGGGAAAATCCGGGATCCAGGAAGGGTGAACCCAGGCGTGAAGGTTATTGACAAAACCGGGGTCCATGGCATGGTATCCTGCCATACGGACCTCTTTGTAAATGGTGTTCATGGCTGCCCGGGTATTCTGCTGTGACTCGAGGATCAGTTCCTGCAGCCGGTAAGCCCTGTACTGGGATATGAGAATCCGGGCCACACCTGCCATGAGAATGGCGGTAATGGCCATGGCAACCAGCAATTCGACCAGGGTGAACCCGCCTGAATACACCCCGGGGTTGCTGTTCCGGGAAGGGAAAGCCCCGGCGCAGGGGACCGGGTTTCCCCTTTGGTAAGTCTTGGGGTAATGTGTTTCAGGGGCTTTGTGGCAAGGGTCTGGAGTCATGGGAGGCCGGGGTTCTCCGCCACGATTGTTTTCAATGCAACCTGGTGGGTTTTACGGTCTTCCCAGGAAACGGTCACGTTAATGACCATATAATCCGGGTCAGTGTTCGGGTTCAGGTCGGCGGTCCTGGTGAAGATTCCCTTTCCGGACCGGCCCCAGGCATCCAGGTCTTTTTCCTCTGCCGGCAGTGTTCTGTCAACCCGGAATTGATCCAGGCGGTTCTGGGCAAGGGTTACTGCGCTCACCATATTCCTGCTGGTCTGGATGCTCTTCAGGGCCGTGACTGCCATGAATGAAACGCCCAGCAGCCCGATGGACAGTATTGCCAGGGCCACAACCACTTCAAGAAGGGTGAACCCTCCAGACAGGGATGAAGTGTTGCCCCGGGTCATTCCACCAGTATCCTTCCGGCATCTGAGATGCGTACCTTCATGGTTTTTCCATCCCTGTTCGTAAAGGTGACCGTTGAGGAAACCACACTGCCGTCAGGTTTGCACACGATGGTCCGGGTGACGTCATCAATGCGTACATTCTTCTGGTAGAAAGGGCTTTCAGAATCTGACAGGCACCGTCTTTCCTCCAGGATCACCCAGGAACTGCCGCCGCCTGCAGAATTGACGGCTTGGATTTCCAACTGGTATTCATTGGCTTTTGTATTGAAGATCAGACGGCATTCCCGGTTCTGGGTTGCTGATGTCATCCTGGCGGACTGAAGGTCCGAGATCAACCGCTGAGCTGCCCATTTCAGGCGCTGCTCAGAAAGGCCGGTAAGGATATCAACCGAAACCAGTCCTGAAAAAACCGTAATGATGGCAATAACTACCATCAGTTCGGTTACTGAAAAGCCCCTGGACAAGGCTTCTGATGACGCTTGTTTGAATATTGAATTCATTTTTTTCAGAATTGTTGTATTTGTTTATGAATATAAAACAAATTAGTTATACTCATTTATGACCATTATGTCAAAATATATTAAACAATTTATAAGCTATTAAATTTTGAGTATATGTCTCTTTTGCAGGAAGGGGTGCCTGGTTTTTGCAAAGGCAGACAGGTCAGCTCGGAAAGGTCATGAAACTGTTATCGATTGCATATGAAATATTCGGGGAATTCTGTTGACAAGGGTAGAAGGGAGCGCGGGTTAAGGGATGTTCCCGCCCAGGGAAGGGCGGAGAAGGTGCAGATAGAACCGTCCGTGACCAGGACTATTCCTGGAGGGAGAAGATGTCTTGGCATGTATTGTCGAGCAGGGGCAGGGTAATGGTTACGGTTGTCCCTTGTCCCTTGGCACTCTCAACCTCAATTGATCCGTTATAAAGATCAATGACGGTTTTAGCCAGGAACAGCCCCATGCCTCCACCATCCTGCCTCTCCTTGAGCCCATAGGGTTCAAACAGGGTTTCAAGATCCTGGGAGGAAAAACCGGTTCCGGTATCACTGATGCTGACAATAATGCAGCTGTCCCTGTGCTGGGTGGTGATGGAAATTATGCCCTGACGGTCAACGGCATTGAACGACGCCAGCACCAGGTCATCAAATGCCCTCCCCAGAGCTGGTCTGCTGGCGTAAAGTTCAGGGAGATCATCCAGGTCCGTCTGTATATCAATATGTTTTAATGTGCCCGGGTTGATCCGGGCAAGGCTCTCCCTGAGCAGATCATTGACCTGTACTTTTGTTTTCAGGTCGCTGTTTATCATGATAAAGCTCTTCATGTCCGAGACAGTCCTGGAAATAAGTTCAATGCCCTTCCTGGAGTCTTTGATGATTTCCGGGTAATGTTCCAGAATGGTTTCAAGATCAATGGTTTTTCTGAATATACGTATGCCGTCCATGCTGTTGTCCGGATCTTCTCCTGCCAGGGTTCTTGCATGGCCATTGAGTATGTGCAGCAGGTTTTCATACTTGACGAGCAGGGTGGTCAGGTTCTGCCGGTAGCAGTCAATGGTTGTCAGGTTGGCTTTTACGGTTTTTGCAGGTTGGTCCATTCTGGAGGCTGCCTTGGCTGAAAAAGCTTCCAGGGAATAAAGCCGCTGGGCATGGTTCAGATCTTGTTCAGCCTTTTCCAGGGCCTGGAGCGCTTTTTCAAGGCGATGTTTTTTGTCTTCCAGCATACCTTCAAGACTGCGGTTGTATTTGGCCAGGTTGGATTCGGCAACGATACGCCTGGCTATTTCTTCATTGAGTCTGATATTTTTATCTGTTATCTCTTTTTGTTTTTTTTCAAGATCTTTCAGGTGCTGGTGTGAGCGTATGGCCGTAGTAACGGCTGTAAACAGCTTCTGACTGGTCAGTTCGGTTTTTTCCTTGTAATCATTGATGTCGTAGTCAAGGATAACTTTTTTTTCCGGTGCTTTCCCAGGTTGTCCTGTTCTCAGAATAATCCTCAGGCTGGTGTTTTTGATCTCTTTTCTGATGAATTGAACCACGTCAAGGCCTGCATTCTCCGTTTCCATGACAACATCAAGCAGGATACAGGCTGCATCCGGGTTTTCCCGGATAAGCTCCCTGGCCTCTTTCCCGGAAAAGGCACTGAGGAACGCCAGGGGTTCACCTTCAAAGGTATAATCGGCAAGGACCATCTTTGTCATGACATGAACAGCTTCCTCATCATCCACAATGAGGAGTTTCCAGGGGTTGGATGGGGTGTCAGGTCCTTTTTCGGGCTCCAGCTCATCGGCAAACATCAGGTCATCTGGATCCGGGCGGTGGGTTCCGGTCATGGGGTTTCCTGTAGGTAAGATTGGGTTGAGTGCCATTGAAAAACGATTGTGCACATAGAAGAGCAGGTCTGTCAAGAGGCTCCATCAGATGATCCCGGTAAATTCAAGACTCAGTTTGAGCTGCAGTTTTTCAATGCGTTTGAATATCTCTTTGAGCATTGTCTGATCCAGCCTGGACAGGGTATCGGGATTACAGAAGTTGTTGGGTTCTTTTTTTTCGTCGACCACAGCGGCTACCTGTCGTACAAAACGGAGCTGGAGAAGGTAGTTGTAAGCCTGGTCAACATCGTCGTATTCCTGCTGGGTCAGAACTTGCTGGGTGTAAACCTGGTAAAGCCTGGACAGGGTGTTGGTCTCCCGGATGTTGTTCTTCAGGGCATAAATTCTGGCAAAATCCACAATGGGAAGCATGGCCCTCTTGATGTCAAAGGAATCCTTGTGTTCTCCTTTGGATTCCACAACAATATTTCTGAAAAATCCTATGGGCGGTTTGAAATACAGGGCGTTCTCGGTAAGGCTCCTGAAAAAACCAGACCACCCCTGCAGGGATTTGAATAAAAAATCCTTGAGCTCGTTCACCAGTTCCCGGTCACCCCAGGCACCCTTGAAATCAAAGAAAATGCTGGCGCGAAGGAGATCCTCGGGGTCGGCTTTTCTGACCCAGTCATGGAAATATCCTTTCCATACGTCGATGGGTTGGCACCACTGGGGGTTTTTGGCCATGTTGTTGCCTTCGCAGAAGGCAAACCCTGCCTTGTCCAGCCAGGTGCAGATAAGGTTGCCAAGCCTCAGGAAATAATCCCGGATTCTGTCGTGTTCGTGCTCTTCAAAGATGGTTTCATAGATAATGGCATTGTCCTGATCGGTCTTCAGGGTCTGCTCGGCCCGGCCTTCACTTCCCATGACCATGAATGCAAACCGGCATGGCGGATCTCCCAGGGTGTCCACGGCAAATTGAATGATCCGTTTCAGAATGGCATCGGATACAGCGGTGACCAGTTTGGAAAGGTTGCCGGCCTTGGCTCCGCTCTGGATAAGTATCCTGAGAATTTCAGGCAGCCGCTTGTGAATTCTCATGATGGTTTCAATGGATCCGGCTGAATGGATTTCCCTGATCAGAAGGTAGGGTGAATCCCCCTGGGCTGCAATGAGATCCTTGTCGGTGATAACACCGATGATATTTCCCCGGATATCCCTCAGGGGCAGGTGCTTGAGCCTGTCCTGCATGATCATGGTATAGGCTTCAAAGATCTGGGCATCATACCGGATGGATTTCAGGGGGAAGGACATGATCTCCCGTGCCGGTTTGCGGATGTCGAACCCCGTTGCAACGACTCTGGACCGGATGTCGTTGTCGGTCACAATCCCGTCAATGACGCCGTTGGGGTCCTTGACGAAAATGGAACTTATCCGGTGCTGGGTCATGGTTTTTGCCGCTTCTTTGATGGTGGTATCATGGCTGCAGGTTACCAGATCCGTCCGGCAGAGTCCTGATACGGCCTGACTGAAAAACGGGAGGGAATCATCCTTGCTCTTGATCTGTCTTGAGATGATGCCGGCATAGGACCGGTTTTGCATGCTGATGCCAAAGGTGTTGGTAAAATAGTCGCTGAACAGTTGAACCGTGTTGCACAGATCAAGGAAATCCTCAGCCGGCAGGGTATAGAATACCGTATCTTCCATAAGAGTCAAGGACCTTACCGAAAGCCTGTCGTTGAGCAGGATGGAAATACCGCCGTAATTATCACCTTCTCCAAGGACGTCCTTGAGAATTTTTTCCTTTCCCTGCTCAAAATACTTTTCAGCAGAACCCTGCTTGAAAATGTAGAATTTGTCCACACGGCTAAGCCCCTGGACAAAGAGGGTAGTTCCTTTCTTGTGTTCCTCAATGGTAAATTTTCCTGCCAGAAGTTTGAGTTCGGGCTCTGGAACAAAGGACAGGGGAACCAGGTTGAACAGGGTTTCCATATCGTTGATGGTCATGGCGTCTCCAGGGTCGTTAATATTTCAGTCTGGCAAAATAGGTTTTTTTCGATACTTCTATGGCATCCTTGAGACAGACAATGCCTTTTTTCTGGAGCAGAGGCAAGAGCCTCAGAAAAATTTCCGCTGTTGCAAGGGCGTCTCCCAGGGCAGTGTGCCGTCCCATGATGTTGACACCCAGGCGTGCGGCAATGGCCTCCATGGTGTGATTGGTCTGGAGAGGATGGGCAATGGCAGACAAAAGAAGGGTGTCAAGCACAGGGTGAAGGAAAACAATGCCTGTTTTCTGTTCGTTTTTCTGTAGCATCTTCATATCAAAGGCGATGTTGTGTCCTAGCAGAATCGTGTCTTCAGCAAATCTGAAAAACCCTGGCAGGACTTTTTCAATGGGCGGCTTCCCCTTGAGCAGGTCGTTGGAAATGCCGTGGATTTTCACCGATTCCAGGGGAACGGTCCGCTTTGGGTCCACCAGGTGCTCAAAGGTCTCGTTATACTGAACCTTGCAGTTCACGATCCTTACGGCGCCGATGGAAATTATCTCATCCCCGTGATCCGGATCCAGACCGGTGGTCTCGGTGTCAAAGGCTGTAAAAGTATGTCCGGACAGGTCTGTCATCATGAGTCCCGCATTGTCACCGTTCCGGTTGTACAGATCAAAGTCGTAGAATTCAGGCCTGCTCGGGGTTATGACCAGTGATTTGCGTGCTGTTTTTACGGGTTGGCATTCCCGTGTTTCCAGAGTGATCCGGAGACGGTTGTAGTGTTCTTTGTCTGTGGGCCCCAGGGTCGTTAGAGATCCGTGGTGGAGCTTAAAGATATCGTTCAGAGAACAGGGGAAATGATCTTCTTCGGTTACCACAAGCTGAATTTTCCACTGGTTCAGCATGGTTTCATTGATGGACAGCCCATCCCATGCCACATCGATGTGGATGTGGTTGCTGCTTGATGACAGATAGATCTCGAATTCATCACTGCTAGTGCTGGCAGACAGTTTCTGGAGGATAAACATGAACCCGGTTGTAAAGGAATAGGGTTCAACCTGGATGATACTGTCTTTGTCATATTCCATGATATTGATGCGGATGCCGTAACGGAATCCGGCTTTTTTCTGGAGGGTTTCAAACAGCTTTTCAGAGGTCAAGGGAATAATGGGCCATTCGCTGTCCATCTTTTCCCTGAACAGATGGGCGATATGCTCTATCCTGTCCAAAAGCTCCTGCGATTTCTGGGTGAGACTGCCCTGGAAGTATTTCAGGGAACTGCGATCCGTGTCTTTGGCAGGTAACTTTTCTTCCAGGCAGGTGGCCAGGTCCCCTACCAGTGATCTGGCTTCTTTGGTAAAGGACTCCATGACAGAGTCCATTTTTTTGAAAAGGATTATGTCTTCGGTGATCTCTTTGAAAATCAGGATGAAACCGGTAATATTCCTGGTTTTGTCCAGGATGGGAACGGTTTCAAACCTGTACAGGGAGCGGCTTGAAACAGGAGCAATGAAGTAGGAGGCCATGTTTTCCTGCTCCTGGCTCAGCCGTTCCTGTGTTTCGTTGATGGCGTGGACGATTAGGTTTTTGTCGATGAGGTTGAATATGGACCTGCCCAGGCCGACAAACCGCTCTGCCTTGTCTGTGGAAGGAATTGCGGATACGGTGGGGGACGGTTTGGAGAACACCTGTTTGGCATGACGGTTGTACAGGATGATACGGCCGCTGATATTGCAGATAAGAACACCCTCCGGGAGCTCTGCCATAATGGCGGCCAGGATGTTTTTTTCCGTTTCAGTCTCCAGGCTTGCCTGACTGATGCGTTGATCAATGGTCTGGTTAAGATGCTGGAATTTTTCTGCGGCTTCGTTGATGACCCTGGCCAGGTTGACCACATCCTTCCCGCCTTCGGGTTTGAGCCTGTAGGATGGGTTTGAGGAAAAAATCAGGGTCGTTTCCTCAGCCACGCGGTTAAGGGGAAGGATATAGATATGGAAGATGGCATCAAGGCCGAACCCCACACCTGCCATGACGAGAAACCCTGCTGCAAAGAGGTATTCAAAGTTTTTTGAGATGATCAGCAGCGCTGATGCCTGCAGTTCAGGGGTAAGGTTCTGCCATACGGTTAAGCCGATGCCGACCAGTATGGCCAGGATAACGGCCACGGACAGGGCTGCAAACAGCCAGAAGGTGTTGGCCGATCTAAAGGCGCTCAATGGATTGCCAGAAGTTCTCCCTAGGGTTGGGACAGGAAGGATCACGCGCCGGTATGGTTTCCGGCGCGTGATCCAGTTGTGTTTACTTTCATTTTTCCCTATGTCCTGGCGTTGTTGTTGTATCAAGAAAGCCGGGGGCAGTCGGGAAAGGGATGGAATTTATCCCCAAAGTCCTATGCCAAAAGAGGCAACCCAGAGGACACAGAACCCTATGACAAGAATCAGATACATATCTTCTTTTTTCATGATAACTCCCTTATCTTTGTGTGACGGCTAATCAACAACGTTCATGACTTCCACTTCCGCACGGGCACATTGGGTCTCGCTGGTCGTGGCCATTTCAGCCTTGAAGCAAAGGGCCCACATCATGACAATACCGATGATCCACCACGCGATCTGCCAGGACCAGAGATGGGGGAAGCCGCTGAATGAGAAGGCGGAGTTACCCAGGATACATGCGGGACCAATGGCAAAGAAATACCAGACCGGGGTCAATATCTTCATCTTTGAACGCCATGCGCGGCCGCTTTCAGATGGGGCATCAATGTCATCAAGCCATTGACGGACCTCAGCCTGGCGTTCCATGGTCTCTTTGCTGTCCTTGATACCCAGGCCCCTGCAGAGATATCCCACGAGAAGACCGCTAAACACGCCCCAGAAGGAGCAGTGCATGGACAGCGGACTGGGATAAATCTTAAAGGTGAGCCACACGGCAATCATCCCGGCGAGAACTCCGAGAACCGCACCGATGGATGGGAATCGGAATCCCCAGAGGACACCCATGAGAAGAATGTACATAAGGAAGCCGAAAGCTGTTGCCAGGGCTCCAAGGATAACCAGTGCCGAGGTTGATGTCATGCCGACGACAAGGGCTGCTATGGTAAGAACGGTTGCCAGGATACGGTTGACCCAGATTTGTTCGGAATCACTGCATTTCTTTTTTTTGATATACCGCCAGTAGATGTCACGGAGCAGGATGGATCCGCCGGTCCCGATGTAGGGGGCTGCCGTGGAGTGGATGGCTGCAATGGCTCCCATGAAGACCAGCCCCAGCATGAAGGGGGGCAGGTACATTTTCATGAGCAGGGGTACAACGGTCTTATCATTGACAGCCATGAATGCCTCAACACCTTGCATCTGGAGAATCCTGGCACCCATGCCCTGGAAAGCGGTGAAGAAGAACAGGGCAAAACCGACAACAAAGGTGGACATGAAGGTCTGCTGCCAGGCCAGGGGTTTCGGGCTCTTGATACCAAAGGTCCACATGGTGAATGCGGGAGATGACTGGATCCCCATGAGGGCGAACATGTAGGTGAGAATCATGACGGCGGTCCAGGCGGTTTCACCCTTGGCACCGCCGAATCCGAAGTTGATGACCCTGGGAACTGTCAGGTATTTCTTGTCCATGGTATCCATGACAGCCACAAAGTTGCTCCACCCGCCAAAGTGCATCATGACATAGATGCCCAGGATGATGATACCGGCTACCAGGAGGATAAACTGGATAACACCGACCCAGGTGCTGGCTTTCAGACCGCCGGTACAGACATAGAACCAGACGATGAATGCCAGGAACAGGCAGCCGAACATGGTGGGAACACCGGCAATAACGTTGAACAGAGCGCCGGCAGCCATGAGCTGAACAGCTGAGTAGAACACGGCGTAGAGTACGGCTACGATAACAACGAGGAACCTTAAGAATTCACTGTTGTAATAGTAGGCATACATGTCACCGGGCGTGACAAATCCGTACTTTTTACCCATGAGCCAGGTTCGTTTGCCAAAGAATGTTCCGGTGATGGGAATGGTCAGAACATAGAATGAGGCAAACGCATAAGCTAACCCATCCCGCCAGATCAGGCCGGGGTGGCCGATGAAAGTCCATCCTGAAAAAGAAGCGGCCGTGGCAGCCATGAGAAAGGCGAAAAAGGGTATCGACCTTCCTGCTATGGAGTACCCTGCCGAAGTCTTTTCGGTGAAGTATCCTTTGAGTCCCCAGTAAAAACAGTAGACTATATAGACTCCGAGCATGATGTATACCCAGATCGTTCCAGTACCACCCATAAAATTTTCCTCCCATGTTTAACGTGTGACATGTTGGACCGGCTGACCGGTTAAAAACCGACATATAACTTTGTTATCTACCCAATACCGGAAAAATATCACCTCCCTTTTAAGTCTGCGTGAGTTCTGTTGTTATGTTGTACATGCGAAAAACATGAATTACGCTTTTTTCCCGTATCCTATTTTGCCCAGGGCCTCTTCTATTTCATCCAGGATCACGGGATCATCAATGGTGGCCGGGACCTTGAAGTCCTTTTTATCGGCAATGCTTCTCATGGTTCCCCGGAGGATCTTTCCGGACCTGGTCTTGGGCAATCGTTTGACGATGGTTGCCATCTTAAATGCGGCCACAGGTCCGATCTGTTCCCTGACCATCTGGACCGCTTCCTTGATGATGTCCTTGGGGTCCCGGGATACCCCTGCCTTGAGGACCAGGAAACCCAGGGGAACCTGGCCCTTGAGCTGGTCGGCGACCCCCATGACCGCACATTCGGCAACATCGGGATGGCCGGACAGGACCTCTTCCATGGCGCCTGTGGACAGCCGGTGACCGGCCACATTGATGATGTCGTCGGTACGGGTCATAACATAGATGTAATCGTCTTCATCAATGAACCCGGCATCGGCTGTTTTATAAAAGCCGGGGAACTCCTCCAGGTAAGCTTCCACATACCGTTTGTCATTCTGCCACAGGGTCGGCAGGGAGCCGGGCGGCAAAGGCAGCTTGACCACTATGGCACCGATTTCACCGGGGGCAACGGGTTTGCACTGGGGATCGACCACCTGGACATCCCATCCGGGAACCGCCTTGGTGGGGGAGCCGGGTTTTACCGGGAAGTGGTGGAGTCCCATGCAGTTGGCCGCAATGGCCCATCCGGTTTCGGTCTGCCACCAGTGGTCGATGACCGGGACACCGATGTTGTTTTCGGCCCAGTGAAGGGTGTCGGGATCAAGGCGTTCGCCGGCCAGGAACAGGAGATTGAACCCGGACAGATCGTAGTTTTTCATGAGCTTGGCATTGGGATCGTCCCGTTTGATGGCCCTGAATGCCGTGGGGGCCGTGAACAGGGACTTGACGTTGTACTCGGAGATGACGCGCCAGAAAGCTCCGGCGTCCGGGGTTCCCACAGGTTTTCCTTCAAACAGCACAGTGGTGCATCCCTTGAACAGGGGGCCGTAAACAATATAGGAATGGCCCACGACCCAGCCGATATCCGAGGCAGCCCAGTACACATCCCCTTGGTCCACGTTATAAACGGCTTTCATGGTCCATTTCAGGGCAACCATGTGGCCGCCGTTGTCTCTTACAACGCCCTTGGGCTGACCTGTTGTCCCGGATGTGTAAAGGATGTACAGGGGGTCCGTCGCCTTGACCGGCACGCATCCGTGGGGCTTGGCCGATGCCATGACATCTTCCCAGTCGAAATCCCTTCCTGTTTTGAGTTGGGCCGCAGTCATGGGGCGCTGGAAGATGATGCATGCATCGGGTTTGTGGTCAGCCAGATCAATGGCTTTGTCCAGCAGGGGTTTGTACGGAATTATTTTTGTAATTTCGATACCGCAGGAAGCCGAGATGATGACCTTGGGTTTTGCGTCATTGATGCGGGTGGCAAGCTCGTTGGCCGCAAATCCGCCGAATACGACGGAATGAACAGCTCCAAGCCGGGCACAGGCCAGCATCGCCACAACAGCTTCGGGTATCATGGGCATGTAGATGATGACCCGGTCTCCCTTTTTTACGCCCCTTGCCGCCAGGGCTCCTGCAAACAGTGCGGTCTGGTCTCTCAGTTCAGTATAGGTATAGGTGCGTTTCGTATCGCTTACCGGACTGTCATAGATCAGGGCTTTCTGGTTTCCAAGGCCGTTGTCTATGTGGAGGTCCAGGGCATTGTAGCAGGTGTTCATCTCGCCGCCCGTGAACCAGCGGTAAAAAGGCTTATTGGAATCATCCAGCACTTTATCCCATTTCTTGTACCAGTGGCAGTCCTCTGCAACGGGGCCCCAGAAAGCCTCAGGATCGGTCATGGACATGTTGTAGGCTTCGGTGTACAGATTTGACATATATCGAACTCCTTGTGTGGTCATCTTCAGTATTGAGTATTGACTGCTGCTGACAGCTTCTGCCGCCTAATGCCGCCGGCGGTCTTCTGAGGCCCGGAAATCAGTCTGGGTCATTTTTACCTTCATGCTGTTCTGTCCAGGGGCTCTGGATCCGCCCCTGGACAAGTGATGGAATGCCCAGTTATTTTTGGACCATTATCTTGATGGTTTCGACAACTTCCGGGTTGGCCAGGGTCATGACATCGCCGACATCCTTGTAATTGGAGATGGCACCGAGGACCCGCCGCATGATTTTGCCGGACCGTGTTTTAGGCATGTCGGGCACGATCCAGACTTTCCTGGGTTTCGCAATTTTTCCTATCTGATCGCAGATCGCATCGGAAATCTTTTTGGCCAGGGCATCGGAGCCGTGAAATCCGGGTTTCAGGGCAATGTACAGGTCAGGCTCTTTGCCCTTGATTTCATGGGCAACCGGGACAACAGCTGCCTCTGCGACCTCTTCCACAACCAGGGCCGCGGATTCGATCTCCTTGGTGCCCAGCCGGTGACCGGACACGTTGATGACGTCATCGATCCTGCCCAGGATCCTGTAGTATCCGTCGGCGGAACGGGTGGCTGCATCACCGGCCAGGTACGGCCAGTCTCTCCAGTCTTTACTCTTGGGATTTTTGCAGTACCGTCCGAAATAGGTGTCAACAAAACGGGCCCTGTCTCCCCAGATGGTCTGGAAGCATCCGGGCCAGGGGTTCTGGATGCAGATATTGCCTGCAATGCCTGGCTGGGTGACCTCATTGCCGTCATCGTCATAAATGATGGGATGGATGCCGGGAACACCCGGGCCTGCGCTGCCAGGTTTCATGGGTTTAATGGCCGGGGCTGAGCTGCAAAGGAACCCTCCGGTTTCCGTCTGCCACCAGGTGTCAACAATGATGGCTTCACCTTTGCCTACAGCGGATTCATACCATTTCCAGACAGCGGGTTCGATGGGTTCCCCTACCGTGGTCATGTGTTTGAAATGATAGGTGTATTTCGCGGGTTCATCCGGACCGATTTTCCTGAGGGCACGGATGGCTGTGGGTGCTGTGTGGAAGATGTTCACATCCAGGGCCTGGGCGATTCTCCAGGAACGGCCGGCATCCGGATAGGTGGGAATGCCTTCGTAGATAACGGAGGATGCGCACAGGGCCAGGGGGCCGTAGACGATAAAGGAGTGTCCGGTGATCCAGCCGATGTCGGCCATGCACCAGTAGACATCTTCGGGATGGATGTCCTGGATCCATTTGCTCATTGCCGTGACATAGGCGAGGTATCCTCCGGTGCTGTGCTGGCATCCCTTGGGTTTGCCCGTGGTTCCGCTGGTGTACATCAGGAACAGGGGGTCTTCGGACAGCATCTGTTCCGGTTCGATCCTTTTCCCGTAATACTGTTTCACAACGTCGTTGACAAAGTAGTCGCGGCCGTCAACCATGGGTGTATCACAGGAATATTTGCCGGGATACCGCTGCCATACCAGAACCTTGTCAATAATCTGGCCTTTCTTTTCAGAGATGGCGCAGGCATCATCGGCATTGATCTTATGGTTCAGGAGTTTTCCGGCCCTGTAGTAGGCATCCATGGTAATCAGCACCCTGGATTGGGAGTCCACCACCCTGTCTGCACAGGCACTTGCTGAAAAACCGCCGAAAACCACTGAATGGATGACACCCAGACGGGCACAGGCCAGCATGGTTATGGGAAGCTCCGCTGACATGGGCATGTGAACGGTGACCCGGTCACCCCGTTTCAGGCCTGCAAAATCCCTGAGCAGTGCCGCAAATTCATTGACCCTGACATAGAGCTCCTGGTAGGTGATGTGATCAATGCGTTCTTCTTCCAGTTCCGGCACGAAATGAATGGCTGTTTTGTTCTTGTTCTTGGCTAGGTGCCTGTCAATGCAGTTGTAGCTGGCGTTGAGCTTTCCACCCTTGAACCATTTGAAGCACGGTGCATCGCTGGAATCCAGAACCTCGTCCCAATATTTGTACCAGGTCAGCATTTCGGCAAATTCGGTGAAGCAATCCGGAAAATTTTTAAGGCTGAACCTGTCATATACTGCAGGGTCCGTCAAATTGGCCTGGCCTACGAATTTTGGTGACGGATAGTAATAATCTTCTTCCTGCCAGTGAACGGCAATCTGCGCTTCGGTGGTTTCTTCTACTTTTTTGTCGCTCATTCATTGTCTCCTTAGGGCTTTAGGTTGTTAATAAAAACAAATGCACCCAACTATAAAAAGCGGTGATAACAAAACCGAATAATGGCCTTCACCCCCCTGGTTTCAAGGAGGTGGAGATGTTATGGTCCGTATGGCAGATCCCCTGAACCAGCGGTTTCTGCGTAACAGAAATCCATGGAAGTTCCATTCACATCAGTCGTCAGAGAACAGTATAAAAAAAGCGAGCCTACAAGATAAATCAGTAACAGAAAGACAGTTTAGTATTTACTTTGCGTACATTACAGGTCAGGCTGCTCAGCAACAATGAATTTCATTCATATCGTATTTGCGACTATAGAAAGAGAATTTTGTTTAGTCAATACTATTTTTGAAAAAAAATAAAAAAAATTTTTGACAGAAATTCATTGCATGTTTTTCGTGGTTTTCCTATATCTTCTGGCAAAGACAACTGTGGCTGGAATAAATATATCTGATTGTGGAGGTATTGCCCATGAAAAATCCTGTTGATAATTATTGGAACCTGAAATTTGCCCGTGTAAAAGAAAATCTTGAGAAGAATAATTTTGACGTATTTATTGCTGATACCGCCCAGGAAGCAAAAGATATCGCACTGAACGACATCCTCCCCAAGCTCAATCCGTCCACACTGTCCTGGGGTGGATCCGTTACACTGGTGTCCACGGGCCTGTTTCACGCCCTCAAGGACGACACCCGGTATACTGTTCTGAACACCTTTGATAAAACCCTTTCCATGGAGGAGATGCTGGAACTCAGAAGGAAATCGCTTCTGGTGGATCTGTTTATCACCGGAACCAATGCAGTAACCGAGGATGGACAGCTGGTCAACCTGGATATGATCGGAAACCGTATCGGGGCCATCACTTTCGGCCCGAAAAATGTCCTTATCCTTGTGGGCAAGAACAAGATATGCGGGGACCTGGAGGATGCCATGGTCAGGATAAAGGCAGTGGCTGCGCCAACAAACTGCATGAACCTGGGCAAGAAAACCCCATGCCGGGAAACCGGTGAGTGCCATAATTGCAGCAGTCCTGACAGGATTTGCAACACCTGGACCATCACTGAAAAATGTTTCCCGAAAAAGCGGGTTAAAATTATCCTTATCAATGAAGCCCTGGGGTTTTAACCATGCAGAGAATTACCGTGTTCCAAGAAAAAAAATCAGGGGAAAAAAAAATTGCCGGTATACGGCGGTTCGGCCAGGGGCGGTTTTCCCTGGATATCATCACCATTGATGAGCCGCTTCCAGATGTTATCGATGATGGGCGCCTTTTTCTGCCTGGGACACTGGATACGGATCTTGTGCTGGATTTTCTCAAGCATCCGGATCTGTCCACCGATCTGGCCCTGCTTTGCGAAAAATTGGCAATTCCAATTATTGCTTCCGGTAAAAAGATAACCGTGGGTGGGGTCCTGACCCCGCCCACGTGATGTCTGCTTTCAAGACAGGTCTGTCTTGGGGATTATGGAGAAAAGTTCGGTGCTCCTGACATAGATGTAACCGTAACCGATGGCAGGGTTGAAACCGTTAATGTAATCCGGGGTGGGCCCTGTGGCGCAACCTGGGATGCGGCCCGGAAAATTATAGGACTCCCGGTGGAGGATGCCGCGGTACGGTTCGGTCTGGAAGTTCAGTTTTTCTGCTCAGCCAATCCCGCAGGCTGGGATCCCATTACCGGAAAAAGTCCGGTTCATATGGCTGCAGATATTCACACGGCCGCCTTTAACCGGAATTTGAGGAAAAAGGAAAAGCCGGGCACTGCTGGGCCAGAAGATCCGGATTTGTCTGGTTCCCGTGGATAAACCGTGGATGCCGTCAGGCGAGACATGTAAATGGTCCAGGCCGGACCGGCCGGGATTATTATCGTAATGGTTATATTATAGTTACGATATCGCTATTGCTTAGCATTTGATCAGCGATAACACTGTTTAGCTGGCGATCCTGGAGTCCTGGAGCAGATTAATTTTGTTTCCCGCATCAGTACCGGATATCAAAGGAGGAAAAACCCGGGCATGCAGTTGATGTTTTTATGGAGATTTTATCGATCCGTGATCCTGGGGGGCCGCTGTGGCACCAGAGCATCATCTGCTGGATCTCCATATCAGATCCTTCAAAGACAGCTTCAACGGTTCCGTCCGGAAGATTTTTCACCCACCCGGTAATACCGAGTTCCCGGGCAGTCTGCTGGGTTGCAACCCTGAAAAACACACCTTGAACCTTACCGGAGATAATGACGTGGAGTTGCTTTTTATCTTGCACAGTGTATCCTTTCAGGTTTCATAATGTATCATTTTGTATCGCCGTCCAATCCGTAAGCGCGAAAAACTCAGACCAGTGATGCCTTCTTAATCATTGTCCCACCGAATTTTTCGGATATGGAGTCCAGGGCCTGGTCAACCCGTTCCCATTTGCTGGGGCCCGGCGGGTCAAATATATCCATCTGAAACGGTTCTCCCTCACCGTGAACGGATGAAACCCCCAGGCCGATAAGACGGACTTTCTTTTGCAGGACAGTCTGATCAAACAGGTTCACTGCACTCCGGTACAGGGCCGAAGACGAGCAGTCCCCTGGGTTGAATCGGTTCTGCCGGGTTATCTGGGTGAAATCCGAGAACTTCAGTTTGATGAACAGGGTGGACGCTTTGAGACCATAGCGCCTCAGGTCCCTGGATACACGCTGCGCATGGGCGAGCAGGCACTGTTTCAGTATCAGTCTGTCCGAGGTGTCCCTCTCCAGGGTCTCCTCACTGGAAACTGATTTTCGTGCTTCCCGGGATTCCACTACGGATGAATCCCGCCCATGGGCATACTCCCACAGGGTTTCCCCGAATTTGCCGAATTTGCTGCACACCAGGTCCCTGGACAGACGCGTAATATCACCCAGGGTTCTTATGCCTAGGAGGTTCATCTGCTTCATGGCGCCGGCGCCCACTCCCGGGATTTTTCTGATGGCAACGGCCCTTGCAAAATCAAGGGCTTCCTGGTCTTCAATAACGAGGATACCGTCAGGCTTGTTCATGTCCGAAGCTATTTTTGCCAGGAATTTTAATGGAGCGGCACCAATGGAACAGGTCAGGTGAGTGGCGGCCCGGATCCTGGTTTTAATAATCATTGCAATGGCCTGCGGACTTCCAAGCAACCGCTGGCATCCGGAGATATCAAGAAAGGCCTCATCAATGGACACGGCTTCCACGACCGGTGACACAGAATGGAACACTTCCAGGATCTGCCTGGAAACTTCAGCGTATCTGGGTTTGTTGACAGGGACAACGATCAGGGACGGGCACCGCTGGATGGCCTGGTACATGGGCATGGCCGAGCGGATGCCAAATGTCCTGGCCTCATAGCTTGCAGCAGCAACTACGCTTCGGTCGGACCTGCCTCCCACAACCAGGGGTCTGCCCCTGTATTCAGGGGTGTCCCTCTGCTCAATGGAAGCAAAAAACGCATCCATGTCAACGTGCAGGATCACGATTTTTCTTTTCCTGGATTTTCTGTTTCTGTTTTATGAGAAGATACCGGTGGATGTTTTCCTGTTGGTCAGGGGTCAGGCCGGTGAACAGACACCTGCAGGTTCCGTCCGGATCCCTGTCAAGAACGGTAATGGACAGGTCAAAGGCCTCGGCGGACCTGAGACCGTGTTCACTGAGATCCAGCTGTGCCCTCAGACGATCGCCTTTTGTTGCACTGTTGCACACAAATGATAGTCCTCCCGCACTGATGTTGGATACACGGTGGGGTGTGCCCTCAACAACAATATTCAAGGCATCGGTTTCATCCGGGCAATACCTGAAGGCCTCCCGCTGTCCGGGGGTCTCGTAGGCAAAGGGTTCATTATGGGGTTGTTTTTTTTTCCAGAACAAATTCCACCCTCCTGTTTAAGGCCCGGTTCCTGTCCGATATGTTCGGCACCAGGGGATCGCTGTCCCCATAGCCGGTTGCTGTCAGCCGTTGTGCCGCAACACCTTTGTTTATCAGGTATTTCAACACGGTTGTTGCCCTGACTGCGGACAGTTCCCAATTGGATGGGAATTTCTCCGTCGCAATGGGCAGATCATCGGTGTGGCCTTTGATATTGATTGTATACTCCGGGTATTCCCGGGCAATATCGATCATGGAGTCGAGAATCGGGAACGCACCGGTTTTCAGGGCAGCGGAACCCGAGTCGAACATGGTCTGGCCGTCGATGGTAACCACAATTTTCCCTTTGAGGATATGGGTGGCTATGGTATCAGCCTGATTTTTATCCTTTATGAGACTGTTGATGTCCTTGAGAACCGATTTTTCCCTGGAACGCAGACCGGTGATATCCTCGATGGAAATTTTTGTGTCTGCAGAGTCCGGGATTTCCATGAGTTCTATCAAACCCACAAGGGAGGCATCGGAGTCGACTTTTACCTTGATGGATTCCATGGCTGCCTTGTACTGGTTCTTTTCAAACCCGGCCATGGTAAAGAGCATGACAAAGAAGACAAGGAGAAGGGTTACCAGGTCGGCATAGGTGACAAGCCAGCCCAGTTCCGTATCGCTGTCAATGAGCGAATCAGATATCTGATTCTTTTTCATTTCCGGGTTTTTCCCTCCATCTGGCTCAGCGGCTTCCTCAGGCGTGACGAGATGAAGGACGACAGTTTTTCATAGACAATGATGGGGTTGTTGTTTTCCAGGATGGAAACGGACCCTTCCAGCATGATTTCCAGGTTGATGACCTCCATGATGGTCCTTGCCTTGAGTTTTCCTGCAATGGGAAGAAAAAACATGGTCGACATGACAGATCCGTAAAAGGTCGTGAGCAGGGCCGTTGCCATGGAAGGACCTATGTTTGACGGATCCTGGAGTTTGCTCAGCATCTGGACAAGACCAATGAGTGTTCCCAGCATTCCGAAGGCCGGTGAATAGGTCCCCATCTTTCTGAAAACATCCTGAACAATGAAATGTCTGAGTTTCAGTGATTCGATTTCCGTATTCAGGGTGGCCCGGATAACCGAATCCGAAGATCCGTCTGCAATGAGGCCGCAGGCTTTCTTGAGGAATCCTGATCCGGTTTTGACCTTGCTCAGTTCCAGGATACCTTGGCGCCTGCTGATATGGCACAGCTGGATCATGGTGCTTACCGCGGTGTTGGGGTCCTCCTTTTCTTTGGAAAATACAAAGTAGGCCGCCTTGAAAGCCGCAACCACGTCCCGGAACTGGAAGGTGAGCAGGGTGGTCGCCACCGTGCCCCCAAGAACGATCATGAGTCCGGGGATATTGATGAAATTGTGGATGTCTCCACCCATGAATATGGCGGAGATGATCAGAGAAACACCGGAGATGATGCCCAAAAGAGATGCAATGTCCATAATCAGTCTTCTGCTGTTGCCCAATGGGTACGGTTCACGTGACGGCAAGGAACGTCCATATCCCTTTTCCCCGGCAAAACAAGGCGTTGGTGATGCATCGGATCAGCCGGTTGCCTGTGACATCAATATAATATTATTAATTTGCGGTCAAGGGCTGAAATACATGATTCCCTTGATCAGGATTGATGCAGATGCTATATCACCTAAGGTGATTTGAGTACCCAGGCGTGGCAACCATGATTCCAGGGAGTAATGATGAAAGGATTGAAGGCTATCTGTTTCGTTTGCATGATGCTTCTGCTGGCGGCCGGGTGCGGCAGCGACGAACCCAAGTCAGACTCCGGGGCCTCTGATGCCGGGAAAGCCGGCACAAAGTCCGCAGCCGGAAGCAGAAACCCGGATAGGACTACCCAGGTGCTTCCCCAGAGGATACAGTGGCTGACCAATGACACGGATCCCGTGTTCGCGTCCCAGGAGGCAGTTCAGGGAGGGCATATGAACCTGGCCCTCCTGAATTTTCCCATGACTTTCAGGACCGTTGGGCCCGATTCCAACGGCAGTTTCCGCAGTGCCATACTGGATAATCACCTGTCCCTGATCAATATCCACCCCAACACCGGGAACGTTATTCCTGAACTGGCAACCCACTGGGCCTTTGACCCGGACAAGAAGACCATGTATTTCAAGCTCAACCCCGCAGCCCGCTGGTCCGACGGCGTTCCGGTTACGGCCTGGGACTTCAGATATACCCTGGAGTTCATGAGAAGCGAGCATATCATCGCTCCCTGGTATAACGATTATTATACCAAGGAGATCGATTCGGTCATCGTCTATGACGACCACACACTGGCTGTCCGGAGCACCAAGGCCCAGCCCGACCTGTACCTGATCCTGGGGATAGGTCCCACGCCGGAGCACTATTTCGGGACCCTGGACGCTGATTTTGTCCAGAAGTACAACTGGGAGATTGTTCCCAACACCGGAGCTTACCAGATTTCAGGTTTTACCAAAGGTAAGGAGGTTACCTTTAACCGGAAAAAGGACTGGTGGGGTGCAGATTTAAGGTATTTCAAGCACCGTTTCAATGTGGACAGGGTAACGTTCACGGTAGTCCGCGATTTCAACCTGCTCTGGGAATACTTCAAGAAGGGACAGGTGGATGTGTTTTCCCTGACCATGCCCGATTACTGGTACAACCGGTCCGACACCCCGGTGATCAACAACGGGTATGTCAAACGGATCTGGTATTACAACGACACCCAGCGTTCGGCATCAGGACTCTGGCTCAATCTGGACAAGCCGATTTTCAAGGATAAGCGGGTCAGGTACGCCTTTGCCCATGCAATGAATGTCCAGAAAGTCATCGACACGGTGCTGCGGGGAGACTATTTCCGGCTGGACCAGGGGTATGAGGGGTACGGCGAGTACACGAATCCGTCCGTCAAGCCCAGGGATTTCGATCTGGGCAAGGTGGATGAGCTTATGACAGCGGCAGGCTGGCACCGTGGAACTGATGGCATCTGGACCAACGGTGAGATGCGTTTTTCCGTAGAGGTGACCTATGGTTTTGAAGGCCACACGCCAAGGCTGGTGGTGCTCAAGGAAGAGGCCCGCAAAGCAGGTGTGGAGCTGGTCCTGCAGCAGTTGGACAGTACAGCGTCGTTCAAGAAGTTCCTTGAGAAAAAACATGATGTGGCCTGGATGGGGTGGAGCACCAGTCTGAGACCCTCCTACTGGCAGAGCTGGCATTCGGACAACGCCCATAAACCCCAGACCAACAATATCACCAATACCGACGATCCGGAACTGGACCGGCTCATCGACGCCTACAGGGCCAGCCTGGATGAGAATGAGCGCAAAACCCTGTCCAGGGAGATCCAGGTCAAGATCAATGACCAGGGTGCCTTTGTCCCTACCTTCATGGTACCCTATGTACGGTTCGGGTTCTGGCGATGGCTGAGGCTTCCCCCGTGGCACGGGACCAAATTGTCCGAGGACCTGTTTGATCCCTTTGGGTCCATGACCGGAGGGCTGTTCTGGTTTGACAAGTCCTTGTATGATGAAACCCTGAAAGCCCGTGACAACGGTGTTGTCTTCCAGCCTGAAACCATTGTGGATGAAACCTGGAAGCCTGGAGCCGCCAAGTGAAGGGTGATGTGATATTGAATGTCAGCGGCCTGGTGGCGGCCTTTGGGACCGAATCCGGAACTCTTGTGGCGGTTGACCGTGCAGGATTTGAATTAAAACAGGGCCGGACACTGGGTATCGTGGGGGAGTCCGGATGCGGCAAGAGCGTTACGGCCCTGTGTGTCATGCGCCTGCTTCCCAGGCCGTCGGGCAGGATCCAGGAGGGCAGTATCCGGTTCGACGGGATTGATCTTCTCAGTCTGCCCCTGGATGCCATGCAGTCCATCAGGGGAAAGCGTATTGCCATGATTTTCCAGGAACCCATGACGGCCCTGAATCCGGTGCATCGCATCGGTCGTCAGATCAAAGAGGTCTATGGACTCCATTTTCCTGAAATGACGGCAAAGGCCATGACAGACGCTGCCATGACCATGCTGGATCGGGTCGGTATCGCAGATTCTGCAGGTGCCATGAAAGCCTATGCCCACCAGTTGTCCGGGGGGATGCGCCAGCGTGTGATGATCGCCATGGCCCTGGCTTCAAAGCCCGATATCCTCATTGCCGACGAACCGACCACTGCTCTGGACGTAACCGTCCAGGCCCAGATTCTTGAACTGATCAGGGAACTCCAGAAGGAAACCGGCATGTCCATGATCCTCATCACCCATGACCTGGGTGTGATCGCTGAAAACTGTGATGATACCGTTGTCATGTATGGTGGCCAGGTTGTGGAAAAGGCGCCGGTGGCATTGCTGTTCAAGAATCCCTGCCATCCCTATACCCGGGGGCTCCTGGCATCCATCCCGGCAAATGCAGCTGCGGTGAAATCGATCCTTCCCACCATCGCCGGCATGGTGCCGTCCCTGGAGGACATGCCCCAGGGGTGCCGGTTCAGTACCCGGTGTCCCATTGCCCGTGAGATCTGCTCCCAGATCTTTCCCGCTCAGCGGAAGGTGGGTGACGGCCATTTTGCCTTCTGCCATTTTCTGGACAGGGAGTGCTGCTGATGGGTACTGAACTGCTCCGGGTTGAGAACGTCCGGAAACTGTTTCCCGTGTACGGTGGGGTGATGCTGAGACGAAAGGGATGGATCCATGCCGTTGATGACGTTTCATTCTCGGTTCAAAAAGGAGAAACACTGGGCCTGGTGGGCGAGTCAGGGTGCGGAAAGACCACCCTGGGGCGTTGCATCATGGGTCTTTACCGGTTGACATCGGGCCGGATCCTCTTTGACCAGAAACCCCTGTCCCACATGAATGGTCAAGGTCTCAAGGCTCTCAGGCTCCGTCTGCAGATGATTTTCCAAGATCCTTTCGAGTCCCTGAACTCCCGGCATACGATCCGGGAGATCCTGGAAGAGAAGTTCCGGATCCACAACCGGACGGGTGATTTGAATACGGACATGCTGTCCATGCTCCTTGAAAAAGTCGGGCTGTCGCCCAGAAGCCTCATGAAGTTCCCCCATGAGTTCAGCGGTGGCCAGCGTCAGAGAATCGGCATTGCCAGGGCCATCAGCCTTGATCCGGCGATGATCGTCTGTGATGAGCCTGTCTCGGCCCTGGACGTTTCCGTGCAGTCCCAGATCCTGAACCTTCTGCTCCAGCTTCAGCAGGACCTGGGCCTGACCTATGTGTTCATTTCCCACGACCTGTCAGTGGTCCGGCATATGTCAGACCGCATCGCTGTCATGTACCTGGGTAAGGTGGTGGAAATGGCAGATAACCAGGAACTGTACTCCCATCCCATGCATCCCTATACCCAGGCTCTTTTGTCCGCCATCCCCCTGCCGGATCCGGACAGCAGAAAACAACGGATCATTCTTAAGGGAGAAGTCCCGTCCGCAAAGGACCCACCGGCCGGATGCCGGTTTCACACCCGCTGTTCCCATGTTTTGCCTGTGTGCCGGCAGGACGAGCCCGCGTTTAAAACCGTGTCCGCCCTTGGGGAGCGCAGGGTGGCGTGCCACCGGGTACAGCCGGACGGCACCTTCCGATAGGGGGTAAAATCCTTCAATTGGGATTGCACTTATGGGCAATACTGGTATTATACCTTTTACTTGTAGGATTTGATAAAGGACCGCGTACTTACTTTGATATGCAGTGCAAGTGTTGATCCATGATAAAGAAAATTATATCCGGAGGCCAGACCGGGGCTGACAGAGCTGCCCTGGATACGGCCATCAAATTTAATATCGACCACGGCGGGTGGGTCCCCCTGGGACGGATTGCCGAAGACGGGGTTGTGCCGGAAAAGTACGATGTGAAGGAGATGCCGACCAACAGCTATCCTAAAAGGACCGAGCAGAATGTCCTGGACTCCCAGGCAACCCTGATCGTCACCCGGGGAGACCTTACCGGCGGATCCCTCCTGACGCGGAAGCTGGCCATCAAGCACGGTAAACCCTGCCTGCATATCGATCTCTTTGTCATGGATGAATTTGAGGCAGCCATTCTGCTCAATTCATTTATCACAGACAATGGCGTGGAAATCCTGAATGTTGCCGGTTCCAGGGAGAGCATCAGCCCCGGGATTTACCGTTCCGTCAAAGGTGTGCTGGAGACTGTATTTTACATGCAGTTTATGGAAACACCCCACTCGTACGCTTCCGGGAACGACCTCCTGCTCATGGACAGGGAAACCCACACCCGCGCACAGACTGTGGATGCCGCGGTAAACTTCCTGGCAAAGGAGATTCCCCTCAGGACACGGTCCCTGATCGCCAACACGGATTCTTCAGCCATTGGATCCCTCTATTTTTCAGCAGCCGATTTCATCAAGGTCAAACTGGGTCTTGACGACGGGAACACCAGGCTGATAGATGACTGCTGCCGTCTGGCAGGGGTTGAAACCATGGACGCTGAAGATGTGGCCATGGTCATCCTCAAGGCACTGAAAACCTTTTTAGAAAAGGATCATGTCCTGAGGGTCGTCAAATGATACCCATCCGGGATACCCTGTCTTCCAGGACAGTCCCTGTTGTGACTTACGGCATCATCGGGATCAATGCCCTGGTGTTCATGCTTCAGTCAAGCCTGGGACAGGGTCTTGAACCTTTTGTCATGGGTCACGGACTGGTTCCGGCCAAATTCACCTACACCGTGTTCGGACACACGTCCTACTCCCCGGTCGCCCTGGCGTTCTCCCTGATTTCCTACATGTTTCTCCACGGCGGCCTCTGGCATTTTGTGGGGAATATGTGGTTTCTGTACATTTTCGGGGACAATGTGGAGGATCACCTGGGATCTTTGAGGTACTGCTGTTTCTACCTCCTGGCCGGGATAGCTTCGGGCCTGTTTCATATCTTTCTGAACCCCTACTCCAGGGCTCCGACAATAGGCGCCAGCGGTGCCATCGCAGGTGTCATGGGGGCTTATTTCATCCTGTACCCCAGGGCAAAGATCCTGACCCTGATTCCCATTATCATCATTCCCTGGTTTGTGGAAATCCCGGCCTTCCTGTTTCTGGGATTCTGGTTCGTGATCCAGTTCTTCAACGCCACGGGCAGTGCCTCCGGTTCAGGCATAGCCTGGTGGGCCCATGTGGGCGGTTTCCTTGCCGGTATGTTCATGGTCAGGCTGAGCCGGAAAATTCCAGGCACCGGTACCAACGACATGTTAAGGAAAGTTACGGTAAAAAAAACAACGCCCAGACTGCAGGTCATACAGACACAGGCCCTGGAAGATCCCTCCCACGATCTTGCAGGCAGTATTGAAATTTCCACCCTGGAATCACTTGTGGGGACCCAGAAGCTGGTGAATATCCCCTGGGGGTTCTACAAACGTCTGTACAGGGTTAAGGTGCCGCCGGGTGTAAAACAAGGGACCCGCCTCAGGCTGGCCGGCCTGGGACGCCTCAGGCCCGATTCCTCCCGGGGAGATCTGTATCTCCAGGTGGATATAAAAAATGCCGGGTAAGGGGGGACCTGCCAGGGTCGTCTGTTTCCTGGCCGTGCTGATTCTGGCTCTGATAGCTGTTGCCCCCCATGTTCTGCCGGGTCTTCTTGAACCGTTTGTGATCCAAAAAGCCAGCCAGACCACAGGCGTTGACCCCCTTGGCCTGTCCATCCGGTCCCTTGGTTTTTCCGGGATAGAACTTCAGGACATAACCCTGGGCAGATCCCTTACCGTGAACTCAGTCAGTCTGGATTACAGCCTGGCCTCGCTCTGGGACAAACGGCTTGAGCGTATCCGGATTTCAGGTGTTGATGTCACGGCAATTCTTACAGACGACGGTATCCGTATCAAAGGTGTTTATCCAGTGACGGCAGACCGGCCCCGGGACGGGAGCGGATCCCTGTCCGCCGGTAGCCCGGCTGCCGGGGAGTGGCTTGCCCTGCTGCCGGATGTCCTGGAAATCAGACGCGCGGTCCTGAACCTGGAATACCAGAATCACAGCCTGCCCGTTTTTGTTGATCTCACAGTCCGGGCGGACAGGACTGCCGGAGCTTTGTCACTTGACGGTTCCGCGACCGTTTTTGGCCGGAAACTGGATTTCTCCGCCGTCCTGGATGGCCGGCCCCAGGACCGGCCCCGGCATGGCATTCCCCCGATTGCAGGGCTTAATATCCAGGCGTGCAGGATATCAACGGACAATGTCCCCCTGGCCCTTTTTCAGGATTTTCTGGACCCGGTGGTTCCCGGTTTTGTCCCGGGCGGTGAAACGGACGTCCGGGTGACATTGGCGGAGTCGGGTTGGCAGGTCTCCTGTTCAGGCGTAACTCTTAAGCAACCGTTCAACGCGGATTTCCGGAACATCTTGTGTCTGATCGCAAATGAAAACGGGATCTGGAATCTTTCCGGATCCTTGGAACCCCATTTGCTTCAAAAACTGTCCCTTGAAGCCGATGTGGAAGCCCACTTTGGACCTGACCTGTCCTGGGGCGGTTTTTTCCGGATCAAGCCCCTGGATGCTCAACCGGTTTCCTTTGGTTTCGGCAGTCCGGCAGACACGGTTAGCCTGGAAGAACCCTTTGCCGATGTAAAGGCGGCCGGCAAAGGGAAAACAGGGAAAATGGATGTGGCCCTGGGAGCAGCGTCGCTCAGGATTGGTGCCGCAACCCTCGGGGTGTCCACGAAAACCATTGCTGCCACAGGTTCCGGGACCATTGACTTAACTCCTGCCGGCAGCGGAGTCCGCCTGGATATGTCCTCGCAGATCCTCGGGGTTCTGCTTACCTCACCCGGGGGTACGGCGACCCTGCCGGATATTCGTGTGCCGGGAAAATTTTTCCTGTCAAGGGATTTTCATCCCTCCCTCAGTTTGAATCCGAGAATTCAGGGTGCGGGGATCAAGATCCGGGAGCCGGCTGCCCAGATCAGGGACATCCAGGTGTTCCTGCCGTGTTCCTGGCCCCTTGACCCGAACCAGGCGCCGGGGCGGTTTTCTGCAGGGGATATCCTTTTGAATACAGCGTCCATGGCCTCTGTGAGCGGGAGCATCAGGCAATCCTCTGATGGACTTGGCCTGGGCGGTACGCTGTCGGTCAACGGCCTGACACGTCCCGGAGTTCCTGGAATTGATGTCAGCTTTTCAGGCCAGGGCCATTTGCGGGAGGGAGAATCTTCATCTGCCCGTCTCGACTTTTCAGCAGGGCCTGTTCTTATCCGGTCAGGAGATCTCAAGCCCCTTCCCGGTATCAAGGGTGCGGCTTTTTCCCTGGATCTGGCCTTTCAGGGCAGTGCGGACTGGGATGGCCGCCGCCTGGACGGCCGTGCCCGGATGGACGTTGCGAACGGGGAAATCCATGTGGACGAGCGGAAACTGTCCCTCAAGGGGATCACAACCTCACTGGACCTGGTCGATGCCATCCATCCCAGGAGTGCTCCCGGCCAGGTTCTGACCATCCGGGAGGCGGCTGTCGGCGATATCCGTGTCTCCGGTGTCAGGGCCGTATATACCCTGGAGTCGGCCGGGTCACTGCTTGTCGAATCGGCAGGGTTCAACTGGTGCGGCGGGAATGTATCCTCCCAGGCCATGCGGGTCAGTTCTGGCGTGGATGACTATTCCATGGCTCTGTACTGTGACCGGCTGAACCTCTCGGAAATACTCAGACAGATCGGATCGTTCCAGGCAGAAGGCGACGGAAGTCTTAACGGGCGGATCCCCATACGCTATTCACAGGGGAACCTGAGCTTTGAGGACGGTTTTTTGTATTCAACTCCGGGTATGGGGGGTACCATCAAAGTCTCAGGGGCAGATGTTCTGTTGTCCGGTATCCCGAAGGATTCGGTTCAGTACAGCCAGATAGATCTTGCAAGGGAGGCTCTGCGCAATTACCGGTATGACTGGGCCAGGCTGCATTTGAATACCCGGGGAGATACCCTGTCCGTCACTATGGAGTTTGACGGAAAGCCTGAAAACCGACTGCCGTTCATCTACAAGAAAGAGATCAATGGGTTTGTCAGAATTGATGGGTCCTCTCCGGGCTCAAATTTTCAGGGAATCAAGATCGATGTGAATCTGGATCTCCCGTTCAACCGGTTTCTCAAGTTCGGGACCGGACTGAATCAACTGTTCAAGTAGGGGATGAACAGAAGAAAAACCTGCTTTACAATCCCATGGGATGCTGATAATGAGTCAGGGAAGGATAAAGAGTAAACCCCGGAATGTCTCTGTGAGGTAAAAGACCATGCCACGACCCACGATTGTTCATGAGATTATGGCCAGTGTTGAGAAACTGCCTTACAACAAGCAGGTCGAACTGCTTAGCCTGGTCAGGGAATGGCTTGACAAGGACATGCGGATACACCGGCGCAAATCCGTAAGCATTCCCATTGAATTCGTCAAGGATGACAAACTGTTCAAGGAAGTAACCCACGACATCAGTGGTGGCGGAACTTTTGTCAATGTCCGGGACCTGAAACAGTTTGATGTTGATCAGAAAATTTCCATTGTTTTTAATCTGCCGGGAAGCAAGCGTTCTTTCAAGCTCAAAGGACGGGTCGTGCGGGTGGAAGAGCATGGTGTGGGTGTCCAGTTCGAGGAGATAACCCCCTATCTGTCAACCATCCTGGAGGAGGAACTCTTTGAAAGTATCGGGTGATGGATCCTTTAAATTCGCGGCAGGATTCGGTCGGCCGGCAATTTTGCTGTTATCAATACTGATGACCGCAGGGCTCTTCTCCTGCAGTTCCATGTACTTCAACACCATGGAGAAGGTGGGCGTTCACAAACGCGATATCCTTGTGGAACGGGTGGAAAAAGCCAGGGATTCACAATCTGACGCCCAGAAGCAGTTCAAGTCAGCCCTGGAACAGTTCGAGTCGGTTATAGCACTGAAGGACACCGACCTGAAACAGGCCTATGAAAGCCTGAATCAGGATTACGAGGACAGCAAGGCAGCTGCCCAGACCGTTTCTTCCAGGATAAGTTCGGTGGAATCCGTGGCGCAGGCCCTGTTCAAGGAGTGGGCCGGTGAGCTGGAAGAGTATAAGAATGCGGATATGAAGGCTTCCAGTAAGCGGCAGCTCGCCGTCACCCGGAAACGGTACCAGGCCATGCTTGCCACCATGAAAAAAGCGGAAAAAAGCATGGACCCGGTTCTGGTCACCTTCCATGACAATGTGCTTTTTCTTAAACACAACCTCAACGCCCAGGCCATAGGATCCCTGCACGGAGAATTTTCCAGGCTGAAAGGCGAGATCAAACAGCTGATTGAAACCATGAACGCCTCCATTGCATCATCCAATACATTTATTGAAGGTTTAAAAGAATAGATCGTACGAGACAGGGTTAACCAGTTAATCAATTCCGCGGAGGAACCCATATGGAAAGAAAAGACTATGACAATGTAATCCGTTTTGCCATTGAACGGGAAATTGAAGCGGAGAACTTTTATAAAGCCATTGCCGGAAAGGTCAGGGCACCGGAGTTAAAGGCGATGTTTTCGAATTTCGCCCGGGAGGAACTCAAACATCAGGCCATGCTCAAGGGAATCCTCAAGAAGGAGAACATCCGCACCCATTTTCGCGGTGAACTGGACTACAAAATTTCGGAAACCGTCGAAACTCCGACTATTTCAGAAGCCATGACCCTGGCCGACGCCTTTGCCCTTGCCATGAAAAATGAAGAAAAGGCCATGGTCATGTACCAGGCCATGGCAAAGGACGCCGCATCCGAGGAGATGAAGACTTTGTTCAATGACCTGGCTGCCATGGAAACGGAGCACAAACATCTGATGGAAAAATCGTTCACCGATGTTGCTTATCCCGAGTCCTGGTAAACCCGAAAAGGACGTCACCAGGGGCTTTAGTCCTGGAGAGGTCCGTTAGGATAGGATTCGGCCGGAATAGTGTTCAAAGGAAACCCCAAGGAGAAAGACCGTGAAAACAAAACACCTGATTCCGTACTGCCTGGTCCTGTTGTTGTCAGCCGGGTGCAGTACGAGTCACGAGATCCAGGTGGCGCCTGTGGAAGTTAAGCCCATCCATATCACCATTGATGTGAATGTGCGGATTGACAGGGCGCTGGACAATTTTTTCGATGATATCGATAAAACCGAAGATCAGATCAAAAAATAGCAGGAGAGTATCATGATGAGACATCATCCGGTGATCAAACGTCTGACAATTGCCCTGGTCCTTACCCTGATAACGGCGATCGCCTGTTCTGCAGGGGAGGGAATCAAGGAAAGAATGAAAGCAAGGCTACCTGAAATCGTCCAGATGAAAACCGGTGGCATTATCGGTGAAAACGCTTCCGGATTTCTTGAGTTCGTTACCGGAAAAACAGGCAGTCAGGCGGTTGTCGATGAGGAGAACAATGACCGCATGAGCGTGTATTCGGCCATTGCTGCCCAGCAGGGAGTGAGTGTGGAAAAGGTTGGGAAACTCAGGTCCCTCCAGATTGTCGAGAGGGCAAACCCGGGTGAATACCTGAAAAATGAAAGCGGAGTCTGGTATCAGAAATGAGAGGAATCTGTTTGGAGGGATCGATGAAAAAAGTGGTAGTGGTATTTCTGGGGATCCTCCTGATGGCTTCCCCGGCTCTGGCAAATAGAGGTAATTATCAGCCCAGCAACACCGTGAACAGCGAACTGGGGCATGTGGCAGGAGGCATCGTGATTGGTGGTGCGGTAACCGCACTGGTGGACAAGTACTGGCCTGCCAAGCGGGACAAACGGGGCTGGTTAGGTTTTGGAATCGGTGCGGCGGCCGGTTTCCTGGGAGAGGGGATCCAATATCTGGATGTGGACTATTTTTCCTGGCTCGATGCGGGGTCCTGCGCTGTCGGTGCCGCCATAGGCGCCTTTGTTACCGACAAGTTTATCCTCAGTCCCATTGTGAAGACAGAAAAAGGGGACAAGGTGTCAAAGGTCGGGCTTGTTGCCCGGTTTGAATTCTGATTCCAAAAAACAAGGGCCGGTTGATGATATCCAAGCAGGAGCATCAACCGGCCTTTTTTTTTCGGTTTTATATCAGTACCGGTAGTACTCCGGTTTAAAGGGGCCGTTGACAGGCACCCCGATGTAATCCGCCTGCTCCTGGGTCAATCGGGTCAGTTTGACGCCCAGAGTTTCAAGGTGGAGCCTTGCGACTTCCTCGTCCAGTTCCTTGGGCAGGGTATAGACTTTCTTCTCCAGAGTTTCCGTGGCCAGTTTGATCTGGGCCAGGGTCTGGTTCGTGAAACTGGCACTCATGACAAAGCTTGGATGGCCGGTTGCACAGCCCAGGTTAACCAGACGTCCTTCGGCAAGAACAATGACGGACTTGCCGGATTCCAGTGTCCATTTGTCCACCTGGGGTTTGATGTTCGTCTTTACATGCCTGGGATTGTTCTCAAAGAAGCTCATTTCTATTTCATTGTCAAAGTGGCCGATATTGCAGAGAATGGCTTCATCGCGCATGGCTTTGATATGGGCGCTCTTGATCACCTGGTAGTTGCCGGTGGCGGTGACGAAGATATCACCCAGGGGGGCCGCCTGCTCCATGGTCAGTATCTGGTATCCTTCCATGGCTGCCTGGAGCGCACAGATGGGATCGATTTCCGTGATGATGACCCGGGCGCCGTATCCTTTCATGGATGCTGCACATCCCTTGCCCACATCACCGTAGCCGGCAACCACGACAACCTTGCCTGCAAGCATGACGTCCGTGGCTCGCTTGATGCCGTCGGCCAAAGATTCCCTGCACCCGTAAAGGTTGTCGAATTTGGACTTGGTCACAGAGTCGTTCACGTTGATGGCCGGGAACAGAAGCTCCTTTTTGGATGCCAGATGATAGAGCCGGTGGACGCCGGTTGTGGTTTCTTCGGATACGCCCCGGATTTTTGACGCGATGTTTGTCCAGCGTTTTGGATCTTTGGCATAGCTGCGGCGGAGCCTTTCCATCAGGAATTTTTCATCCGCACTCCCGGCAGTGGTTTTAAGCAGTTCCGGATTGCTTTCCACCCGTACCCCCTGGTGGACGAACAGGGTTGCATCCCCGCCATCATCCACGATCAGGTCCGGCCCGGAACCGTCAGGCCATATCAGGGCCTGTTCCGTGCACCACCAGAATTCTTCCAGGGTTTCACCTTTCCAGGCAAATACGGCTGCGGACTGTTTGTCAGCAATGGCTGCGGCTGCATGATCCTGGGTTGAGAAGATATTGCAGGTTGCCCAGCGGATATCGGCACCCAGTTCATACAGGGTATCGATGAGCATTGCAGTCTGGATGGTCATGTGAAGGCTGCCGGTAATCTTGAGGCCCTTGAGGGGCTTTGTGGTGCCGTATTTTTTCCTTACAGCCATGAGGCCCGGCATCTCCCTTTCCGAGAGCTGCATGTCCTTGTGGCCGTCTGCTGCCAGTGAAATATCCTTGACCTTGTACTTCAGTCCAAGATCAAGTTCCATGAATGAAGAATCCTTACCCATGTAAGTCATTGTGTGCTCCTTGGTAATGTTACGCCGTGCCAGTACTCCGTTGCTTTCAGCTCCGTGAGCCCGGGCCGGTTTTTTCTGGATTAATAGCCTGTCGATTGTACCATCGAAAGTTTTATAGGCCGGCCATTGACCGGATGGTTGAGGCCATATCCGTGTGTTCCCAGGTAAAATCAGGATCGTTGCGTCCAAAATGGCCGTAGGAGGATGTTTTACGGTATATGGGGCGCTTGAGATTCAGCTTGGCAATAATGGCTGCCGGCCTGAGATCAAACACTTCTTTTACGATTTCCGCTGCCCGTTTTTCCGAAACAAGGCCGGTACCCATGAAATCCACCAGGAAAGAAACCGGCTGTGCCACACCGATGGCATAGGCTATCTGTACCTCGCATTTTCTGGCAAGTCCTGCTGCAACGAGATTTTTGGCCACATACCGTCCCATGTAAGAAGCGCTTCTGTCCACTTTGGAGGGGTCCTTGCCTGAAAAACAGCCGCCGCCGTGGCTTCCCTGTCCGCCATAGGTGTCCACGATGATTTTCCGCCCGGTGAGACCGCAGTCGCCCATGGGGCCTCCGATGACAAAACGTCCGGTGGGGTTGATGAAGTATTTGGTATCTCCATCGATCATCTCGGCCGGGATAACTTTTTTGATGACCTCTTTGATGATGGCTTCCTTCAGGGCCTCATAGGTTACGTCCGGAGAATGCTGGGCTGAAACTACGATGGTGTCGACGCGGGCCGGCCTGCCGTCATGGTATTCGATGGTCACCTGGGATTTTCCGTCAGGACGCAGAAAGTCCAGGGCTCCGTTTTTCCTGACCTGGGTCAGGCGTTTGGTCAGCTTGTGGGCATAGGTAATGGGCATGGGCATGAGCTCCGGTGTCTCATCCGTGGCAAAGCCGAACATGAGGCCCTGGTCTCCTGCGCCCTGTTCCTTGAACAGGCCAGTGTTCTCGTCAACACCCTGGGCAATGTCCGGGGACTGGCGCCCGATGCTGGTCACGACGGAACAGGTCTGCCAGTCAAATCCCATGTTGGATGAGTTGTAACCGATGTCCCTGATGGTCCCGCGGACAATATCGGGAATATCCACGTAGCAGCTGGTGGTGATTTCTCCCGATATCATGGCCAGGCCCGTGGTTACCAGGGTTTCACAGGCAACCCGGCAGTTTTTGTCCTCGGCCATGATAGCGTCGAGAATACTGTCTGAGATTGCATCGGCGACTTTGTCCGGATGGCCTTCGGTAACAGACTCTGACGTGAACAGGGTGGTACGTATTTCTGTCATGGTTCAGCTCCTTAGCTATTGAAAATTGATTGGGTTTAAGATAATAAGGTATCCTTTTACAGGTTAATTATATGCAGTATGCAATTATCAGATACGGCGGCAAAATAAAAGTGTATTGTTAATGAAATTGATTTAAAACAGCAAAATAGATTACCGTACTCGGACAGTCATTTCAAGATAATAATCATATAAAGGGAACCCATGAGTATGAACAGCCGTCCCGAAAACGTGCGCATTACTGGAATCGGATCTGCCCTGGTTGATCTCCTGATCCATGAAAACGATGACTTCCTTGAAAACCTGGGGAAAAAAAAGGGTGGGATGACCCTGGTCGGGGATTCGGAAATCCAGGCCATCCTTGAAAAGACGAGCCAGGATCCGGCCGTGGTGTCCGGCGGTGCGGCATGCAATACCCTGGTGGGAATAGGCCGGCTGGGTGGGCAGGCCCGGTTCATAGGACAGCGTGGGCAAGACTCATACGGGGACCTTTTTGACCGCCACCTGAAACAGGCCGGGGTGGAGCCTGTTCTGTCTCGGTCGGAAACACCCACCGGCAAGGTCCTGTCCGTCATCACTCCGGATGCCCAGCGGTCCATGTTCACTTTTCTGGGGGCTGCCAGCGAGCTTTCACCGGAAAGCATTTCTCCGGACCTGTTCCGGGATACGGCCATTGTCATGGTTGAAGGTTACCTGCTGTTCAACCGGGACCTGATGCTGGCTGCCCTGAAAAGCGCCAGGGCCGCAGGAGCAAAAATTGCCCTGGACCTGGCCAGCTTTGAGGTGGTCGAGGCGTCCCGCCCTATCCTGGGGGATCTGGTTGCTGACTTCGTTGATATCCTCATCGCCAATGAGGATGAAGCCCGTGCCTATACAGGACATTCCGATGAAGCAAAAGCCCTGGAAGTCCTTGCCAGGAATGTTTCCGTGGCAGTGCTCAAGGTCGGTAAGCGGGGCAGCTATCTCTCTTCCGGTAACGAGACACTCAGGATCGAGCCCGTGGCAGGCAGGGAAGCCAGGGACACCACCGGTGCAGGAGACCTGTGGGCTGCCGGGTTCCTGTACGGCCTGGCCCATGGTTATTCCATGGAAAGAAGCGGCCGGATCGCCTCTGCCTGCGGATATGAAGTCTGCCAGGTCATCGGGGCCCACATCCCGGAAGCCGGGTGGGAACGGGTCCGCCGGCTCCTGTAACCAGGCTATTTACACCGGATGCGGCTCTTTCCTGATTTTTGTTTTATGCCTAGGTTGAACATATTGGTCAGGGACTGGTCTGGTCACAGGGCAATAACCCTTTTTCATAAATGAGGAAACGCAGATGACAGTATCACCGGAAAATACAACCCTTGGATTCATTGGGCTTGGGGTGATGGGAAAGAGTATGGCCTCCCATCTCCTGGACGCAGGATACCCGCTCCACGTGTATACCCGAACAAAAGAAAAGGCCCGGCCACTCTGCTCGCGGGGTGCTGTATGGGAAGATTCGCCGGCTGCACTTGCAGCCAGGTGCAATCTGATCATCACCATCGTGGGATATCCTTCGGATGTGGAACAGGTGTGGCTGGGGGAGGGCGGCCTCATCGCCAACACTGGGCCCGGTTCAATCCTTATCGATATGACCACGTCAAGTCCGGAACTGGCGGTAAGGTTGTTTGAAGCCGGCCGTACCAGGTCGGTGAAGGTTCTGGATGCTCCGGTTTCGGGCGGTGATATGGGAGCCAGGAACGCAGCTTTGTCCATCATGGTGGGCGGTGAGAAATCCGTATTCCAGGAGACGCTCCCGGTTTTCGAAGCCATGGGCAAGAATATTGTGTTCCAGGGACCGGCAGGCTCCGGCCAGCACACCAAGCTGGCCAACCAGATGGCCATAGCCGCCGGCTTGGTTGCCGTGTGCGAAGCTCTGGCCTATTCGGCAAAGGCCGGTCTGGATCCTGCAACAGTATTGAAAAGCATCGGGGCAGGGGCAGCCGGCAGCTGGTCGCTGAACAACCTGGGGCCGCGCATGATTGCCGGTGACTTTGCGCCCGGTTTTTATGTAAAGCATTTTATCAAGGACATGACCATTGCCCTTGAGTCTTCCAAGGCATTGGGGTTAGATACTCCCGGGCTGATCCTGGCCAGGGAACTCTACAAAACCCTTGCGGAAAGGGGATATGGAGAACTGGGTACCCAGGCACTGTACAAACTGTTTGTGGGGGAAGAATGATGTAATGCCCCATGGGTTCTGGAACTTAATCCGGGTTTCCATGAAGCAGTGATCACCTTTTGACTTTTTATTTGCAATTGGTTAATAGAGTAGAACGCCCCCGGGGTTATTGGAAGCCTGGGGTGCCATCCGGGAACGGTTGCTTTAGATAACAGCGGTCATGGGCGATGCACGGACTGATTCGGAATTGACGGGCCGCACATACAGGGAAGGAGACAGCAGGAGCGTGAAAATCAGGACAGGATCAGGCTATGATGTTCACCGGCTTGTTACGGGCAGGGCGCTGGTGCTGGGCGGGGTTACCATCCCCTATGACCTGGGGCTTGAAGGTCACTCGGATGCGGATGTGCTGGTGCATGCGGTGTGCGATGCCTTGCTGGGCGCTGCAGGACTGGGAGATATCGGCAGGCATTTCCCGGATACCGATCCGTCGTACAAAGGGATATCCAGTCTCAGCCTTCTTGAGGCCTGCTCCTGGATGATCAGGGACAGAGGATACCGGGTTGCCAACCTGGACTGCACGGTCATGGCCCAGGCACCAAGGCTGGAGCCGTTCAAGAGCGAGATGGAAAAGCTGATTGCAAAAGCCGCAGGTGTTGAACCGGATGCGGTCAATGTCAAGGCCACGACCACGGAAGGACTGGGTTTTGCCGGAAGGGGCGAGGGCATTGGTGCCCACGCCGTTGTACTGATAACCGACCAACCAGGATGACAGATTATGACTTTACGCATTTACAATACGCTGACTGGGAAAAAGGACGAGTTCATTCCCCTGGAGCAGGGCAAGGTGGGCATGTACGTGTGCGGGCCAACGGTGTATGACACCAGCCATATCGGCCATGCACGGTCCGTTGTTATTTTTGATGTGATTTTCAGGTGGTTCAAGGCCCTGGGGTATGATGTCTGTTATGTGCGCAACTTCACGGATGTGGATGACAAGATCATCAAACGGGCCAATGAGCTGAAGACCGGGTGCCTGGAGATATCCGAGAAATACATCCGGGAATTTCATAATGAAATGGATGCCCTGAATGTCCTGAGGCCCACCATGGAGCCCAAGGCCACGGAGCATATCCAGGACATCATCGATTTTATTCAGCGGCTCATTGACCAGGACAAGGCCTATTATGTGGAAGGCAGCGATGTGTTCTTTTCCATCAGGTCCTTTGACGGATACGGAAAGCTCTCGGGCAGGGATCCTGCAGAGATGCTGGCCGGTGCACGGATCGCGGTGGATGACAACAAACGGGATCCGGGTGATTTCACCCTGTGGAAACCGGCAAAGCCGGGAGAGCCCTTCTGGGAAAGTCCCTGGGGTCCGGGGCGGCCCGGGTGGCACATTGAATGCTCGGCCATGAGCTACCGGTACCTGGGTAAGAGTTTTGACATCCACGGCGGCGGCAAGGATCTGATCTTTCCCCACCATGAAAACGAGATCGCCCAGTCGGAAGCGGCATTTGGCCAACAGTTTGTCCAATACTGGGTGCACAACGGGTTCGTGGATATCAACAACGAAAAGATGTCCAAGTCCCTGGGCAACTTCACCATGATCAAGGATGTGCTGGACCGGTACCATTCAGAGGTTATCCGCCTGTTCCTTCTGTCCAAGCACTACCGGAGCCCCATTGACTACAACGAGAATTCCATGGATGAGGTCGTTTCCGGTGTTGACAGGATCTATGCCTTCCAGGAGCGGGCCACGAAGTCTGGTGCTCATGATGACAGGGAGCCGGGACCGGACTGGGAAAGTTTTGTCCAGGCCATGGACGATGACTTTAATACGGCCCGGGGCATTGCAACGGTATTTGAAGTGGTGAAAAAAGGGAACCGGGTCCTGGACGAACACCCTGACGGCATTGAGGGGGATGCACTGGAGAATGTTTCCCTGCTCTGTTCCGATCTGAAACGCATGGGATCGATTCTCGGTATACTTACGCATATCCCTGAAGCCTATTTTGCTGCAAAGAAAAAGAGCGGCCTGGAAAATCAGTCCCTGGATGCCGCGGCCATCGACGCCCTGGTAAGGGAGCGGACCGAAACCAGAAAGGCAAAGAATTTTGCCAGGGCCGATGAGATCCGGGCCCAGCTGGAGGTCATGAAGGTCATCCTGGAAGACGCACCAGGGGGTACGACCTGGAAAATTGGTTGACCGGATACCAGAAGTTGAATGAACAGCACTTAAATCATTTGTGAAGAGCAGTTAAAAAGTGTGAAGACTAATTAAAAAGGCCTGCCCGGGATTGCCGGGCAGGCCTTTTTTTCTTCTCAGGGGGTGCGGGGAGAATCAGTTGTTGCCGCTTATTTTTGCCCAGGTGTCCTTGAGGGTGACCGTGCGGTTGAACACCGGGGCTCCTGGAATTGAATCAACGGCATCCGCACAGAAATATCCCAGCCGCTCAAACTGGTACACCGATTCCGGAGCTGCAGTTGCAAGGTTGTTCTCAACCCTGGCAGTGTCGGCATTTACCAGGGAATCGGGATTAAGATCCTGGGTGAAATCTTCGGACGAGGCCTCGGGGTCTTCATTTTTGAACAGCCTGTCGTAGAGCCGCACCCGGGCCGGGCAGGATCCGGATTCGGACACCCAGTGCAGGGTGGCTTTGACTTTTCTGCCATCTGGCGCATCCCCTCCCCGTGTTGCAGGGTCATAGGTGCAGACCAGGTGGGTGACCTTGCCTGCGTCGTCCTTGACAACCCGGGTGCAGGTGATGAAATAGGCGTATCTCAACCTGACCTCCCGTCCCGGTGCCAGGCGGAAGAATTTCTTGGGCGGATTTTCCATGAAATCATCCTGTTCGATATAGAGTTCTCTGGAAAAGATGATGGTCCGTTTACCCATGTCCGGGTTCTGGGGATGATTGAGTGCCTCCAGTGCCTCTGTTTTTCCTTCAGGCCAGTTTTCGATGACCAGTTTCAGGGGGTTGAGCACAGCCATGCGCCGTGGAGCAGTCTCGTTCAGGTTCTCCCGAACGCAACTTTCCAGGAGCCCCATGTCGATGCGGCTTTCTTTTTTGCTGAGGCCGATGAGGGCGCAGAAATTCCGGATGGCCTCTGCCGGGTATCCCCGCCTTCGAATACCAGCCATGGTCGGGAGCCTGGGGTCGTCCCAGCCGCTGACGAGCTTCAGCTCCACCAGCTTCTGGAGCTTGCGTTTGCTCATGACCGTGTAGTTGAGGTTCATCCTGGCAAATTCGATCTGCTGGGGATGGCAGGGTACATCCAGCTGGTCCAGGGTCCAGTCGTACAGGGGGCGGTGATCCTCGAATTCCAGGGTGCACAGGGAGTGGGTAATGCCCTCCAGAGCGTCTGAAATGCAGTGGGTGTAGTCGTACATGGGGTAGATGCACCACTGGTCTTTGGTTCTGGGATGGGACATGTGCTTGATCCGGTAGATCACCGGGTCCCTCAGGTTGATGTTGGGGGATGCCATGTCTATTTTTGCCCTCAGGACATGGTCGCCGTCCTTGAATTCACCGTTTTTCATGCGCTGGAACAGGTCCAGGTTTTCTGCCACGGAACGGTTCCTGTATGGGCTGTCCTTTCCCGGCTCGGTCAGGGTCCCGCGGTACTGGCGCATCTCGTCCGAGGAGAGGCTGCAGACAAATGCCTTGCCCTGCCGGATCAGGTCAACGGCATAGTCGTAAAGTCTGTTAAAATAGTCTGACGCGTAGTAGATTTTTTCCCCCCAGTCAAAGCCCAGCCAGCACACGTCCCGGATGATGGAATCGATGTACTTCTGGTCTTCCTTGGCCGGGTTGGTGTCGTCGAACCTGAGGTTGCAGGTTCCCTTGAATTCCTGGGCCATGCCGAAATTGAGACAGATGGATTTGGCATGGCCGATGTGGAGAAAGCCGTTGGGTTCCGGCGGGAATCGGGTGGCTACTCTGCCATTGTGCTTGTTGGTTTCAATGTCCGTGGTGATGATGGTTTTGATAAAATGAGTTTTTGTCTTTTCCTCTTCCATTCCCGCCTCTTTGTGCCCTGTTGAAGATTCAACAGATATGTAAAAGTCATTGCAGTGGGTTTCTGCCAGGTGTCATGTTTCATGGATATTTATCATACAAACCGTGTCGAATAAAGGAATAATTCTTTAAATCAGGGCCGGACTCTGATAAATATCAGGGATGGAAAACACAGAGCGTACGGGTATCTTTCAACTGAAATCACCCTTTGAACCCGCAGGAGACCAGCCCAGAGCCATAGCCACCCTGACCCGGGGCATCATCAAGGACAATTGCGAACACCCGGTACTTCTCGGGGTCACGGGGTCGGGTAAGACCTTTACCATGGCCAATGTCATTGCCAGGGTAGAGAAGCCGACCCTTATCATCGCCCCCAATAAAACCCTGGCCGCCCAGCTCTACAATGAGTTCAAATCCCTGTTCCCGGACAATGCCGTGGAGTATTTTGTCTCCTATTACGACTATTACCAGCCCGAAGCCTATATCCCCAGCAGCGACACCTATATCCAGAAGGATTCATCCATCAACGAGATGATCGACAAGATGCGTCATTCGGCAACCCGGTCGGTCCTGGCCCGCAGGGACGTGATCGTGGTTGCCAGCGTGTCGTGCATTTACGGTCTGGGCGCACCCGAAGATTACCTGGCCCTGAGGGTGGAGATCAGGGAGGAGATGGAAAGGCCCAGGGACGAGCTTCTGGCCGACCTGGTGAATATCCAGTACAAGCGAAACGATATGGATTTCCACAGGGGGACCTTCCGGGTCCGGGGAGACCGGGTGGAAATCTTCCCGGCCTATGAGGAAAACAGGGCGCTTCGCATCGATTTTTTCGGGGATACCATTGAATCCATCTGTGAAATAGATCCCCTCAAGGGGGATGTTGTCAACCGCATCAAGGGGACGGCGGTATTTCCAGCGTCCCATTACGTGACCCTGAGCCAGACCCGTAAGCGGGCTATCCAAGGGATAACGGAAGAGCTCAAGGAGCGGCTGAACTACTTCAGAAGCGAGAACATGCTCCTGGAAGCCCAGCGCCTGGAGGAGCGAACCCAGTACGACCTGGAGATGATGAACGAGATCGGCTACTGCAACGGTATCGAGAACTATTCAAGACATCTGACCGGGAGAAAGCCCGGCGAACCGCCGCCCACGCTACTGGATTATTTCCCTGAAGATTTTTTACTGTTCTTTGACGAATGCCACATTGCGGTTCCCCAGATCGGGGCCATGTACAAGGGTGACCGATCCCGGAAAGAGACCCTTGTCCGTTACGGCTTCAGGCTTCCCTCAGCCCTGGATAACAGACCCCTGACCTTTGAGGAATTCAAGACCAAGACATCCACGGTGGTCTATGTTTCCGCAACTCCGGCCGAGTATGAAATCGAGAAGGCCCAGGGCCGGATTGCCGAGCAGATCGTAAGGCCCACAGGCCTTCTTGATCCCATGGTGGAGATCCGTAAGGCAACCAACCAGGTGGATGACCTGTACGAGGAGATCATGAAACGCGTCGAGGTGGAGGAGCGGGTTCTCATCACCACCCTGACCAAACGGATGTCTGAGGATCTCACCGAATACTTCACGGATTTCGGTATCAAGGTCCGGTACCTGCACTCGGATATCGGAACCGTGGAGCGCATCGATATCATCCAGGATCTCCGAAAGGGGGTGTTTGACGTGCTCATCGGCATCAACCTGCTCAGGGAGGGGCTCGATATCCCGGAGGTCTCCCTGGTGGCCATACTGGATGCGGACAAGGAGGGGTTCCTCAGATCCTACCGGTCCCTGATCCAGACATTTGGCCGCGCCTCGCGCAATGTTGCGGGCAAGGTGATCCTTTATGCCGATACCGAAACCCGGTCCATGACCAAGGCCATCCAGGAAACCAGGCGCCGCCGCCGTATCCAGAAGGCCCACAACACCCGGAACAACATCACACCCACCACCATTGTCAAGGAGATCCGCATGTTCGACTACACCATGGAAAAGACTATCCTTGACAGGGGGGAGACAGTCATGGAGGAATCCCTGGCATACGATACCGACCCGGGTTCCATCGAGCATATCATCAAAGGGTTGAAAAAAGAGATGAAACAGGCATCGGCCAAGCTGGAGTTTGAAAAGGCCGCCAAACTCAGGGACAAGATACGGGAGCTCTCCCAGATCAAGGATATGTGACTGCCATGTCAAGTCTTCCGGATACCCTGCTTGAAAAATATGAGACCGCACCCTCCGACCCCGGCGTCTACCTGATGAAGGATGTCCGGGGGGAAATCATCTACGTGGGCAAGGCGCGCCATCTCAAGAAACGGCTTTCCTCCTATTTTGTCAGGGAAACGGGCCACGACATGAAAACCGGGGTCCTGATAAAGCACATCGCCGACTTTGACGTGATCGTGACCTCCACGGAGCAGGAGGCCCTGCTCCTGGAATCCACCCTGATCAAGAAACATTCCCCCCGGTATAATGTCATCCTCAAGGATGGTAAAAATTACCCTTGTCTGCGTATCGATACCACCCAGGACTACTCCTGCCTGGAAGTGGTCCGGCGCATGGGCAACGACAAGGCCGCTTATTTTGGTCCCTACCCATCGGTTCACAGTGTACGTTCCACCCTGCGCAGCGTCAATAAGATCTTCAAGCTGAGAAAATGCCGGCAGGTCCAGTTCCGGAACCGGTCCCGGCCCTGTCTTAATTTTCAGATCAACACCTGCCTGGGACCCTGCTGCAACCCGGTACCCAGACCTGTGTATGATGCCATTGTCAGGGATGTGATCCTGTTCCTCAGGGGCCGGGCCCCGGAACTGCTCAAACGGCTCAGGGCAGACATGGCCAGGGAAGCCGGCAATGAGGAATTCGAAAAAGCTGCCCAGATACGGGATACCATTGCTGCCATTGAACGGACCCTGGAAAAGCAGGTCGCCGTGTCCACGGACCAGAAGGACCGGGATGTCATCGCCTGCGCCGGGGACCGTGGCAGGGCGGTGGTGACCGTATTGTTTGTGCGGGCCGGGTACCTGAGCGGATCCCGCAATTTTCCCTTTGACATGACCTATGCAGACCTGCCCGAGATCCTTGAGGCTTTTGTCAAACAGTTTTATTCCCGGGCCATGTTCATCCCCGGGGAAATTCTTGTGCCCCAGGTCCTGGAGGAATGGAATCTTCTTGAAGAGCAGCTTTCAAAAAAAAAGGGGAAACGGGTTGCCATTATCGCCCCGGTGCGGGGGGAAAAAAAGCAGATCCTGGACATGGCCCGGCTCAACGCCGTCAAGGAGCTGGAGCAGTCCCTGTCCGATCAGGCCGAGACCCGGGAGATCCTGCTCATGCTCCAGAACCTGATCCGCATGGACGCTTATCCGGGCCGTATCGAATGCTTTGACAACTCCAACCTGGCCGGGACCGACCCGGTTTCGGCCATGGTGGTGTTTACCCGGGGCGTTTCGGACAAGGGACAGTACCGGCACTATATCCTGAATCCATCCAACCGCCAGGACGACTATGCCTGCATGACCGAGGTCCTTACCCGGCGGTTTCTCTCCGGGGGTACGGACACGGCTTTCCCGGACCTCCTGGTGGTGGACGGCGGTAAGGGGCAGCTGTCCATGGCCGTTGCTGTCCTCAGGGAACTGGGCCTTGAAAACCGGTTCCAGGTTGTCGGCCTTGCCAAAAAAGACAGGGAAAGGGGCGAGGATGCGGACAAGATCTACCTTCCGGGACGCTCCAACCCCCTGAATACGTCCCAGGCCCAGAAGGCCCTGTTCCTGCTTCAGAGGCTGAGGGACGAAGCCCATAGGTTTGCCATCACCTTCCAGAAGAAGCGGCGCTCAGGCCGGGCAGGACTGTCAATCCTGGACGGCATTCCCGGCATGGGCCCCAAACGTAAGGCCATGCTGCTGAAAACCTTCAAGGGACTGGGGCCGATCCGGGAGGCCGGGGTTGACGGCCTTGCCTCCCTGCCGGGCATAACCCGGCAGGTGGCAGAGGCTGTTATCACTGCCCTGAACCAGGAAGCATAAATAGTTAGGACTCCTGGAGAAGAATCCCGGGAAATCCGGGGGCAGGAAATCTGACTGCCGAAAAAATTTGCAGTTGCATGGCTTTTAACTTTACTTGAGTCAGGCAACGCTATAGTATTAGGCCATCGTTTTGCATGAACCCATCGTTTTTATGACAAAAAGGGATATCTGGGTTCCGTATTACACACCAAAGGCCTTTCTGGTAAGCATCCCGGATGGGTGCTGGTGCAGCAGGGTTATTGACCGGTTGTATGCTTTGGCTGGCCTTGGCTGACTGACGGGTGTGACTTGCAGATTTCCTGTTGACTGTAAACCGGGTTATGACCAGGAGGTCGTTCATGGACAAGATTGACCGGTCCGGATCGTCGGCGAAATCGACCATTGAAGGGATCAACTATTACAAGCTGATCTACGAAAATGCCATTGAAGGGATTTACCTGCGTGAACTGGCAAGCGGCCGGGTGATCAGCATGAATCCCGCCATGGTCCGGATGTTCGGGTATGACTCTGCCAGGGATATGATCACCAGTACCACTGCAGATAAAACCTATGTTCACAGGGAACAGTATGACCATGTTGTTGCCACCATCAGAAAGCACCGGCAGATCATCGGTTACGAGATAGAACTAAGACGCAAGGACGGAACCCATTTCTGGGGACAGCTCACATCCCGGCAGTTTATGGATGAAGCAACAGAACTGGAGATGCTGGAAGGATCCATCCTGGAAATCACGGAAAAGAAAAACCTGGAGGCCGCAAATCTGGAGATCCAGTCAAGATACCGGCACATTCTGGACATCTCGCCGGACGCTGTTATCGTCTATGGCTTCAAGAGGGAGATCCTGTATGCCAATCCGGCATTCATTAATCTTTACGGGTGGTCCCTGGATGAGTGGAAAACCAGGAAAATCAGTTTCATTCCCGAGGAAGAGCAGGAAAAGTCCCGGAAAAAAGTCCAGAGAGCCTTGGACGGAGAAGTTTTTGAATGGGAAACCCTGCGGTTTGACAGGCATGGAAACCGCCTGAACATCCATCAGAAAGTCGCACCCTTCAGGGACCCCAATGGAAAAATGGCGGGTATGTATGTCATTCACCGCGATGTCACCAGCAAAAAAAGGATGGAAAGAAATCTGCGGTACCTTTTCAATAACACCAATGACTGCATTTTTACCCATACCCTGGAAGGGAAACTGCTGACCATCAACCCGGCTTCCCATGAAGGGCTGAACCTGTCCCCGGGGAGCCTCATCGGAAAATCGATTGTTGACCTCATACCACGGGAATACCAGCACCGGTATCATGACGAATATATCCCCGAAATAACACGGAAGGGAAAACATTCAGGCCTGTTGGCACTTTATGGGAAAGGCGGCGCCGAACACTACCTGGAGTACAGTTCCGTACTGGAAAAAGAAGCTGACGGCCAGTTGATCGTCAGCGGCATCGGGCGATTTGTTACCAGCCGTATCAAGGCTGAGCGGGAACTGCTCAAGGTCAAGGAACAGCTGCTCCAGGCCCAGAAGATGGAGGCCATGAGTTATTTGACCCGGGGGATATCCCACGATTTCAATAACCTCCTGCAGACCATCATGCAGCCTCTCCAGCAGGCCCGGGACAGTGAAACCCTTGATCCCAGGGACCGGAGGTATATTGATATCGCCCAGTTGTCGGCAAGCCGGGGTGCGGAACTGGTACGACAGCTCATGACCTTCTGCAGCAGGGTCGAACCCCGTTTCGAGACCACACGGCTTTCCGGGATTGTGGACATGTCGGTCAAGAAAATGATCAAAACGCTGCCGGAGGGGGTCAGTATCCGGACAAGACACAGTCAAGACCAGGGACTGGTCTGCGTGGACCCGGCCCAGATTGAGCAGGTCCTTTTGAACCTGGGTCAGAACGCCCTGGACGCAATGCCCAGAGGCGGATCCCTGGTATTTGAAACCCTGAGAGTTGATGACCGTAAGGGCTGGCAGTACCCGGAGGTGGAACCCGGGATTTATTCCTGCGTGCGGGTAACGGACACCGGCACCGGGATTTCCCAGGACCTGAAGGGAAAAATTTTCGAGCCGTTCTTTTCCACAAAGGAGCCTGGAAGGGGTGCCGGCCTGGGGTTGTCCATGGTCTATGGCATCACCCAGACCCACAGGGCTTTTATTACCTGTGACAGCAAACCCGACCACGGGAGCACATTCACTTTGTTTTTCTCGGTTAGTCCATCAGATGAGAAATTGTCACAAGGCCTGATTCCTGATGCAGCAGGTAAAGCAGTCCCGCCCAGTACCGTCCTGGTGGTGGACGATGAGAATCATGTCCGGGATATTGCCATCCAGGTGCTTACCCTGTCAGGCTACAAGGTTCTGGAGGCAGGTAACGGCGAGGAAGCCCTGGCCGTTTTTTGCAGCAAAGATGTTACCGTGGATCTGGCGGTCCTGGACTTGTCCATGCCGGTCATGGGGGGCAGGGAATGCATGGCCGAGCTGCTTCGATATAATAGATATGCCAGGGTTATCATCGCAGTGGAATCCCCGGATGCGGATACCGTGGCGGCACTCAGACAGCAGGGGGCCAGGGGGATCATCAAAAAGCCGTTCACAGGAGCTGAACTTCTCAAAGAAGTGAAATGTGTCCTTGACTCGGAGTGTTGACCTGAAGGGGCCTAACCCAGGGCGGGTTCGGCCCCTGCAGGAACGTCATGCCGGTTGTCAGTTGACCATATTAACGATAATGGCCCGTCGGTTCAGTTTTCTGCTGGCCGGGGTCTTGTTGTCTGTTTCAGGACGCGTTTCGCCGTATCCCGCTACTGATATGCGGTCAGGATTCACGCCGTGCCGGTCGACCAGGAATGTCTTCACACTCTCGGCCCGTCTGAGGGACAGTTTCTGGTTGTAAGCCTCGGACCCGATGTTGCACGTGTGCCCCTGGATGGTGAGGTTGATGTCCGGGTGTGCTGCCAGCATCTGGGCAAGGTCCTCGATCTGGGAGTAGTACGACGGCTTGATAATTGTCTTGTCAAAATCAAACAGTATTTTCAGGTCAATGATAACGGGTTCTGGTCTTTTTGTCGGGAGCGCAGCCGGAATGACCGGGGCAGGCGGTTCAGGCCTGGCAGCAGGTGCAGCAGGTGGCAGTGCCTTCTCCTTTGGAGGTGCCGGTTCATGTTTGCTCACAGGTTCGGGTTCTGCAGCTGCCATTTGCACAGCCGGACTTTTTTTGAACGGAAACTGGAACATGATGCCGAGATTTACAACCATGTTCCTGTAATCGTTGTCAAAGGTCCGAATATAACGGATATCTCCCCTCAGGGCCAGGGTGTCGCTTAAAAAAAGTTTAACACCCCCGCCCACGTTGGCCATGTTTTCGCTGGTTTTGTCGAACCGGTCATAGTTCAGATCGACCCTTCCCATACCCGCCGCGAGGTAGGGCACAACCTGGGATTCGGGTCTGAAATGCCAGAGCAGGTCCAGGTGGGAAACGGTCCCTGACAGGTTGTCCACATCGCACTCACAGGTATCTGTGTTGTAGAAGTCGTGTTCAAAAGTGCCATGGTCAACCATGGCTTCAACCCCGATACGGTCGTTGAAATTGTATCCCAGGGCTGCACCCATGACAGTGTCCAGGTCGATATCCTGGCTCCTGTCGAATCCCCAGGCGCCTCCCAGGATCGAGACTGTAAAGCCAGGCAGATTTTCGCATCTGGGAGAACCTGCGGTCCACAGGATGGCCGGTATCACCAGGGCAAGAACAAGGGTGGCAATCCGCCGGCGTTTCCACAGCCCGAGGCCCAGGCCAAGGATCATCACGACAGCCCCAAACAGAATTGTGCCAGGGTGATTTGTGATGCTTCGGAACCCGGGAAGGCCGGCTTTGCCTGCCAGGGTTGAAATAAAACAGCCTCCCCCGCCTGACCCGCAGTTCTGACCGCTGCAGAGCACGGTGACGGTATGGGACAGGGTGTCGGTCATGCCGTTCTGGTCAGTGACCTTCAAGGTGACGGTCACGACTCTTTTTGCGTTGAACGTAAATGACGGGTTCTGCTCGTTACTGGTGCCGAGTCCTCCGAAGTCCCAGAGCCAGGAGACAATGGGGACTTCTGCCGTTGACATGTCCGTGAATCCAACCAGGACTCCGGTGGTGGGTGCGGCCGGATTCCAGGAAAAATCGGCTTTGGGACCGTTATTGTTGATGGTAATGCTGACTGAATCCGTTCCCCGCAGGCAGGTTGAATCCATTACCGACAGTTCAAAGGTGAGGATTCTGTTGCCGGGATCAATCCTGGGGGCCACAAACCTTGGGTTGACGCTGTTCCTGTCCAGGAGCGTGACTGGAGCTCCGCCGGTCTGGCGCCATTCATAGGCAAGGGTGTCCCCCGGATCAGGATCCCGGGAGCCGCTTCCGTCCAGAGTAATGGTCTGGCCTGCCGCCCCTGTTCGGTCATGTCCGGCATCGGCCAGGGGAAACTGGTAGTTGATACCGTTAATGCGTATGAAATGGGGCTGCGAGGATGAGCCGTGGTCTGTCCTTGCCAGGCTGCCATCCCAGGCCGAGATGAAATAGTCGATGCCTGTGGTTGTTGCAAAGTATGGCGGGATCTCAACGGTAAAAAAGGGCCCTGTGCCTGTCATCTCCAGGGTATGGTATGGTCCGATGGCATACGGGTCATGGAGTCTGAAGTACAGGAAGACCCTGGCAATATCGTTATCGGTTACGTTGGCCTGGATCCCGATGGCCTGGTCGGCAGTGCCGCTGACCACCGGCGTATGGACAATGACAGGGGGGGTGCTTCCGGTCACCGGGATGAAGAACGGCACTGTCAGATACTCACCGGGCAGAACGGTTTCATCCGTGCCGTCCGAAGCATGGACATAGTATTCTATCCCTGGACTCTGGACATCAGTGCTGGAAATGGCATGGGAAAAGGCATAGATGCCGTTTCCGGAGTCTGTCAGGGTCAGGGGCGTTTCCATAAACCTGCTGCCGTCCGGTCTGAAGGAGAAGATGGATGCCGTCAGTGTCTGCCCAAGGAGTTGTGCATCATTGTCCTGGATCGTCCCTGATAGGGTGATGGGCTGGCCAGGCGGCTGCATCTGTCCTGTCAGACCCAGGGTTGTGCTGTCGAGAACGATGGACGGGCTGTCGTTGACCGTGTATGTCGTGCTTCCGCTCATGGCACCGTGGGTCACGGTGACCGTGCGTGTGGAGCCGTCCTGCCTGGGGTCCTGGGACGTGTAACAGATGGTGTAGCGGCTGCTGGATGCCTTGACCATGAGCTGGTACATCTCCTGGTAGATGGCGCTGATGCCGTCGATGTCAGGGGAGAACCGGTAGGTGCCTCCCGTGGTTTCAGCCAAGGTACGGAGTCTGGGGGAATCATATCCGATACCTATGGAGAAGATGCGGACCTGTTCGCTGATGGCTTTGGCGATGACCTGGTTGATGTCATAGGAAATATCGCTGTTGGTCAACCCGTCGGAAAAAATTACGACAAACTTGGGTGCCGGCTCCGATGCCAGGCTGTCGATTCCCTTGGCAGTACCGTCAAAAACAGCGGTGTTCCCGTGCTGGATTATGGCCAATCCGTTGACTGCATCTATGATGTCGTAGGTTCCGTTGCCGTCGCCGTCTGAGCCTACCCAGTCGACAGGGGATTGAATGGCTTCAAGGCCGCCCGTAGAAAAGGAGACCAGGGAGACCCTGTCATGGATGCTGCAGTCGTTGAGAAGCTGAACAGCAGCCTGTTTTGCCTTGTCAAAAGGGATTCCTATCATGCTGGCACTCATGTCGACCACCAGGGAAAAAGTGATCCCTGACTGGATATCGGTGCCTGGTTTTTCCAGAAAACAGGCAACGGTCTCGGCAGATAATGGTCCTGCCATGGAGGAAGTTTCGTCAATGGAAATGTCATTGGCGGACAGGCCTGAAATGGGGTTGCCGTTCTGATCATAAAAATAGGAGTACAAGACGATATGGGGAAATGTCTTGGATAATGCCTGTACGCTGATGGACATGGGAATGGGGCTGGATGAGAACCTTTCCTGGTCAAAAGGTGTCTGGGATTTTTCAGACGGAGCGGTCTGGTTCTCCACATCGTTGGAGCGGTAACTCTCCTGGGCCAGAGCACCAGGCACAGGGGTTGCAACTGCCATAATCCCTGCGATCAGTACTGCCGTCATGCTTAAAAATATGCTTTTCATTTTTTTTTTTGCCTTTTAATAGACCATGATTATGCCTGGTGTTTTTTTATGACAGACTTGGTCCCTGTAAATATAATTTTTTTGATCGATTGGCAAAGGATTTTTAATGCCTGGTTTCGATGCCCCTTTATGAAGCAGTCTTCAGGTTACGGGATTTTAAAAAAAAGCGATTGACATAAAGGTCGGAAGTCACTACACAATAAAGGTATAATTTGATCATCCCCCAACCATCGGCCAAACGTCAAAGAGGCAGGCCATGCATATTCGTAGCAACGGTTACGGCATAATTTTTTCAGCACTGATCATCATCATCTCCAATGCATGGGCCGGGGAATCGACCCTGAAACTGGTTTATCCCCTGGATAATACGGTTTTTCCGCCGGATTCGGCAAGCCCTTGTTTTTCATGGACAGACTCCGGTGAAGCTTCAGCCTGGGTCGTCTCCATTACTGAAGATTCAGGGGATACCTTTCTGACAGTTCACTGCAGCCGGCCGGTATGGAATCCCCAGGAAAAACAGTGGGAAGAGATCAAGCAGCGCTCTCTTGGCCGCCCTGCCGTGTTGACGCTCACGTCCCGGGGCCATGGGGAAAAAGACAGCATCCACGATAGAATTTCTGTCCGGTTTACCACGTCCGTTGACCCGGTGGATGCCCCGATTTTTTACCGGGATGTTCCCCTTCCGTTCAGGACAGCCCTGATGGCAGTCAGCACCATCGAGTGGCGGCTCGGCTATGTTTCTTCTTTGTCATCCCCGAGCCTGGTACTTACAGGCCTGCCCTCCTGTGCCAACTGCCATTCGTTCCCCAGTGACGGTAGTCTTCTGGCCATGGATCTTGATTACGGCAGCGACAAGGGTTCCTATATCATCAGCCGCATCGGCACCGATGTCGATCTGACCGGGGAGGACCTGATTTCCTGGAGTGATTACCGCGCTGAGGATAAGGAGGCGACCTTTGGTCTCCTGTCCCAGATATCCCCGGACGGGCGTTATGTAATCAGCACGGTCAAGGACCAGGCTGTCCAGCTGCCGGCCAGGGGGATCGCTTACTCCCAGCTCTTTTTTCCCATAAAGGGAATCCTGGTGGTTTATGACAGGCAGACCCGAAGGTTCTTTCCTCTTAAAGGTGCGGATGATCCTGATTTTGTTCAGAGCAATCCTGTCTGGAGTCCGGACGGAGGGTGGATCGTATTTACCAGGGCTCCGGCAGATAAGGATCCCATGAATAAAAAGAAATACCTGGAGCCTGGTTTGCCGTTCCGTTACGACCTGTACCGCATTCCTTTCAACAATGGAAACGGCGGTATCCCGGCCCCCCTTGAAGGGGCGTCCCGCAATGGGAAGAGCAATTTCTTCCCCAGGTATTCACCGGACGGGAAATGGATTGTGTTCTGCCAGGCTGAAAATTACATGCTGCTCCAGGAAGACTCTCTCCTGTACATGCTTCCGGCCCTAGGAGGGAAGGCTGTGAGGATGCAATGCAACCATGAGGGCAACATGAATTCCTGGCATAGTTTTTCTCCCAACAGCCGGTGGCTTGTCTTTTCATCCAAGATCAACGGTCCCTACACCCAGCTCTGGCTGACCCACATAGACCCTGACGGAACGGACAGTCCGGCCATCCTGCTTGAAAAGTTCATCTCCGGAAACAGGGCCGCCAATATTCCTGAATTCGTTAATCTAAAGAAAGGAAATCTGACCTCCATCCGTCAGCATATTTTCAAGGCACGGGTCAACAACAAGGACAAAGGCTGAAGACAAAGAGTATTAAAATAACAGATCATTGACATTTAACAAAAGGAGAGGTGCTATGAAGGTGCCCATGAAGATGACCTTGATCATTACCGCCGTATTTCTGCTTTTCACCCATACAGTGTTCGCAGCCAGCTATCAGGTGTCAGGTGCTCCGGATGCCGGAGTCAACGGTGTTTACATTGAGGACGGAACCAGTACCACAGGTGCAGTCAAATATTCCAAGGAAGGGGGGTGGGAACTCCGCCAGGACGATATCATGTCCCATGTCTGGGTTATCCGTGACGGGAGCAGTTCTCCCAATTCAACTCTGGGTGTTTACTACTGGAACTGGGCCAGTCCCTCGCCCTCTCTGCCACCCAACGACGGGAACTGGACAGATACCCAGGCCGGGGCCATTCCCGGCCTGACGGTTACCGAAGTCCAGACCACCTATACGGTCTACATCCCCCACATCACCTCCGGGTATGATGACTGGGATGATATTCTCCAGGTAGACAACGACAGCATGATCAATGCCGTGTTTACCATAACCCTGTTCGGCGGCAACGTCATGGTCTACTCCAAGGATCATTCTGCTCCCGGACATGGTGAAGCATCTCCTCCCATTAATCTCAAAGATCTGTCAGAACAGGCGGAAACGGGCATGATAACCTTTACCAACCCGTATCTCAGGTTCCGGATCACCTACGAGAATGCCGGAGGCGGTCTTGCCGAATTCGCCCTGGATGAGACCCTTGCATCCACTCTGGGGCTCTACTTCAGTGATTTCACGCCAAGCATCACCCTGAAGGGGGCCGTCATCGCCAACATGAGCGATGCCATGGTGAATGTGACAATCCATGCTGTGGGAGAGGGATCAGTGCTGGATTCTTATACCACGGCTATTGGTCCCCATGGAAAACTTGTGGGCACCTATTCGGATTTTTTCCCATCAGTGCCCTTCGGGGACATAAAAAAGATAATCGCCGTGGCAGGGTCTTCATCAGTATTGCTGGAAGCCGGCGGCAAAGCGGCCAAAAGGCCATCATCCAACTTTTGCCTCTCAGGGCTTGTGATAAACAGCAACGCCATATTATCCCATATGCTGTTCACACGGGGAGTTGTCCTGCTGGATTTTTATTCCTCACTTGCCAGGGCGTTTCCACCGGGTGAAGCCTGTGTCCAGATCAATATGTCCGGCGGTGAGATATTCAACGCCATCATGAACTGCATAATAACCGCAACCAAATCCAACGAAGGGGGGACCTTTACCCAGATCGGCAACGGATTTTCAGCCCATGGTGTCTGGTCGACGACTTTCAACGCGTCTGACTCTTTGTCCGACACTATTTCCTATACCATCGAAGGGTACACCATCGGGAACCAGCCGGAGGTCCTCCCTGGTCAGGGGGACACCTGGCAGAATTTTTCAGGTCCCATTCCGGACGGGACAGCTCCGGTGGAATTTGTCAACGGTACAGGCGCTGCACAGTGGTCCCAGATCATTGATCCGGCATGCAATATCAACGGTCCCCTGTTTTGAACCAAGACAGTGCGCCATGCCATGGCCATCTCCTGCGAAGTTTTCAGACCCGGGGGATGGCCTGATCCATGTTGCATTCATCACAGGCCTATTATTGTGTTGCCTGACAGTCAATAAGAATTTCAAGATGCTGCGGTCAGGATTTTGGCTCCAGTGGCCTGGCCGCCCTTTTCATGGGATAATCGGTCACCGGACAGGCGAGGGCTTCTCAGACCAGATGGAGCGTGTTAAGAAGTGATCAGCGGTGATCTGATTTTGTAATTCAGCGTTGAGGAATGGGATGATAAAGGCCCAATTTTTTACAGATTGGCGGTCTATGCCTCTGATTTCCTTTCCGGATTCAGGTGCCCGCCAGTTTTCATTTTCACAGCATTGACAGGTCTGTGCTGTTCATCAATCAAAAATTTGCCGCGCTTGATCATGGGGATGATCTGTTTTGCCATTTCAGGTGTCATTCCAAGCATGGAACGGATTTCAGATGTTTTCATGGAGTCATCCTTTTCTGGGCTTCAACATTGAAGATAAAAGAGGGTCCCATGTCATGGCTTCTTTCGCAATAGGTAGTTATACCTATTTTATAAAAAATAAATACCGCTTCCCGGCGCGACCGGAATCGGATCCACCCAGGGGGGCGGTCAGCGATGACCCATAGCAGGCCTATTGCGAAAATATTTTATATATCTGTCGCATCAACAAGACCATTAGCAAAAACCAAAGAGCCATTTTGACCATTTCGTTTTTGATAAATGGGTCCTTTGGTTTTATCGGTTTTTTAGAGCTCATGTCTGTACCTGACTATAGTGTTATCGATGCCACTATCGCATTCCGCAATCCGTCGGGCATCATAGGTTCCCCTTTATACCTTATGCGCCGCTTTAACAATGGGAATTAGTCTCTCAGCCTCCCTCTGCCTCAATGATTTGTTACATTTGCGTCAGGCATAATATCCTGCATGGTTGGATTGACTCCGAGATTCCTGGCAGCCTCGGTAATCTGATATCCCTGTTCGGTTATCAGTTTAACTGCTTCTTCTTTGAATTCAGGTGGATATTTCTTTTTGTCTTTGTTCATTTGACACCTCCGCATGGATTATTAACCCGCTTTTAGAGAAGTGTCCACAATTACCCTACCGATGCAGGGCACAGGGGCGGAGTACTTCCTAGCAGCTATGAAACCGCTGTAATGGCGGCGGAGCAAAGGAAGTGCATTGTTCAACGGAACGAATTGGTCAACCATTATGGGAGGAACCAATGAGTCGAGTAAAGCCGTATGAGATTTCCAAGCAAGCGGCGGGGGTTCCGGGTAAAACAGAGTGAACTGGAATTCTTCTTGGAGGACCTGGAGATCGAAGAAACGGACTGATTGGTCATTTTATCCATCGATATAGGGGGGCTGAACGGAACTTGAGTTGGAATAGTATAGATAAAATCTGACATTTCTCTCGAAAAAATGGAGGGTTGCAGGTTTAACCGACAACAGCTTAGAAACCCTTCAAGATTTAATTGACTTAACCATGCGCCAGCTCTATACTTTTTCAAACAAATAAATTCCATGTCAGAAGGATGGTACCATGCATTTGAGGAATTCAAATCTATCAGCCATGATTCGAATTTCTTCAAGCCGTTGCGCTCCTTGGTATTGTAATGCCCCAGGCTCCAAAAGTGATTGTGTATGTCAGAGAAGCCACTGATACATCAAAGGCGCTTCAGGAGTTGGTCGCAACACTGGTCCCTGAAGCAGACATTGCCTTCATCAGATCCATTGAGAACCTTTCCATGCGGCTCGGCCATTGCATTTCTACTTAAAATACTCCTGATCAGGACAGCTCGAATGGGGTATCCCTGGTCCGGGAAATGTTGGGAGAATCTGTCAAAGGACTCTATGACATTTAACATGTCAACGGCACTGTCACAAGTTTTGAGCGGTTGGCTTTTGGTAGCATGGATTCGGTATTCTTGTACCTTCAGCTTGACGGCCATCGAATGGAAACCTTATCACAGGAAGTGGTTGGCCATGCTGGGGAAACATCTATCATTGCCTTTGACAGACACTCCTGATTAACGTCCGGGATATCATCACTGCCAGAAAAAAGTTCCGGCAGAAGACCTCTAATATGGTTGTGCTCGACACCATCCTGCCGGGTGGGAATTGTTTCAGTTTTTCTGAGTTTCTGGAGGAAAATGATTTTGATATTCAGGTAATTGTCATTGTTGGTTATTATAATCGGTTATTATAAAGTGATCCGATAGTGAGACAGTGGTGTCCCATGAATGAATTTAAGATGTTTATTGCAGTCTCGACTGTCAAAACCAGGAAAATAGTTTCAGATATTGAGATCTTTCTGACAATGGTATTTGGCAAAGAATATACTCTCAGAGTCATTGAAGTGATCCAGGATCCCCAAACCGCCCGGGAAGATGGCATCCTGGCGACGCCCACTCTGGTAAAAACGAAACATCCCATGACACGGGTGTTTGGAGATTTCAGCGATATGAAGAAGGTTCTTAAAGGCTTGGGCATTTCTCTGCCCCCTGATGCGCCGGGTACGGGTACAGACAACGAGGGATTGGTGAGGATACAAAAGAAATGGAATCGATCATAAACGAACAAAAAAGAATGTTTCTGCTCATGGTGATAATGGGAGGTATTGCAATCATCATCGGAGGCATTGTTTTTTTCATGCTCTACCAGGCCGCTTTTGTCAAGCAGGGGGAATGGCTCCTGGGGGCGGTGCAAAGTCAGGCCCGGATGATTGAAACAATAGCACAGAACCACACCCTCAATTTTCAAACGAACACGAAAAATGTAACTGAGGTAGTCGTAGAACAGTTAAAGGATGTCCAACGGAACAGAAAGGAATTCGGTTCCACCGGTGAGTTCACTATAGCTCGGCATGAAGGGAATCAGATTGTTTTTCTACTTTCTCCCCGCTGCCAAGGGGTGGATGGTCTGAAATCAATTTTGTTTGATTCACCCATGGCGGCGCCCATGCGGCAGGCCCTTTTGGGAAAATCTGGTATAATGAAGGGCCTGGATTACAGGGGGATCACCGTGCTTGCTGCCTTTGAGCCTGTGGAAGAGCTGAATATGGGCCTGGTCGCAAAGATCGACCTTGCTGAGATACGGGAGCCTTTCATCATAACTGGAGCCTTAATCACGGGCATCGGGTTGCTTGTCATTCTTCTGGGATCTCTGCTCTTCTATAGAGTAATACAACCCTTGTCTCAGCGACTTGAAGAACAGATCAGGCAGATGGAAACCGTAGATCATTCATTGCGCGTAAGCGAGGACCGGTTCAAGAGAATCATAAACAGCAACGCCGATGCCATCGTGGTTACCGTTGCGGACATCATCTGCTTTGCCAACCCGGCCGCTGAAACCCTGTTCGATCGGCCGGTCCGAGAGCTGATGGGCAGGACCATAGGATTCCCCGTTGTTGGGAAGGAGAGCGTGGATATCCAGATCCATCGTCCTTCAGGAGAGCCGGTTTCTGCTGCCATGCATGCCTCCCCCATCGACTGGGAAGGGGAGATGGCTCATCTTATCTCTCTTCACGATATTACCGAGAGAAAGCGTACCGAGGAAAAGATTCGGCATCTCAACTCGGTTATTTACGCCATCCGTAACGTGAACCAGCTCATCACTAAAGAAAAAAACCGGGACCGGTTAGTTCAGGGAATCTGCGACAACATGGTTTCAACCCGAGGGTTCAAGAGCGCATGGATTACACTCGTGGATGAGTCCGGAGTCTACATGCAAAGTGCGGAGGCGGGTATCGGAGATCCTTTCCTGGCATTCAAAGCTGCGATTGAGACAGGTCAGATCCCCCATTGCGTGGAAGAAGCCTTGACCCACTCCGGGCTATCGGTCGCAGAGGTTACCACCACCACTACGTGTAGCGACTGCCCTCTGCAGCCTTTTCACCGGGGCGAGACGTTATTTTCATTACGGTTGGAATACGGTCAGAAAGTCTATGGCGTTCTTACCATATCTGTACTCAAGACCTTTGCTGGGGATGAGGAAGAAATTGGTCTTTTCCAGGAGGTTGGAGAGGATATCGCTTTTGCACTTTATTATCTGGATATGGAAGAGGAGAAACGGCGGGCGGCGAATGAACGCAAGAAGTTGGAAATGCGTCTCTCTCAGGCACAGAAGATGGAATCCCTCGGTATCTTGGCGGGCGGTATTGCCCATGATTTCAACAATATACTTACAGCCATTCTGGGATTTGCCCAGATGGCCCTTGATGATGTTGAAAAAAATTCGGCCCTTGAAGACGATTTGCAGGAAATCTATGCTGGCGGAAAACGCGCCAAGGACCTGGTCAAACAGATACTGACCTTTGCACGGCAGACGGACGAAACCCTGAAACCCATCCGGATCGATGTGATTGCAAAAGAAGTTTTAAAGTTCATACGCTCATCGATCCCCACAACCATCGATATAACCTCAACCATCCAGAGTGATTCGCTGATCATGGGCAACGCGTCCCAGGTCCATCAGATTTTCATGAACTTGTGCACCAATGCAGCTCATGCCATGGCGGACAAGGGCGGCATTCTTGACGTCCGTCTCTCGGATGTGAGCATCGATAACGATCCGAACATACTCAACGATGAACTGAAACCAGGAAATTATATCGAAATCAGGGTGTCTGATACCGGCACCGGGATCCCACCGGAAATCATGGGTTCAATCTTTGAGCCCTATTTCACAACTAAAGACGTTAGTGAGGGAACCGGTATGGGGCTTGCGGTGGTCCACGGTATCCTTAAGGGGTATGGCGGTACGATTACGGTAGACAGCACCGTGGGACAAGGAAGCATATTTACAATTCTAATTCCAATCACTGGGCAGCATGAGACAGCCCAACTCTATGAATCCAAGAAATTACCTATAGGCACAGAAACCATTTTAGTTGTGGACGATGAAAAATCGATCATAAAAATAGAGAATAGATTTCTTACAAAACTGGGTTACACAGTGACAACCAGCAATAGCAGCATTGAGGCCCTTGAGCTGTTCCGATCAGCACCGGAAGCCTATGATCTGGTTATAACCGATCTGACCATGCCTATCATGACCGGAGACAAACTGGCTGCCGAACTGATGAAAATACGACCTGATATCCCGGTCATTCTGTACACTGGATATAACAAGCCGATGTTTGATAAAAGTCTGACTGTCTCAGGAATCAAAGCGGTCGCAAGCAAGCCGATCATCCAGGCCGATCTGGCCCGAATCGTTCGGAACATACTGGACGAGATTAAAGACCAGGCTTAGCTGGAAATACAATTATGATAGGCAATTACGAGGTATATTCCAACACCTGTGAAACGGAAACAGAATTCAGTCACGGTATCTGCACTGGCTATTAAAGAACGCATTGCCCTGGTTATACAATTTATGGCGACAATTGAACTGTGAGTGAAACCAGATAATGTTTAGCAACTTGAAAACCAAACCGGAGACACCATGCATGAGTGAGAACTTTAAAAGAGAGGAACCTTCAAGACTATGGATAGTGCAGTTCTATGTGTCAGGTCCGCTATTCGCGCTAAGAGCAGAGGATATAAAGGAGGTGGTCCATATGGCCGAACTTCTGAAGCCTCCCGGACTCCCATCGTTTTTAGCCGGTTTCATCGTCATTGAAGGTCAGGCGGTTCCGGTCGTTGCCCTGTCAGTCCTCTTCGGATCGTCCAAGCTGTTGATTGATTTGTACACCCCATTAGTTATCCTGAAGGGGAAAAAAACGCCTGTGGCACTTATCGTTGAATCCGTTATAAACGTTGAACCCATTGAGGAAGCACAGCTCTATCCGCTGGATGATGGAACAATTTTTAATCAATGCGTTTCCAAGTCAGGAAAAAACAGAGATGGCCAGACCTTTTACCTTCTGTCTCCGGACCGGCTTCTGCTGGCTCAGGAGGAACAAAGGATCGCTGAATTCCAGGTCATAACCCAGAAACGTTTAACCAAATTAGCATTGGAAGAAACCGTTGATGAATAACCGTGAAGATCTGGAAAAAATAAAGCAATATGTATTTTCGGAAACAGGCCTCGGTTATTACCGGGACAAGGAGGACGACCTGTACCGGAAAATCGACAAAGCGGTAAAACGCTCAGGAGCACTGGACTACAGACAGTATCTTATGATGCTCCAGAATAACCCCGATGAAAAATCAAGGGAATTTGACACCCTGGTTTCCGAATTGACCATTGGGGAAACCCACTTCTTCCGGGATGAAAAGCTTTTTGACGGCATCAGGGATGTTGTACTGCCCAGTGTTATTAAAAAAAATAGCTCCATGAAACGGCTGTGGATATGGAGTGCCGGATGTGCCACCGGAGAGGAGGCCTATACCATTTCAATCCTCATCAACAGACATTTTTCCCATCTTCTGAAGGATTGGGATCTGCGTATCACAGGGACGGATATCAACCGGAATTTCCTGCACAGAGCTCTTACCGGCGACTATACCGACTGGTCATTCCGGGGAACTTCAGAAGATATTCGTCAGGCGTGTTTTGTTCGGAACGGTAGCACGTGGCATATTAAACCGGAGTACAGAAACAATGTTTCATTCCAGTACCATAATCTTATTAAAATGCCATTTCCTTCTGTTATTCACAATTTGTTCTGTTTTGATATCATTTTCTGCCGCAATGTCATGATCTATTTTGATTCAGCGACCATCCAGAGGCTCATACGCCAATTTCAAGAAGCACTTGTCCCCGACGGTTGGCTGGTTGTCGGGCATGCGGATCATAATATCCGGTATTTCGGATCGTTTCAAACAATAATGCTGCCAGGTACATCATTCTATCAGAACACTGTCCATGACGTCAATGTGGCTGATAAAGGGTTGAAGCTCCCACGCCTACCGGTCTTTAGGAAATCAGATAACCCATATAAAGTCTATTTGCCAGATTACCATGCAAGTCAGTCATCAACTCCCGGACAGGAAAAAGCAGATGTCTTTCCTCAAGACAAAGAACATAGACCCTCATGTCTCATGGGATCCGGTGGGCTTGAGCAAAAAGCAGATGGAAGGAAATCTACTGGTTTAGATACCCTCACAGGGCTCATCAATCAGGGTAAGTGGGATGAAGCATCTCTGGTATGTGACACCTTGTATAGGACAACATCTCCGGAGCCCACCCTTTATCTGCTATCAGCATTCATTCTGGAACAAAAAGGTTATGCCGATGATGCCGTTGCCGAATTGAGAAAAGCCCTGTACCTTGACAGGAAATTTGTCATTGGCCATTACCATCTTGGACTTGTGTATCAGAATTTGGGTGAGCTGAAAAAGGCTGAAAAAAGCTTTAATAATGTTGTCAAACTCCTGAAAGATTATGATGAGACCCATCGTTTTGAATTGGCTGATGGGATTTCAGCCTGTGAATTGAATACGTTGAGTGAATTTCATCTGGAGGTTCTCAAGGGTGATGATCGAGGAGGGTGTGCCGTATGAGGGAAACACAGGGTTTGTCCGGTGACGTCGATCAGGATAAAATGACCGCCATATTTCGCAAGCGGGCATCTGATCTTGCCGGATCCAGAATCGGACAATCAAAGAAAGATGATGATATTCCTGCGCTTATGTTCGATATCGGGAATGAACGTTACGCGTTTGCCCTTGAAGATCTGGTCGGTGTGTTCCCCTGTGATCATTGTACACCGCTTCCCACATCGGATAAAATAATTTGCGGTATCATTAACATCCGTGGCGATCTTCACTGCGTGGTGGAACTGTCCGCCTTGATGGGGATGGATCTCCCTGAGGGGAAGGAAAAGGGGTATGTTCTCATCGTGAAACAGACCGGACTGGGACTGAAGGTTCCTCAGGTGGATCAGATTTTAGATCTCCGGGAGAAAGACCGGGCTGGGTCAGCACTGAAACTTTATGAGATTCCGGGAGAATATGCAAAAGCCTTATTCCAGGAGACCATCGTGCTGCTGGATGTCCAGAAGATTATCGACCATCCGCTTTTGAAGAACAAACAACGCTAAGGAGACTTTCATGAAGATTACAATCGGTAAAAAATTATGGAGCATGACAGCTCTGATGCTGATCCTTCTGACGATTCTGGGAGTGAGTGCCTATGAACGGGTTGCGCTCATCAACACTACATTAGCCCATATTATCGACAACGAGGTGATTCAAAACGATGCGGTCAAAAGGATGGAAATTCAGGTTGCCAGGATCGGCATCGGCGTGCTCGGGTATATCCTGAATGAAGACCCGGAGCACCAGGAGCGCATCACAAATGGAACCAAAGGTTTTATGGATTTTCAAAAACAATACTATGACCTGTGCGCCACGGATAAGGGACGGGAGTTGGGGAATAAGGTAAAACAGCAGTACGACAGTTTTGTATCCCTGGCAACCGATCTGGTGGACGGGAAAAAACGGCAGTCGGTACTGATAAAACTGTTATACGACGATCATGCTAAAATGGATAAAATCCTGAGTGACAATATCCAGGCCGCCATCAAGCCCGGTGACCCACTGAGGACACAGAAAATGGAAACATCCATGGAGATGAAAATCAACATCAATGAAATTTTAAAAAACCTAGGTGGTTATTTACTTTTTCAGAAAGATTCCTATGTGGATGACATACATCAGGGTGCGGATAATTTTCTACATTATCTGAAAGCCTACCAGGCCCTTGATCTGTCTTCCGGTGAAATGCAATGGTCCCGGGAAATGGAAATCTTGTTTAATGCCAGTTTACAGCAGATAGACGACATCGTTGCCATAGAAAAAAAAGAGACGGCGGGTATTACCACGATCATCGTGCTACGCCGTTCCATCCAGGCGATTCTTGCCGATGAAATTCAGGCATTGACCGCCAGTGATCTCGATGTGGCTGAGACCAACAGCCGAAGAACCGTAACAACCACCCTGATGATTGTCATAGGTCTTACTCTCATGGGATTTTTCCTCGGCGGGCTCGGGAGCTATTTTATCAGCCGGTCTATCAGCCTTCCGTTGGAAAGGCTGTCGAAATGGGCTGACAGAGTCGCAGCCCGTGATTTTTCTAATGTAGAGATCAAGACATCCAATGACGAAATCGGCCATCTCAATGCCTGCTTCAGACAGATGACCTCCGACCTTCAAAGATTTAGCACTCAGACCTTGAGTGCGGTCCAGAATATCAATTCAACCTCGTCGGAGATCCTTGCTGCCATCCAGCAACAGTCGAGCAGCATAAAAGAGCAGGCCGCAGCCATCCAGGAGACCAGTTCTACCATGGAAGAGATCAGGGAGACCGGAGCCCAGGTGTCTGACAGGGCAAAAGATGTGGCTCGGGCCGCAGAGTCGACAAGCTCTGCCAGTGAAATGGGGATCAGGGCAGTGGAAGAGACCCATGCGATAATGGAGTCCATCCGGGCGCAGGTGGAGCAGGTGGCCCAGAATATCGTCACGCTCAGCGAGAAAACGCAGGTAATCAGGGATATTATTGCAACGGTCGATGACATCGCCGAGCGGTCGAACTTGTTAGCTCTCAATGCAGCCATTGAGGCGGTGGGTGCCGGTAAGTACGGAGAGCGGTTTGCAGTGGTGGCCAATGAAATGAAAAGCCTCGCCGATCAGGCCAAGGAGTCCACTGTTGAGGTGCGCGGTATTCTGGGGGAGATACAAAGTGGAATAAATACGTCGGTCATGTCAACTGAAGAAGCAGTCAAGCGTGTCGAAACCGGCCGGTCGAAATCGGAGATCGCAGCCGAAACCATCAAACAGTTAACCGGTACCACCACGGAAAGTATTGCCGCCTTTCAGCAGATTGTTGCCGGGGCCGGTCAGCAGCAGATTGGTCTGGATCAGGTAACCCAGGCATTGAAAGATATCGAACAGGGAACAGAACAGACGACATCAGGGATCGGTCAGATTGAGATGGCGGTCGCTAACCTGAACGACCTCAGCAGCAAACTTAAAACCATTGTCGAAAGTGAATAGGGTATGAATGACATCCAGGAAAAAGTATTTGCCGCTTTCCAGAAGGAGCATAAGATCCACCTGACAACAATACGACAGTTTCTGGAAGCCCGGAAGTCTGGCAAAGTGCATTCTATGACGGAAATGGATGACCTTAAGCGGTGTGCCCACACCCTGAAAGGGGCCGCCCGCGCCGTGGGGCTGGATTTCGTGCAGGAAGCCGGTGTTCGCCTTGAAAAAATTTTTAGTTGTGTGAACACCGACCTAATCAAACTGGACGATAGGACCTGTTATGGCATCCAGAGGGTGCTTGATGGCATAGAGGCCTATGTCGCAGATGTTTCAACTGATCCTTCTACCCCATCTCCCAATGATCTGATCCGTGTCCTAGATGATTGTCTCGAAGACATAACGTCAAAGACTCGGCCCATTTCGGCCGTGAAACCAGTCCCGGGCATGGGATCAACTGCACCAGACCCAGATCTCAAGGATCTCCCTTTTGAGACTGATATCAAGAGAAAAGTTTTCTTGGCATTTCAAAATGAATACCGCATCCATCTTGAAATCATCCGCCGCATTACTGACACTCTAACCCTTGCACCTCCAGACCAGGGTGATATAAACACGGCATTCCGTTCGGCCCATACACTGAAAGGCGCTGCCCGGGCTGTGGGGCTCCCTGTTGTACAGGAGATTGCACATAGTATAGAAACCCTGTTTGCTGACATCCGGGACGGCAGACAGCCGGCTGGAAACGATGTAGTAAACAGTATTGTTAAGGGACTTGACGCAATTGAAGACTACGTTGTTTCACTGAACCGGACGGGGGAGGAGGCGCTTCCAGCAGGTTCCGCTATCCATACCGTGGAAGTGTCGCACGCTCCCGAAGAAGAGATGTCCAATACCGGGAAAACCCGGGAGTCTGAAAATGACAGGAACCTAGGCGGGCAGTTGAAGGAAAATGACACCGAAACCATTCGCATCAATGCTGACCGCTTAGATCAGCTCCAGCGAACCGCAGAACAGATCCTGTCCGAAGGACTGCGGCAGCAGCGGGTTGCCAGGAGGATTAAAGATCTAAAAGCCACGGTTTCCGGTCTGACAATAACCACCGGATACTATTCGTCCACCCTACAGAGAACCCTCAGCAAGAGCAACAATCCAGCCGTGGCAGAAACTGTTCTTGATTATTTCCAGAATCAGAATCAGCTGTTACCAAGACTTGCGGCCGAAATCCGGGAACTTGGACGAGAGCACACATCCGCCTGTCGCATGAATGCTAATCTGGGCCTACAGATTCAAGCAGATGTCCTGAAGGCCCGGATGATTCCTGCCGAAGATGTTTTTCAGTTTTTCAGGAAAATGATGAGAGATCTGGCTGTTGATGAAGGAAAGCAGGTTGATTTCAAAATCAGGGGACTTGAGGTCCAGGCGGACAGACTTGTTCTACAACGTTTGAAAGATCCGCTGATGCACATGCTCAGGAATGCCGTCAGCCATGGGATCGAACGAGCTGGGATCCGGGAGGCTGCGGGGAAAAATCCCACAGGAACCATTCATTTGATTATTGAAGTTGATGGTAATCGTTTGCGGATAACGGTTGAAGATGATGGAAATGGCCTGGATTTTCAGAGAATATCGGATCTGGCGATTCAAAAAGGATACATCTCTATGCAGGAGGCTGAAGCCATAAGTCAGGAGGAGTTGCTCCGGTTTATTTGTCAGCCGGGGTTTTCAACCGTAAAAATGATTACCGATCTTCATGGGAGAGGTATTGGCATGTCGGTAGCCCAAGAGGCCGTGAACCGTCTCAGGGGAGAAATCACCGTAAGTAGCGAGGCAAAAAAAGGAACTCAGTTTGTTTTAGTGATACCTCTGACCCTGTCGACCCATCGCCTGCTCCTGGTCCGGGCTAGCGGGCAGACCTTCGGTATCCCGGTGCAAAACATTGACCGGCTGATCCGGATCCAATTCAAAGAAATTCTGACTGTTGAGGGCAACCCTGTTATCATCTACAACGGACGTACAGTGCCGTTTGGAATCCTGTCCAATCTCCTGGCATTGGGCGGGACGACATTGATCCCCAGGGAACATGATCAGATCCTTGTAGTGCTGCTCCATTCAGGATATAGAATGATGGGGCTTGCCGTGGATGATATCCTGTCTGAGGAGGAAAACCTGATTAAGGACCTGCCTGCTCCTGCGGATCAGATATCCTTTTTTGCGGGTGGTTTTATCCGGGCTGACGGATGTGTCTCTCTCATCGTCAATCCGGCAGTTCTTATGGAGGCCCAGAGTCAGTCCCAAGGGGAAGGGACCTCCTTCTCCAGCAAGGAACCCGTGCTGGAGCAAAAAGGACGGTCAAAAATTCTCATAGTTGACGATTCAGTGACAACCCGGACTCTGGAAAAAACCATCCTGGAATCCCAGGGATATGAGGTTCATGTGGCTGTTGACGGTATAGATGCCCTGGATTTGTTGGAAAACACCCAAATCGATCTGGTGGTTACTGATATCCAGATGCCGAAAATGGATGGATTTCAATTAATCGAGGCCATGAAAAAATCGGAAACGCTCAAAAGCATGCCGGTGATCATCGTTACGTCCATGTCCGACCATCAGGACAGGGATCGGGGATTAAACCTTGGGGCAGATGCTTATATCGTGAAACAAAAATTTGATCAGAAAAACCTATTGGAAACTATCGGACAGATTATATGAAGAAAATACGTGTCATGATTGTGGAAGATTCGCCCACGGTCCGGGAATTGATAGTCCATATTGTAAATCAGGATCCGCGTCTCGAAGTGGTGGCTGTTGCGGACAGTGGAGAAAAGGCACTGCAAATACTGGATCAGATTCAGCCGGATGTCATTTCCATGGACATAAGGTTGCCTGGGATGACGGGTTTTGAAGCCACCCAGAAAATAATGCAGATAAGGCCGACACCCATTGTGGTCGTTTCCGCCAGCGTGGAAGCTGAGGATCTAAAAATTTCCATGAATGCCCTCAGGGCCGGTGCGCTTTCCGTTGTAGAAAAGCCTACGAATTTCAATCAGGTCTCCTTCCATCAGATAGCCACTAAAATCTGTACCCAACTTGCCATCATGAGTGAGGTCAAGGTTGTTTCCCAACGGCTCAACACAGGTCGGAACGTACCGCTCATGTTCTCGCCGGATAGACAGCCACCCCTAAGAGACGACAGGGTAAAAAGAGTTGGAACCTATAAAATGCTTGGACTAGTGGCTTCAACCGGCGGTCCTAAAGCACTCTGCGAAATACTGAGAAACCTGCCCCTTAATTTTCCATTGCCGATATTCGTTGTCCAGCATATCACTGCAAGTTTTCATGATGGATTCGTCAGTTGGCTGGATTCAATCACCCGGTTATCGGTAATGATGGTAAAGGCTCCCAGGCTCCCTGTACCTGGAGATGTTTATCTGGCACCGGCAGACCATCATCTAATCGTTCAGAACGGTTATGTATTACCATCAATCAGTCCGCCGGTCTGCCGACAGCGGCCTTCGGGAACAGTCCTGTTCCAATCCATGGCTGGACAGGCAGGGCAGAGCGCCATAGGTGTCTTATTGACAGGTATGGGAGAGGATGGCGCCAGTGGATTAAAGGCCATCAGGGATGCTGGGGGCTATACTATCGCAGAAGACGCATCCTCGGCGGTTGTCTATGGTATGCCAGCGGCTGCAGTTGAATTGGATGCGGTATCGGAAAGCCTACCCCTTGATAAAATCACTTTCAGAATTCTGGAATTGGCCGCCAACACCCAAAACGGAGTGATGACCTATGCATGCCACTGATCATTGGATCCTCATTGTTGAAGATTCCGAGACTCAAGCTGTCCTGCTTGGTTCGATCCTGGAGGCCAACGGCTGGCAGACACGCTGGTGTGCCACGGCAGAACAGGCCCTGGAATCGTTGTTCGAAAATAATTACAGTCTAATCATTGTGGATTTCCATCTTCCGGGCATGAATGGCGATCAATTTTGCCGTAATGCAAAGATGGATATCAATAGCCGAAGCATACCAATATTGATGTTTACCGTGGAAGACAGTCCTGAAAGCCAGAACGCGGCGCTGGAAAGCGGAACGGATTATTTTGTTTCAAAAGAGACGGACAAGGATCTTTTGGTGGCTAAAATCAGCTCTATTCTGGCTCAATCTACAGGCTCCGGACTCTTGGAAAAAAGTCTTACGTCATTTCGTCGCAGCCGTATCCTGGCTGTTGACGACAGTCCTACATTCCTGGTTTTCCTCGAGGAGTCCTTTAAAACAGAGGGGATAACACTGGATACGGCTGAGAGTGGGGAAATGGCATTGGCTATGATCGAAAAAAAAGAATACGATTGTATCCTACTGGACCTTGTCATGCCGGATATGGATGGTATTGCCGTATGTAAGATGATAGTGAAAAAAAAATTAAGGGATAACAGGCCTATTTTTGTGATGATGCTGACCGCCCATGAGGACAAAACAGAAATGATGCGTGCGCTGGAAGCCGGGGCAGACGATTTTGTGGGGAAGTCAAATGATATTTCTATTATAAAATCGCGTCTGTCTGCCTTGCTCCGGAGGCGCTATATTCAGCTTGATAATCAGCGGATCTGGCGGAAACTTAAGGAAAATGAACTCAAAGCCGAACGTGCCAGAATCGAAAAGGAAGCGGCTGAAGAAAAAGCAAAAATCGCACAACAGCTTAATGACAGCGAGGAGCGGTTTGAAAAAATTTTTGAGAACAACAGTGATGGTGTCGTAATATTGGATCAGGCAGGAAAAGTACTGATGATGAATGCCTCAGCCGAAGGGTATCTGGGGGAAAACCGGCATAAGCTCTTGGGAGACTCTTTTCCCCACCGCCTTGACAATAAGGAGATGTCCACCATTTCGATTGAAAACTTTGATGGATCACATAAAATTGTGGAAATCAAAACTGTTGAGATCCCATGGGGCGAGATGACCGCTTATCTCCTGTCCATGCGTAATGTCACAGAACGTGAGCTGCAATTGAAAAAGACGGCAGAAACCTTAAAAAAAGCAATGGAAGAGCTGACGGCTTCCCAATCTCAGCTGATCGAGGCTGAAAAGCTGGGGGCCCTGGGCGTGTTAACCGCGGGGATCGCCCATGAACTCAATAATCCAATGATGGGTATGCTCAATTATGCCCAATACAGTCTCAAACACGTTCCGAAAACCAATAGAGCATTTACCGTGCTCCAGGACATGGAGCGTGAAATCAGGCGCTGCATCGACATTGTCAAAAATCTTCTGACATTTTCCCGGATGGAAAAATCCGACGAGGAGAGGTTTGAAGAAGTTCATTGCCCGGTGATGATCGACCGGGTTCTCAATCTCCTGAACTACCGGATAGAAAAGGAGAATGTGACCGTAATTCGAAAAGACAGGGGCATAACAAGGAAAATTGAGGCACGCCCCAGCAACCTCCAGCAGGTCTTTCTGAATCTTATCGGCAATGCAGTTGATGCACTTTCGGAAGTAACGGATAAAACATTGATCATTCATGGCATTGATTTCGATGACCATGTTCAGATTGAGATCATTGATACCGGGCCCGGTATCAAAAAGGAAGTGTTGACATCGATTTTCAACCCGTTTTTCACAACAAAACCGGTTGGCAAGGGAACGGGGCTCGGGCTTTCGGTCAGCCGGAGTATTGTTCAGTCCCATCAAGGTGAGATTACGTGTGAAAGCAAACCCGGGTCAGGAACGACATTCCGGGTAAAACTGCCGCGAACGGTCAATGGGTATCAAAAGGATAAAACTTTACATAAAGCTATAGAATAAATTTAACGGCAATTTGGGGGAAAAATGGAAAAACGCGTTCTTGTGATAGATGATGAACCCTCGGTCAGAAATTCATTTGTTCTGGCATTGGAAGATACTTATTACTCAGTGGAAACAGCAGCATCGGGAGAAGAGGGTCTTGAAAAATTCCGGGAAAGAGACTTTCATCTCATCTATCTGGACTTAAAGATGCCGGGGATGAACGGTGTCGAGACCTTGCGTGAGATTCGGAAGATCAATAAGGACGTCCCGGTATATATCGTCACGGCCTTTGCAAAGGAATTCTTTGAGGGTCTGAATAAACTCACCCAGGAAAATATCGATTTTGAGTTGATGCAAAAACCCATAGGGCTTGAAGCGATTTGTGAGCTGACAACGGCAGTGCTGGGGTAGAAAAGAAACACATCCGTAATCAAGGAGGCCATTGTGTATCTGCTTAAACTTTACATAGCCCATCTGGGTCCGAAAACAAAGGAAAAAATCGATTTTTTTAGAAGCATGCTAAATCATGAACTTGGGTCAAATTATCAACTGGATATTGTGGAGTTGTTGAAAAGTCCAGCATCGGCCCTTACCGATGATATTCTCGTAACCCCAACGGTGATAAGGCGTTGTCCGCCACCAATAAAAAAAGTCGTCGGTAATTTTCTGGATAGGGAACAATTAATGTTTGGGCTGGGATTGGTTAAGACTGGCGATTCCCATTCAGAGTGTCAGAGATAAGGATAAAGGGTTTTCGAACCAGGCGAAACGCTTTTCAGCAGGATGTATCTTGAAAAAAAATTGCTTAAAATTTCTATATTTTGCCTGAAAATGCAAGGAAAAAAAATCATCTGTCAGTCAAATCCACCGGTAATATCAGTCAATACCCTAAAGGTACTTAGATATTCGGATCGTATTCATGAAGCAAACAATTAATATCAAGATCCATAATAATGGTATTATCGGTCGTGAGGCCATGCTTGAAAACAGTATTGAATACCAGAATTATTGTATATGCGGCCGCAAAATTTTAAAACCCAACCTTTTTTGCATTATCCCGGATTCTTTCAACGTTCAACGATTCAATATGTAAGCTTAAAAAAATGGTCTAAAAAAATCACCACTCCAGCATATCCCGCCACATCCAGACTACTCTCCCAAAACAGAGACCGTCCCAGTCAATCTCTTTAGTCCTCAAGCTATCTGAATTCACGTTTTTATGCCTTGAATCTTAATTCCCCATTATCCGCAAATTCAAACATCGGTCCCCAAGCCACTTCCCAGTAATGGCCATCAATATCGGTGAAGTATCCACTAAAACCACCCCAGAATGTTTCTTGTGGTTCTTTCACTACATGAGCTCCAGCCGACCGGGCGCGTTCTATGATAGCAATAACGTCTTTTTTGCTGCGCGCATTATGAGCAAGTGTGATCCCGCTAAACCCACTGCGGTTATCTGGGACTTCCGGTGATATGTCTTTTGCCAGGTTTCCAAGAGGATAAAGA
>JAZDGN010000131.1:0-19294 GCA_043806875.1 Pseudomonadota bacterium
GAATATTGTTTTTAGGTATGCTGCACTCGCTGGGGCATTTGCGGGACGAGCAAATCAAGGTTATTTATCCGATTACCGGACCGTTCAATCGTTCGCACCGAATGGCATGAAAAAAAACGATATCAAGATTCTGGTCGTTGATGACGAGAAAGAGATCTGCAACCTTCTCTCCCGTCTCCTGGAACAAGAAGGCTGCAAGGTCCAGGCGGCCAACAATGGGTTTGATGCGCTGAAATTGATCAAATCTGAACTTCCGCAAGTCCTGTTTACAGATTTCAGGATGCCGGGCATGGATGGGATCGAATTGATGACGAAGGCAAAAGAATTGGATCCGGACCTTCCGGTCATTTTCATTACCGCCTATGCGGATGTTCCCGGCGCTGTCAACGCAATCAAAATGGGCGCCCATGATTACCTGCCCAAACCTTTTGACCACCTTGAAATTGCCAGGGTCCTGTACCGGGCATTGGCTGAGCGGAAGCTCAAACAACAAGTCAATCGCCTTTCCGGCCAATTGCAGGAGAAACTCTCCCTGCGGCGGAGCATGGGGCCAAGTGAGGCGATCGACCGCTTAATATCCGATGTGAGGCAAGTCGCAGAATCGGATTTCACAGTGGTCATTCAGGGGGAGACCGGGTCCGGAAAGGAGCTTGTTTGCCAGGCAATCCATAACGCCAGTCGCCGGTCCGGCGGTCCATTTGTAGCCATCGATTGCGGTGCCATTACGGAGACGCTTTTGGAAAGTGAATTGTTCGGCCACGAAAAGGGCGCTTTCACAGGGGCGCTATTTCAAAAGCCCGGGAAATTCGAAATGGCCAAAGGGGGCACCTTGCTGTTGGATGAAATATCAAACCTGCCCCTGAATTCTCAGACCGCCCTCCTGCGGGTGCTGCAGGAAAAAAAAGCCATTCGGGTAGGCGGACACAAACCTTATAACGTGGACATACGGCTTTTGGCTGCCAGTAACCAGCCCCTTGAAACCGCTGTCGAATCAGGGTCGTTCCGCCAGGATCTTTTTTACCGGCTGAATGAATTTGGCATCCGGATTCCACCGCTTCGGGAACGCCTGGGCGACATAACTTACCTTGCTAACCGGTTTTTAAAGATTACCAACTCTGAGTTGGAGAAAGACGTAAAAGGATTTTCCGAATCCGCCATCGATATTTTGCTCGTCCACAAGTGGCCCGGCAATGTCAGGCAGCTTCGATCCACCATTCGACGGGCCGTACTCTTAGCGGATGATATCATCACCGATAAACACCTGGATCTATACAGGGCGCCCGTTTCCGAACGGAGTTCATCCCCGCAAATGACAAACATTTTACAGGGAGACTTTTCATACAAAGATATTCTGCACCAACAAATTGTTGCCTTGGAGCGGGAAATGATATCTCAGGCGATTGAGCATACCGGAGGAAACAAGGCAAAAGCGGCACGCTTGTTGCGTATTGATTATAAAACGATTCATATCAAAGTCAAACAACTGGGAATTACGATGAAGGGAAAAGGCCATGGGTGAAAAAAACGGGAAGAAGACGGGGTTTGGAGGGATACTCGAAGGTTTTACCGATCTTGTTGAAAAACTCGCTGAACTGGCGGAAAAGGGGGAGCAGCTCTCGAAAAGCGGCGAAATCAAGTTTAAGGGCAAGGGAGAGGACCTTAAGGGGGTCATGGGGTTCTCCGTCAAGATGGGTCTGGGCGGTGAAGGGGTCAAGGTGGAGCCTTTCGGCAATATACGAAAGGATGCGCAAACCGGGGAGCCGGTGGTCCAGGAAATCCGCGAACCGGTGGTGGATGTCTTTGAAGAGGAAGACCACACCCTTGTACTGGCTGAAATGCCGGGGATAAGCACCGAGGATGTTCGTATTGAGATTAAGGATGACCTGCTCAGTATTTATGCTGAAAAAAAGGAAAAAAAATACCGTAAGGAAGTACTTTTGCCCCGGAATTACCCCAAGGAGAAAATGACGATTTCATGCAATAACGGTATCCTGGAGATAAAGTGCATTATGTAGCCCCCGGGATCGGAGACCGGATGGGGCAGTGATGAATAACCTATAGCAACCGTGTCTCGGTGGTTTGCTGGATCAGGAGGACAATTGAAAACTACATGCGGATTAAAGCTCAAGGTTACTGAGGCGCTCAGCAAGGACATGGGGCGTGCCTTCGCCCGCATGGGCCCTGAAGATCTTGAAAAGCTGAATGTTGCCATTGGAGATATCGTTGAGGTCGAAGGCAAAAACAAGACCGTTTGCAAGGCAATGCCGGCCTACAAGGATCTTCGAGGTCAATCCCGCATTCAACTTGACGGACTCGTCCGTCAAAACGCTGGAGCTGGGATAGATGAATTCGTGGAGGTCCGATCGATTGCATGTCAGCCTGCCGGCCGGATTGTGCTTACCCCGACAACCATCACTCCTGAAAGCAGGGACTTGAAATACATCGGCAGTCTGTTAGACGGCCTGCCGGTTCTGGAAGGAGACCGTATACGGGCCACCCTGTTCGGAAGCCGTTCAGCCGACTTCAAGGTGGGAGCTACCAGCCCTAAAGGGCCGGTGATCATCAATCCAACAACGCAGCTTGAGATCGCTAAAGGCGGTGAAGAGGAAGTCAGCCGTACCATATCCTATGAAGACATCGGAGGTTTAAAACGGCAGCTCAAGCGTATCCGGGAAATGATTGAACTCCCCCTGCGCTATCCGGAGGTTTTCAAGCGATTGGGAATCGATGCACCCAAAGGGGTCCTGCTGCATGGTCCGCCAGGTTGTGGCAAGACATTGATCGCCCGGGCCATCGCCCATGAGACAGATGCCAATTTTTTTTCCGTAAATGGTCCTGAAATTATCCACAAGTTTTACGGAGAAAGCGAAGCCCACCTGCGTAAGATCTTCGAGGACGCATCCCGGAAGGGTCCGAGCATCGTGTTCCTGGATGAGATCGATGCCATTGCGCCAAAACGCGAGAATGTTGTGGGTGACGTGGAAAAACGGGTGGTTGCGCAACTTCTGGCCCTGATGGACGGACTCAACAGACGCCAGAATGTTATTGTCATTGCCGCAACTAATCTTCCCAACGTTCTGGATCCCGCGCTGCGCAGGCCGGGACGCTTTGACAGAGAGATCAGCATACCCATCCCGGATCGAAACGGCAGGCTGGAAATCCTTGAGATCCACAGCCGTGGAATGCCCCTGGCCCAGGATGTGAATATGGTTCATCTGTCGGAGATCACCCATGGGTTTGTGGGAGCCGATTTCGAGGCCCTTTGTCGTGAGGCAGCCATGATTTGCCTGAGGCGCATCATGCCCGACATTGATTTTGCCTTGACCCAGATCCCTTATGAACAACTGGCAAAGCTCGAAGTGCACATGGACGATTTTCTTTCTGCCATGCAGGAAGTCGAACCCTCTGCAATCCGTGAGGTGTTTGTCGAGGTCCCGGATGTACGCTGGGACGTTGTGGGTGGTCTTGGAACGACAAAAGAACGGCTGATGGAAGCCGTAGAGTGGCCGTTGAAATTTCCCCAACTTTTTGAGGAAGCGGGGATCAGGCCAACCAAGGGCATCCTTTTGACCGGGCCACCCGGCTGCGGGAAAACTATGCTGGCAAAAGCCATTGCCACAGAAAGCCAGGTTAATTTTATTTCCGTAAAAGGACCAGCCCTGTTGTCACATTATGTTGGAGAATCCGAAAAGGCTGTGCGGGATGTATTTCACAAGGCAAGGCAGGCAGCGCCGTGCATCGTGTTTTTTGACGAAATTGATGCTCTGATTCCAGTGCGGAGTTCAGGCAGTTCCGATTCCCATGTGGCGGATCGGGTCCTCAGCCAGTTCCTTGCGGAAATGGATGGGATCGAAGAATTAAAGGGTGTCCTCATCCTTGGTGCCACCAATCGGGTCGATATGCTCGACAGTGCGACCCTGAGACCCGGACGGTTTGATGAGATAGTTGAAATTATGCTGCCGGATGAAAAAGACCGCCAGGAAATTTTTGCTATCCATCTTCGGAACAAGCCCCTTGCCAAAGGAATCGGCATTCCTGAACTGGCAGCTAAAACAGAGGGCTATAGCGGTGCCGACATCGCCGGGGTCTGTCGCAAAGCCTCGATGACGGCCCTTCGCAGGGTGGTTCAGGCAAGAGCTATTGGAAAAAGCAAGAAAATGGTGGTGCTTCAAATCACCATGGCAGATTTAATCAGTAACCTGGAAACCATTGGATAAGTGTATGACCCGATCTATTACACGCCATAACCGGAGCCTAAACGATGAGGCCTGTTATGCCCACTGATCATGGCGTTATAAAGACGCCGGGGGATAAAGGGGATGGGCTTTACCTTTTTTGTTTTGCACGTCCCCATTGCCTGCCGAATCAAGGTGTTGTCGGCCTGGATGGAAAACAGCCGGTATTCCAATGGGCGTTCAAGGATATTGTCGCGGTGATTGGTGTATCAGCCTTCGAAGAGTTTTGTGGCCCGGAAGCTGACAGCAGGATGAAGGACTTGTCCTGGATCGGGCCCCGCGCCTGTCGCCACGAGGAAGTTGTAGAGGAAGTCATGCGCCGGTCTCCGGCATTCCCAGCCCGGTTCGGGACCTTTTTTTCCTCGATTACCTCCCTTGAGAAGCTTCTTGGGGTCCACCACGACACCATATCCCGGTTTCTGGAAAAAGCGGCCGGGAAGGAGGAGTGGGCAGTAAAGGGGGTGCTGGACAGAACCCAGGCCAGAAAAAGCTTTTCGGCCTTTATGCTGTCAAGAGAAGAAGGGCGGCTCGCCTCATTATCGCCTGGGAAACGCTATCTTAGCGAGCAACGGATAAGGAGCAGTGCTGACAGAGAGCTGAATGCCTGGTTGAAAGGGGTCATCACGGATACGGGCGATGAATTGTGCCGGCATTCCTCTGAATTTTGCGAACGCAAGGTATTATCCCTTGATGGTGAAGCAATGGATATGGTTCTGAACTGGGCATTTTGGGTAACACGGGAAAACACAGACGCTTTCAGGGATGAGGTTAACCAGGCCAATGAACACAATGACCGGGAGGGATTGGTGTTGCACCTATCGGGACCATGGCCTCCCTACAGTTTTCTCCCTTCCCTTGATATGGACGATCGGTGAGACATGTATTTACTGTATTGCATATTTTACAGCAATGAGATCCAGACGCAAACGATCCTTGCCGGGGTGGGCGGGCAGCCTGTGTTTTTGATTTCCACAAACGGCATCGGCTCTGCTGTATCTGAAATCCTCGATGCCCATCAGGTGCCGGATATTCCCCAGGTAATTGAATACAAAAAGGTTATGGAGTCATTTCACAGCGACCGAACGATCATTCCGGTGCGGTACGGGTGCGTGCTCAGGGACAGGTCCCAGGTCATTGAGCTTTTAAAGAAAAACGCCAGCTACTATAAAGCGCTTCTCAAAGAACTCGATAGTTGCGTGGAAATGGGAATCCGATTGATGATTGATGACGCTGAAATTTCAGTAGCGGATTTTTATGGCAATGATCCAGCACCCGGCTTCTCCGGAAAAACTTATCTGGCTGCCCGAAAGCATCATTATGCCCTGGAAGACTGCGTCACGAAAGCGAAGGTGAAAATCGCCGGACAATTGCGCAGCGCATTGACCGGTCTGTTCGTAAACTGTAGAATTGAGACTCCGTCAATGCTCGATCGCCGATCGCCAATGCTCTCCCTTTATTTTCTCGTGCCCGGAAAATCCCTTGCTCCATTCCGGAGGGCATTTGAACACATGCGTCTCAGGATGAAAACCACAAAGTTTTTTTTGAGCGGCCCATGGCCTCCTTACAACTTTGTGCTGCCCGAAAATGAACAGCACCGGGCTGATCTTCTTGATAACGATGAAAAAACAGGGGATAGTGAGCCATGACTGCTGACCCTGTGAACGTTTCCAATGTATCCTCAAAACATGAAGAACTCTATGAAATGCTGTTGGAGTCCATTCCCTCCTCCGTGCTTTTGATTGACAGAACACTGTGCGTCGTATCCGCAAATCGAAATTTTCTGGAAAAAAACAACCTGTGCTTATCGGAAACAATCCGACAGAAACTGGAAAAAGTATTCCCTGCCGTCATTCTCCAGCGCCTGCCGGTTCTGGATCAAATCCGGGGTGTTTTTCAAAACTCTCAGTCGACCAATGGCCAGCGGTTGATGTACCGAGCCCCCGGGGTTCCCATGCGGGTATATTACTATAGAATGATTCCGGTTATACGGCAGGGTGTGGTTGAAAACGTGATGTTTCTGATGGATGATATTACCCAGCAGGTGCAGTTGAGCGAAAAGATCCAGCAGGTTGAACGTCATCTGGCAAGTGTCGTTGAGAGCGCAACTGACATTGTTCTATCCCTTGATACATCGGGGCGGTTTATATCCATGAATCCTGCAGCAGAAAAAATTTTCGGGTTCTCCATGGAAGATGACAATGTCCCGCTGTTCCAGGACTGTTTGCTTAAGGATGAAAATATAAAAAGGCTGAAGGTTTTTTCTGAGGTGATGCACGGCCACAGACCAAAAGCGGTTGAGTGGAACTTGATTACAAAAGAAAAATCGAGCATCCGTGTGTCCTGGATCTTCTCGCCCATGAAGGATGAAATGTCGAAAACCATCGGCATCGTAGCGGTGGGACGGGACCTGACCGAACAGCGCAAACTGGAGATGGAACTTTTCCAGTCACAGAAGCTGGCTGCCCTGGGCGTTATGGCCGGAGGGGTTGCCCATGAAATACGAAATCCCCTGGCCATCAGTTCTTCCGCTGCCCAATTTCTTATGGATGATGACATTGATGTTGCATTTCGCAAGGAATGTGCAGCTAAGGTTAATTCGGGGATCAAGAGAGCTGCTGCCATCATCGATAATCTGATTAAGTTTGCCCGCCCGGCCTCAAAGCACGCGATTGAACCTGTAGAATTGATCTCTCTGGTGCAGGAAACCGTGTCGCTGGTTTCCAACCAGGCCAGAATTCAAAAAATTGAAATAGTATCGAATTTCACCGGGGAATCCATTAAGGTCAACGGGGTTTACGGGCTTCTCCAACAGCTGTTTCTCAACCTTTTCCTCAATGCCATTGCGGCAATGCCCGATGGCGGCACCCTGACGATTGGATCAGAAAGTCAGGTTGAGAACGTTTTGTTGCGGATAACAGATACAGGCAGCGGCATATCGGGAAAAAACATTGATAAAATATTTGATCCATTTTTTACAACCGCTTCTATGGGAGAAGGCATCGGGTTGGGACTTTCCATCGCCTATGCCATTGTGAAACAGCACGCCGGTATTATTGAGGTGTATAGTGCCAGAGGGAGGGGCAGCACCTTTGTTGTGAAGCTGCCCACACAGTGATGGGTATCTGTTCCGGAGAGAAACATGATGCCGGAGGAATTTTTTCCACAACCAGAGGATTATTGTAATTAAACGATTAAGGATCTCATGGAAATCAAAGAACGGGCATTTCTTGTTGTGGACGACGAACCGGACATATTCTGGGCTATGGAACACCTTCTGAAGCAGAAAGGGTTTGTTCTGACCAGGGCTTTAAACGGGTTGGAGACCCTGACGGCAATGGGGGACCAGCGTTTTGAACTGGTCCTCCTTGATGCTAAACTGCCTGATATCGATGGGTTGGCGCTGGCAAAGAAAATAAAGGAAATGGATTCCGAGGTTCCCATTATACTGATTTCCGGATACTTCAACCAAGATGACGAAATTGTTCAAGCCTCACTCTCCAGCGGATTGATCTCTGAGTATTTCTCAAAGCCTTTTCAGCACACCGACATTCTGAATGCAATAAAACGATTGTGCCTTTCATAAGCGCCAGTTCCTTAACTATGGAATGGATTCCTTTTTATAATGGCGCCTGCTCAATAGTCTGCAGCACCTTGTTCTTATCTTCCGGGAATAAATTTTTCCGGCTCCACTTCTAATTGTCTTGAATTTCAGCCTATTGAAACTGATCCAAACTTCTGCTGCGAAAGGATACGCCACAGGCACACTTAGTGCAATGTATAAGGTCTGCATGCATGCATATGACAAAATCAGTGCACCTGTTACAAATTAAAAAAGGAGAACCACCATGGCCAAAATGCAAAAATCGACAGATTCATCGAGTCTGGCAGAAGTTGTGGACAGAATACTTGATAAAGGTATCGTCATTGATGCCTGGGCAAAGGTATCGCTTGTAGGGATCGAATTGCTGTCCATTGAAGCAAGAGTGGTTATTGCCTCAGTGGAAACGTACCTGAAGTATGCTGAAGCCATCGGTCTCACAGCCTCCGCGGCAGCCCCTGCCTGAAAACCCGGGGGGAGGGTAGATTAGACGGAATGGACCAATCTGCAATTCTTGCCCTTTTCCCATTCAAATCCATTTGGGCAATCCTTGCATGGGGAGCCTGCAACAGGCTCCTCATGTAACGGCAAGTCCGGCATTTAGTGCAAAATCGATAAAGGAGAAGACCATGGGGCGATTTACCGAAGATATGACAAATCTGCGTGATGAAATAGATTCCCTCCGCAATGGACGGGAAGAATTCATTGCCAATTTAAAACATGGAATGTCTGAACTCAAGTCCAATGTGGCTGACATGCAGCGGGGTTTTCGCAAGGATCACACCCGGATGGCCGGAACCATGAAAGATAATTTAAAGACCTTTGTGGCCGAAACAGAAACCTATGTCTCAAATCTGAAACAAGAAGTGTCGGACATGCAGGACGATTTCCGCGGTGACCACGCCGACATGACCCATAAGCTGAAAGAGAAGCTTCAAACGTTCACAGGCAGTATGAAGTCTACCGTGTCCGATCTGGGAAAGCAATTTCGTGAAGAGCATGCAGCCTCTACCGGCAAGGATAAGGCTGAACGCCATTTGTTTTTGTTAAATGTAAAACAGTCGATTGACACACTAAAGCTGCAATCGGCCGATTTTATCCAGGGAATTTCCGATGATATTGCCGGCGCCCGTGGGGTATGGTCCCAAATAGCACCTGCCGGGGAAAAAAAAGCCGTAAAGGCTGGCAGGCCGGCAAAAATGCCGGGAGAACCGAAACGAACTGACACTTCACCCAAAGGGCACGTAAACGTGGAGAAGGCTGCATTTTCAGTTAAAGACCAGGAAAAAACGGAGGCGGTTTCATTTCCTGTTAAAGAGCATATGAAAGCTGAAAAAACAGGCTCTCCAGCCCAAAGCCGCATAAAATCGGAGGCAATTGAACTTGCGGTTAAGGACAAAGACCAGAAAGTTCAGGAAAGCAGTACGGCCCAGCCGTTGAAGGTTCGCCAACCCGCCAAAGTCCACCCAGAACCGGATGACCTTACACAGATCAATGGAATCGGTCCTGCCGTGAGCAAACGTCTGAACGAGGCTGGTATCGTTACGTTTGCAAAAATAGCCTCAAGTACAATTGAAGAAATTCGGAAAGCGCTGGGGGATATGGCAGGGCCAGCTAACGTTGAAATGTGGATCACCCAGGCCAGAAAATTGGAAAAATAGGTGGCGTATTATATCAGAGCCTGGTTATATTACCGTTACAATTTCCAGGAAACTCTTTCACCATCGGGAGTGTTTTTATGAGAACTGAATCTATGAGTGTCATTTCAGAAGCAGTCCAGATAATGCCGACGCCAAATGACGACATCCTTCCCGAGCCCAGCATGGAATTCGTCAACACCCCTTACATCCAGGATGTGACGGAACGTGCCCTTGCTTATCTTGATGTGGGATATCCGGTGCACTTCTCCGGCCCTGCAGGCACTGGAAAAACAACCCTTGCTTTTCATATTGCAGCGCAACTCGGCAGACCGGTGACTCTCATTCACGGAGATGACGAGTTTGGAAGTTCGGACCTGATTGGCAGGGAATCAGGATACCGCAAGTCTAAACTATATGATAATTATATCCATTCAGTAATGAAAACCGAGGAATCTTTGAATACGCAGTGGGAGGACAACCGGTTGACCACTGCCTGCATGAACGGAAATACCCTCATTTATGATGAGTTCACCCGATCAAGACCGGAGGCCAATAACGCGCTTCTCAGTGTCTTGGAAGAAAAATTTTTGAATTTGCCAAAGCTTCGGAGGAAAGACAAGGGGTATATGGATGTGCATCCCGGTTTCCGGGCGATTTTTACATCCAACCCCGAGGAGTATGCAGGGGTCCACAAAACCCAGGATGCGTTGATGGACCGTCTCATCACCATTCATCTGGGGCATTTTGACAGGGAGACAGAAGTGCAGGCTGCAATGGTTCGGTCAGGCCTGGAATCTGTTGATGTGGAAACCATCGTTGATATTGTGAGAGAGTTGCGAAATACGGGAGTTAATAACAACCGGCCCACCATTCGCGCCAGTATCGCAATTGCCCGCATCCTGTCATCTCTTGGCGGACACGCTCGGATGGATGACCCTCTTTTTCTGCGAACATGCCGTGACGTTCTGAGCATAAATACATCCAAGGTTACCCGCGGCGGTCAGCCACTCATGCCCGAGGTGCTGGAGGAAGTCATGCAGAAGGTCTGCGGATTGCAGAGACAGACTGGAAAAAAACAATAACCGTTACTGAAGGATTCTTATCATGTCTTTACCCAAAAAAACTATTCGAGGTCTTGTAAACATCCGCACCCACTCGGCAACCCGCGGCCAAGTGCTTGAGCCTTACAGGGCTTATTTCAGAATTGGATCCCTGGAAATGGAAAAAGCCCGGCGGGGTAAGGAAAAGGAAAGTGCTATGAATCGTGTGCAGGCTATAGATACACGGTTTCGGGAAATAGAGGCTGAAAAATCCGTACTTCTGGAGGCCATCGGTGCTAAAGCCACCGGCGACGCTCCTGGTAATCCAGTTCATGGACTCAACCGTAAACCGGCCCGGAACAATGGTGAATTTAGAATTTCTTACTAAGTATGGATGATGTTCAAAGGAGGTAGCCCGATGACAAGGTTGAAGGGGGCGGCCCATATTCCCACCAGCCGGACGATCCGATGTTTTCGGTCTTGTCGGCACTTTACCGGAATATCGCTCACCCATTTTGAGTCCGGTCGAATCGGATTCGAAAAAGAGAAAACAGCACTGAAGGTCACATTGAACAAAAAACACGGTCTGAAGCTCAATGCCGGTTCCCGTCTGATTCCCAGAGATGCTCCTTTTCACGACAGAAAGATAGATGGCAAAAACAAGAAAGGGACACGATATGAAAATTAACTGTCTTTCCTGCGGGCACAAAGTGGATCTGGACGATGTTTACGATGATTATCAAGGCCTGATCAGGTGTTTGACCTGCACCGCAATGCTGGAAATCAAAACCGAGGACGGCAAACTCAGGTCGGTCACCTGGACCACTGCTTCGCCCTCTGCTATGGAAGATAAAACCGATTGAGGATTCTTTGACAATTACCTGGAAACCGTAAAATTGGATAGGGAAAACAAAAATGGCTGCTCATTCTCCAGATTATAAAGGAATCTATCTATACGCTGTAGTTGCCTGGGCTGGCGGTCAAAACCTCGAAATACCGGGGATTGACAAAGGTGTTGTCTATACCCTTTCAGAAGGGAAGATTTCAGCCGTTGTCAGCGATGTCTCCAATAAGAAATTGCGACCGGAACGGCGACACCTTGCGGCCCATCAGGGCGTGCTTCGGCGGTTGGTGGAAGAGGGTACGCCGCTGCCCATGACATTCGGTATCATTGCAGATGGTCCCCAGGCAATCCGGCGGATATTGACCCTCAATCAGGAATCTTTCCAGGAAGCACTTGACCATGTCAACGCAAAAGTGGAGATGGGGCTGAGGGTCACCTGGGATGTGCCGAATATATTTGACTATTTTATCAGCAAACATCCGGAACTCAGGACAGTGCGCGATCGGTATTTTGTCGCCAATCGGGAGCCGGCCCATGAGGAGAAGCTCGCGTTGGGACGTATGTTTGACAACCTGTTGAATGAAGAAAGGGAGATTCATACTGAAACGGTAGAGGAGATTCTTTCCAGTGCCTGCTTCGAGATTATCAGAAACCCATGCCGAAGCGAATTGGAGGTCATGAGCCTTGCCTGTCTGGTAGGCCGGGATAAGGCAGACCAGAAAGCGTTTGAAAAAGGCATTTTAAAAGCAGCCAATCTGTTCGACAATAATTATTCCTTCGATTACAACGGCCCCTGGGCTCCCCACAATTTTGTCGCTATTGATCTGAAATTGTGAACGCCCGGGATAAGGAAACTGATATGCGATAAAAAGGGTAAATGCTGCTTATGGAACACGACTCACAGAGAAAAAGGAGATTACATGCTGCTTGTTGATGACATACTGCTTTTTCCGATGCGCAGTATCCTTTGGATATTTCGCGAACTGCACAACTCCGTTCAACAGGAGATGGCAAACGAAGCAGAGTCTATAACGGCCGAACTGAGCGATCTTTATATGATGCTGGAGACGGAAAGAATAACGGAGGACGAGTTCGACGCTCGTGAAAAACAGCTCCTTGACAGGCTGGAAATTATTCAGGAGCGCAATACCCGTATCGGAGATGAAGAAGACTCTGACACACCCGAAGAATGAAGAACGATGGGTAATTGGCAACTGGCAACGGATGGCCGATCTACATGAGGGCAATGAAAAAGGATGCCAATAAGTGACTATGAAAACCCACAAGGACTGGCCTCTTTTCTTAGGAAACAGTCATTTGCGATTGCTGTTTTTCGGCGGCAAAGGCGGGGTCGGCAAGACAACGTGCGCAACGGCAACGGCGCTCAGGTTCGCTACCCTGACCCCAAAAGCATCCATTCTCATCGTCTCGACTGATCCGGCCCATTCCTTGGCCGATAGTCTCGCCGACACACCCATTCCTCGTAATTTAAACGTTATCGAACTCGATGCAGGAAAGTCCCTGGACTCTTTCAAGAAAAGCCACACCCAAAAACTCCGGGAGATTGCATCTCGTGGAACGTTCTTCGATGGCGAAGATATCACTGAGATTCTTGACCTTTCCCTGCCGGGAATGGACGAGTTGATGGCCTTCCTTGAGATCTCTGGATGGGTGGAAAACAATACGTATGATTGCATTGTGGTGGATACCGCTCCGACGGGACACACCCTCAGGTTGTTGTCCATGCCAGCATTGATCAAGCGGTGGCTGGATGCGCTGGATGCGCTCCTGGCCAAACATCGTTATATGAAAAAGCTGTTCAGCGGTACATATCGGCCAGATGAACTGGATAAATTTCTCATGGGGCTGGCCAGTTCTGTCAAACAGATGGAGGCGCTGCTGCAAGATTCGAAGCGGTGTTGTTTTGTGCCTGTCATGCTTGCCGAAGCCCTCAGTGTCACTGAGACGTTGAGGCTGCTTGAGGGATTGAAACAATCAAGGATCCCGGTGAGCAATATCGTGGTGAATCGGCTTTACCCGAAAAGTGTTTGCATGGTTTGCTCGGACCGGCACAGCAGGCAGATGGAAGTGCTCGATCAGCTCAAGGGGAAAATATCAGCCTGTTCACTATGGGGAGTTCAACAATATCCGGAAGAAATTCGCGGTCCAGTACCCCTTGCGGGGTTCTGGGACGGATTGGTTGCACTGAAGTATCCGGCATCCGGTGGTCAGCGTCCCCCACCCAGCATAAACGGCGAGCAATTATCAATGGTCTTGCCGGTCCAGATGCCTTGCAAACTGCCTTCTCCTGAAACACGACTTATGGTTTTTGCCGGCAAAGGGGGGGTGGGAAAGACCACCCTGGCCTGTGCAACGGCAATAAGGATGGCCCGGGCATTTCCCGATAAGGGCGTTTTCCTGTTCTCCACAGATCCTGCCCATTCCCTGTCGGACTGCTTGGGCAAACGAATCGGACCGAAGCCTACACAGCTGATCCCCGGATTGACAGCTATGGAAATCGATGCCCAGGCAGAGTTTGATGGCTTGAAAGAAAAGTATCAGGCAGAACTGGAGAAATTTCTTGTTGCCCTTTCGCCTGCCCTGGATCTTACATTCGATCGTGAGGTAATGGAACGTGTCATGGACCTCTCTCCCCCCGGTCTGGATGAAGTGATGGCCCTCACGTTGGCCATGGGTTTTCTTGCCGAGGATCAGTACCAGATCTTCATACTCGATTCTGCTCCGACCGGGCACCTGATTCGGCTCTTGGAAACCCCGGAACTCATTCAGCAATGGTTGAAGATGTTTTTCAACCTGTTTTTGAAGTATAAGCGCGTTTTCCGACTCCCCGGAGTTTCGGATCAACTGATTCGAATATCAAAAGATCTCAAGCACCTGCGTGTCTTGTTGAAGGACTCCGGCAGGTCAGCTCTATATGCGGTAACCATACTAACGGAAATGGCATTTCAGGAGACAGTAGACTTGGTGAATTCCTGCGGGCAACTGGGGATAGATGTGCCGGTGCTTTTTCTCAATCTTGCCACACCGATCAGTACCTGCCCCCTGTGTTCTGCCCTATCCCGGAACGAGGGGCAACTGCGGGAAAAGTTTGGGCGAACATTTCCCGGGAAAATCCAGGTCCTGGTCCACTACATGGGGGAAACCCGTGGGATGAATCGGATGGAAGCGTTGGGGAAGTCTTTGTTTGATTGATGCCTACCTGTTACTGAAAGGAAGAAAGAATAACCATGGCTGATTTTTCCATCGAGGAAACGGAACACATCTCTCTTTGCGAGACCCTGGATCGTATTCTCAACAAAGGCGCAGTTGTTTTTGGTGAAGTGGTGGTTTCTGTTGCCAATGTGGATTTAATTTATATTGCGTTGCAGCTGGTGGTTGGGTCCTTGGACACGATCCATGGAGGAATACCAGTGAACGGCTCTAATTCTCCTCCCATAAGGTTAGGAATCAGAGCAGACAATGCCGGCAACTTAAGAATAGACTCATGAAAAGTAGTTTGTGTCTGCTTGAGGGGAAAAGTGAAACCATCAATCAAACCCGGAGATTATAAAAAATGGACAGTGTGATGGAATCTAAGATTGAATCTGAAACTCTCAGTGATTTTGTCAAGGTTATGGGTAAAAGCTCTGTTCCGGCACAATCTCATTGCAAAACAAATGACCGCCGGAACCCCCGCATCAATCTTGATCCGGAAAAAACAAAAAACGGGCTCGGTCAACTGGTGCTCACCCTGGTGAAAGTCATCCACGAACTCCTGGAACTTCAGGCGATCCGTCGAATTGATGCAGGATCACTCATGGATGAAGAGATTGAAAACATCGGAATGACTTTAATGAAGCAGGCTGAAGAGATTGACAGGCTCAGAAAAGAATTTAACCTTGAAGAGAACGATCTCAATATTGATCTGGGCCCCCTGGGCAAATTGTTATGATTGGTACTTAAAACCCGTTTTAAATTTTTAATCAACTTATCCAACTCGGAGGTTTTATATGGCCATTCAACAAAATGCGCACCATTCCATCCAGAGTACCAACATCGCAGACCTGCTGGAGCGTATTCTGGACAAGGGGATTGTGATTGCCGGTGATATCAAGATCAGTCTGGTCGATGTCGAACTGTTGACCATTCAGCTCCGCCTGGTCATTTGTTCTGTGGATAAGGCCAGGGAAATGGGGATGGACTGGTGGGTCAACAATCCCTGCTTCAGTCGAGGCGCAAAAAATGATCAAGTCGTTGAGTCCCTTGCCAGGATTGAACAGAGGTTAGAAAGGTTAGAGACTCCTCTTACGAAAGAGCCTGGGAGTTATCAAGCATCTGGGTGAATTCTCAACTGGGTTTTGTCGATGCCGTACAGGTTAACGATCTTCACATTGCGTAGTGCGGAAGATTGGCAATCATAATGCAGCAACCTTATATAGCCTGCCTCATAGGTGGGCAGGGTCTTGCACCCCTATATGGGATTGTCTGAATCCAAACCCTATGGGTGCGGATTTCCACCTAAAAAAACAGGCAGAGGATACAATGAAAAAAAAACAATCCAGTCCAGCGCTCAACCGGCAGTTAGTGAAGTTTACCCTCAATGCGCCCCAAGCTGAAGAGGTGGTCCTTGTCGGGAATTTCAATGGCTGGGACCCCCGGAAACATCCCATGGCGCACACTGGGAATGGCATCTGGCAGAAGCTGCTAATGCTTTCTCCCGGCATATATGAATACAAGTTCAGGGTTGACAACCTATGGATCAAGGATCCTATCAACCAGCAATCCTGCTCGAATTGTTTCGGAACACTGAACAGCATTCTGGAAATTTCCGGGGAATAATATTCCCTATGACAACCTTCATGTCCGGCAAATCCAGAACACTGATGTTGAGATAATAGTGAAAATATTTACGAAACGTGTACTGGTTGTGGATGATGAAAGTGCTGTCCGGAATCTGCTATTGAGAATTATCAAAAAAATAGGCTATGACGTCATTGCAGTCTCTGACGGTACCGAAAGATTATATCTTTTTGTAACGAATTTCATAGACCTCGTAGTGACGGATTTCGACATGCCCCGGATGAACGGTTGGAGCCTGTCCCATCATGTAAAACTCAGGTCATCCGGTATCCCGGTTGTGCTGGTCATTTCAGTGGTCAGATCCATCTCAACAATATGAGAGGTGTAATATGGCTGAAAAACCACCTTATGAGAAAATAGAAGAAAAGACTCGGAACTTATTGCGATCAGATTTGGAGAACAAGAAAGCGGAAGATGGGTTGGGAGGTAGAGAAGAACGGTTTCGTGGGATTCTTGAAAAGATGGATCATTGGATATGGGAAGTCGACTCTAAAGGACGATATACAGATTGCTCAAAGAGTGTTGAAAAGATTCTTGGTTACTTTCCCCAGGAACTGATAGGAAAGACACCATTTGACCTGATGGATCACCATGAGGCTGACAGAGTTAAAGAGGCGTTTACCAAAATCGTTTCCGAAAAAAAACCAATACAAGATATTGAAAACTGGAATGTCCGCAAGGATGGACAGCGAGTGTGCCTTCTGACTAATGGCGTGCCGATCATGGATGCAAATGGAGAGTTGCGTGGATATCGCGGTGTTGACCGTGATATTACCGAACGTAAGCGGGCAGAGGAGGCGTTGTGGGAGAGTGAGAGAACATATAAAAATATTTTCAACAACGCCTATGTAGGATTGTTTCGTTCAAGGCTATCCGATGGTAAAATCGTGATGGCCAATGAACGAATGGCCGAAATTTTTGGATATCAAACTATCGACGACTGCATAAATAATTATGTTGCCATTGAACATTATGTATATCCAGAAATGAGAGACGAACTGAGTACAACCTTAACAAGGTACGGCAAAATTGGTAAATTCGAAACCCCAATTAGAAAAGATGATGGTTCTATAGCATGGATTCAATTTTCAGGTTCGTTATCTTCAGAAGATGGTTGTTTTGAAGGGATTGCAACAGATATCACTGAGCATAAGCGGACTCAAAAAGCTTTGATAGAAAGCCATGAGACGTTCTCCAAGGCTTTCCAGACCTCGCCTTATGCGATCACAATAACGCATGGGGAAGATGGCAAATTAATCGAGGTTAACAATGCATTCACTTCGATGAGCGGGTTCTCACGGAAAGAAGCATTGGCAAACTCGTCAATAGGACTGAATCTATGGGCTGATCAAGGGGATAGACAGCAGGTGGTGGACGATCTTCGTGCTGGCCATGCAGTAGTTAGCCGGGAATATCAATTCCGGACAAAGAGCGCTAAAGTCATCACAGGTTTGTTCTCGGCCCAGGTACTCCAGTTAACCCAAGGACAATACATTCTGTCCAGTATAAACGACATCACCGAGCGCAAGCAGACGGAAGAACGATTGAGGGTGGCCTATAATGCGTTGGACTCATCAATCAACGGGGTCATCATAACAAACCGTGGGGGAAAGATCAATTATGCAAACCCTGCATTCCTCCGAATGTTCAAGTATACAGACAGAGATCAAATCAAAGATAAACATGCAGACGAGTTGTTTACCTCCATAAAGATACAAAATCTTTCAGATGTCACAGCGATTATAGACAGAGGGAATGGAGAAACTAAAGAGTTTTTCGCAAAGCGTAAAGATGGCACGGAATTCCATGTCGAAGTCTCCTGCTCACTGGTTACTGCTCAGGATGGACACGATGTGGGCAGGCTGGTGTCGTTTGTCGACATCACGAATCGCAAACTGTTGGAGTCGCAGTTGATCCAGGCCCAGAAGATGGAAAGCGTCGGACCACTGGCAGGCGGGGTAGCGCATGATTACAATAACGCGCTCAGCGTGATCATGGGCTTCACCCAACTGGCTATGAGTGAGGTTGATTTGACCTCCATACGGGCAGATCTTGAAGAAATCCTAAAGGCAGCAAGCCGTGCAGCGAACATTACCCGGCAACTGTTAGCCTTTGCCCGCAAGCAAACCATCGTCCCCATGGTGCTTGACCTGAACCAAAATGTGGAGAGTATGCTCAAAATGCTCCGGCGCCTCATTGGGGAGGACATTGATTTCGAATGGTCGCCGGAGCCGATGTTGTGGCATGTAAAAATGGACCCATCCCAAATCGACCAGATCTTGGCTAACCTGTGTGTTAATGCTAGGGATGCAATCACAGGAGTTGGCAAGGTAACCATCGAAACCAAAATGATGACTTTTGACTTGGCCTATTGTACCGATCACCATGGTTTTGTTACCGGTGAGTTTGTCATGCTGGCTGTAAGCGACAACGGCTGCGGTATGGGCAAGGAAGTGCTGGACAAGGTTTTCGAACCATTTTTCACCACAAAGACTCAGGATAAAGGCACCGGACTCGGATTGTCAACAGTCTACGGAATCGTCAAACAGAACAGCGGATTCATCAATGTCTACAGTGAGCCGGGTACAGGGACGACCATCAAAATCTACCTGCCCCGACATGTGGGTGAGGCTGTCACTATCCAGGGTAAAAACACAGAGGAAATTCCTCTTGGCTGTGGTGAAACGATTTTAGTTGTGGAGGATGACCCTTCAATTCTGAAACTTGTCCGAAGAATCCTTGATGAGTTGGGTTACATCGTGTTGACCTCACACACACCCAAAGACGCCATAAGTTTAGCCGAAGAATATACAGGCGTAATTCACCTGCTCCTTACAGATGTAATCATGCCCCAGATGAACGGGCTCGAACTGGCAAATCGCCTGCAATCCCTTTACCCTGGTCTCAAGCGCGTCTTCATGTCTGGATACACGAGCAATGCCATTGCCCATCATGGTGTTCTTGACGAAGGAGTGTATTTCATTCAGAAACCGTTCTCTAAAGAAGACCTGGCAAAAATTATCAGAAAAGCTCTGGACGAGGTCACAAGCTCCGTTCAAGGATAAGTATCCCATGGC